>JBLHTM010000098.1:0-3033 GCA_047627215.1 Rickettsiales bacterium | reverse complement strand
TTGATATTGAGGGTCTTGGCAAAAAACAAATTGATAATTTTTGCTCCGAGGGCCGAATTAAAAATTTCGTCGATATTTTCAAACTAGAAGAGGCCGAGAAAACAAGTGAAAATCCCTTGATTGAAAAAGAAGGGTGGCAAGATAAGTCAGTTAAAAATCTTTTTGAAGCAATAAATAATAAAAGAAAAATCGAGCTAAGACGTTTCATCTACGCTCTTGGAATCAGACATGTTGGAGAAAACACCGCAAAATTGATTGCTAATAATTTTGAATCATTTGCAAACTTTAAAACGAAAATGTCAGAAATGGCTGAATCTAAAAATATAGAAGAAAACCAAGATTGGCAAGATTTTGTGGGAATTGATGGAATTGGCAAAAAAATGGCAGAAGCAATTATAGGTTATTTCCGCAAACCTTCTAATTTAGAATTATTGGAAGGTTTGAATCTAGAATTGCAAATAATAGATGCCAAAAACAATAAGAATAATGACTCTCCAATGGCAGGAAAATCAATAGTGTTTACCGGAACTCTAGAATTAATGAGCAGAGCTGAAGCTAAAGAAAAAGCTGAAAATTTAGGAATGAAAGTTTCAGGATCGGTATCTTCTAAAACTGATTTTTTGGTTGCAGGGTCAGAGGCAGGATCAAAGCTAAAAAAAGCCTTGGAACTTGGAATAGAAGTTTTAAATGAAGAAGAATGGATAAATGTTTCTTTTTAAGAAAAAAAATATCAATTTTGAGCATAAAAAAACCTAAGAATCAATTGATTCTTAGGGTTTTTAAATTCGAAAAACAGTTTTAACTATTTAACAGCGTCTTTCAAAGCTTTACCAGCAGTGAATTTAATTCTGTTAGAAGCTTTGATTTGGATTTCTTTTCCAGTTTGTGGATTACGACCTTTTCTAGCTGCAGTTTTAACAGTTTTGAAAGTACCGAAACCGATCAAAGTTACAGAATCTTTTTGCTTTAAAGCTTCAGTGATGATTTTCAAAGCTGAATCTAGAGAGCTTCCAGCATCTTTTTGAGATAAACCGGTTTCGTTAGCAATTGCTTTAATTAAGTCTGTTTTATGCATTGTTTGATTCTAAAAAATTAATAATAAAAAACCTCTTTAGTAGGCTATTTTGCGGCGCCAGAAGCACCTCAAAAGTTTGTAACCCTTCGTAAATTATAATAAAGAAATATGAAAGCAACTATTAATTATCTTTTTATTTAACCTTATCAAACCGATACAGTCCCTAATTCATTGTTTGTATGGCACTATAATGTTTTCCGATACAATGAAATCAAGTCTCTGATCCCATTTATCTGGCTTAATTTCTTCACAATTTTGTATATCATAAGCAAGGCCAATAAAGATTTTTTTTGTGTTTTGATGGCGTGAATGCTTGATATAGGCATCATAGAATCCTCCTCCCATACCAATTCGATGACAATTATTGTCGAAAGCCACTAATGGCATAAAAATAATATCGGGAACAATATTCGGTTTAGAATCTTTCGGCTCTAGTATTTTTGAATAAGTTTTATTGTAAACCAGATTATCGCCAATTTTATGTGATTTAAATTCAAGAACCAAACTTGAAGGTTTTATCTTCGGTAAAGAAATCTCATTTCCTAATTTTTGGCAATGCTGAATAAGAAAAATAGTATCAACTTCATTGTTAGTCGGAAAATAAAATGCTAATGTTTTTTTTTCAAAATCAGTAATTTTTGGTAATAAATTTTTAATGAAATTATTAGCAATTTTCGATGATTTTTTTTGCACCTCATCACTCCTCAAGTCAAGCCTTCTTTGCTTATAAATTTTTCTTATTATTGATTTATTCATTTGAGTTTAGAAGTTCTGTCATGTTTAATATCCTCTTTTAAATTTAACCATATTATTTTTTTTTAAAATGATTGATTTAACGCAAGATTTTTTTGAAGTCGCAGGAAAAAAGTTCAGCTCAAGACTTTTGGTCGGAACTGGAAAATACAAAGATTTTCATGAAACAAAATCAGCCATTGAAGCAAGTGGAGCCGAAATTGTTACCGTTGCGGTTCGCAGAGTGAATGTTGAAAACAAAAATGAGCCCATGTTGCAGGATTTTGTTGATCCTAAAAAATACACCTATTTGCCAAATACCGCTGGTTGTTTTACCGCTTTTGACGCAATTCGAACCTTAAGGCTCGCAAGGGCAGCGGGTGGTTGGAATTTGGTCAAATTGGAAGTTTTGGCTGACGAAAAAACCCTTTATCCAAAAGTTGTTGAAACCATCAAAGCCACGGAATTATTGGTTAAAGAGGGTTTTGATGTTATGGTTTACACCAGTGACGATCCGATCGTTGCCAGAGAGTTGGAGGATATCGGCGCTTGTGCGATAATGCCTCTTGCCGCTCCAATTGGTTCTGGGCTTGGCATTCAAAATAAATTGAACATCGAATTTATTGTCGAGCAATCAAAAGTTCCTGTTTTAGTTGACGCCGGAGTTGGAACTGCAAGTGATGCCGCTCTGGCTATGGAGCTTGGCTGCGATGGAGTTTTGATGAATACGGCAATTGCAAAAGCTCAAAATCCAATTTTGATGGCAGAAGCAATGAATCTGGCAATCAGAAGTGGCAGAATGGCATATCTCGCTGGAAGAATGGAGAAAAAACAATTTGCAACAGCTTCCAGCCCAATAATCGGGAAAATTACCCAAACCAACTAATCACTTATAATTTACAAAATCATGCATAAATTTCATAAATCAATCTTGCGAGCTTACGATATTAGAGGAATTATTGACGAAACCTTAAGCACCAAAGACGCCTATTATATTGGAAGATCTTTTGCAAAGTTTCTCGGTAGTGAAAAGAAAAGAAAAGTTGTGATCGGATATGACGGCAGAATTAGCTCTCCAGAACTCAAGGAAAGCCTAGTCCAGGGATTGATCGATTCAGGAGTTGATGTTTTGGAGGTTGGTTTATGTCCAACTCCAATGCTTTATTATGGAGTTCACTACCTAAAAGCTGACGCAGGAATAATGATCACAGGATCTCACAATCCAG
>JBLHTM010000097.1:0-3130 GCA_047627215.1 Rickettsiales bacterium | reverse complement strand
ATATCTTTTTCATTCCAAGTTTTTTGCCAATGATTTTCAACAAATTTATGGTTGTAATTGGGAATTTGTGTATTTTGATTAGACATTATTTTGAAGCTTTTTGAATTATTTTTTCTTTGATCATTTGAGCGGAAAGGCTTTTTCCGGTTGATTTTTCATCATCCCATTCGCCTTTACTATTTTTTGATTGTTTGAAAATAGACAATAAAAGATTCTCCTTTCGTATTGACGATCCTTTGAGTAGGAGGTTGATTTTTATTCTTTGATTTTCATTTCCTCCGTCCTGATACCATTCGGTGATGATTAATCCAGAATTCTGGTCCGCAGCGTCAATTGGCAAAAGAGCGCCAATCACTTCGAGGGAAGCCATCCAAAGTTTATTATCGGCGGTCTTTATTTGAGTGTTTTGTGGTTTTGTTTCCGATTTTTCGTCAAAAACTGTAATGTCGTCAAAAAACTTTCCGGCTCTTTTTTGTCTGATATTTTCAGGGTTTTCTGGGTAGTCGTAGTCTATTTTGCTATTCTGGCAGGCGCAAAAAAGGGACAATAAGGAGATGATTAATATTATTTTCATTTGCGGAATGATTTTTAAAGAGGAATATTTAGTTGGGCATTTTAAATTTATTCTTAAAAAAATCTAGTTTTATTAGAGTTTAAAAAATAGAATCTGAGCCTTTAAAACTTTGACCCCAAGATCAATTAAAACATGTGGCAAGAAAAGCTCTATATCACCATCATAAAACTTTTATTTCGTCTTTTCGGGATCATTTCATGCATCTTGTCGATTGTCATTTTATTGTCACTTTTCAGCTTTGATTTTTCCGACCCCTCATTTAATGCCGCCTCAACTAATCTGAAAATCCACAATTGGATGGGAAGTTTTGGGTCGCACAGTTCTGATTTATTGTTCCAATTGATTGGATTCTCGGCATTCTTTTTGTGCTTAATTTTATTTAGCGTAGGAATAAAAATTGCCAGCAAAAATGGCGTTCGACATATTGCGTTAAAACTAATCCTCACACCAATTTGCCTGTTAAGTTTCTCATTATTTTTTGCATTATTTTACGAGCCTGATTGGTGGATGCTTGGCGGTTTAGGTGGCATGAATGGTAGTTTTATTTTGGCAAAAGTTGATTTTATTCCTCATATTTTTATTGCTTTTTTCTCGCTTTCTATTTCTGTGGTTCTTTTGTCTACAATCATTGAGATCACCTTCAAAGATTGGCAATATTTCTTCCGCTACAGTTTGGCTATGGCCAAATATATATTTGATTCTGCGAAAAAATTGTTGCAACAAATTCAAGAAATCTTCATGAATGCGCAATGGAAATTGACCCATAAAGGTGAGGCCGGAGAGTCAAAACCGAAACCTCGTAAAAGCAAAATAAAAGAAAAAGAGAAAATTTCTAAAAGCAAAAAACCCAATAAAACCAAGCAAATCATCAATTCAGCTCGTAAGAATGATAGCTATCAATTGCCGACACTTGATTTGTTGGTTGACAGATCTGGGGATAATAAAGATAAAAAAGTCAGCCAAGTTCAGCTTGAACAGCAATCTAAAATGCTTTTAAAAGTTCTGGAAGATTTTGGAGTTTATGGTGCCATGGTCAGTATGAAATTGGGTCCGGTGGTCACTTTGCATGAATTTGAGCCGGCAGCAGGAACTAAAGCGGCAAGAGTTGTGGGTTTGGCTGACGATATTGCCAGATCAATGAGCGCGATTTCCACTAGAATTGCGGTTGTTCCGGGGAAAACAACTATCGGAATTGAACTTCCAAATGCGGTGAGGGAGATGATCTCTTTTCACGAAATGATTGCCTCTGAAGAATATAAATATACTCAAGCGGCACTGCCAATTATTTTGGGAAAAGATATTGGTGGTGAGCCAATTATTGCTGATTTATCAAAAATGCCGCATTTATTGATTGCGGGAACGACAGGTTCGGGAAAGTCGGTTGGAGTTAATGCGATGATTTTATCCATATTATACAAATTGCCGCCAGAGGAATGTAAATTCATCATGATCGATCCAAAAATGCTTGAGCTGTCAGGATATGACGGAATTCCTCATTTACTTTCTCCGGTGGTCACAGAGCCCGGAAGGGCGGTTGTGGCACTTAAATGGGTGACTAATGAAATGGAGGAAAGATATCGGGCAATGTCGAATCTCAATGTGCGAAATATTTCTGGATATAATGAGAAAATTGATAAATTTCTCAAGAATGGTGAAAAAATTACCAAAAAAACTCAAACAGGATTCAATCCTGAAACTGGCGAGCCAATGATTGAGGAAGTTGAGCTTGACGCCAAAAGACTGCCTTTCATTGTTGTGATTGTTGATGAAATGGCGGATTTGATGTTGGTGGCTGGAAAGGATATCGAGGGCTCTATTCAAAGGCTTGCGCAAATGGCAAGGGCGGCTGGAATTCACATCATCATGGCGACTCAGCGCCCGTCAGTTGATGTTATTACTGGTGTAATTAAGGCCAATTTCCCCACCAGAATTAGTTTTCAGGTCACTTCTAGAATTGATAGTCGGACAATTCTTGGAACTCAAGGAGCCGAACAATTGCTGGGTCAAGGCGACATGATTTACATGTCGGGTGGCAGCAAAATGACTCGTGTTCATGGGCCTTTTTGTTCTGATACAGAAGTTGAGGATGTGGTTACGTTTATTAAATCACAAAAACCTAGTGAAGATAATGGTGGTCAGAATTTGGTTTTTGAGCAATTTGAAAATGCTAAAAATAATGCTGGAGCGTCTTTTAAGCCTGAGTCTGGCGGAAGTGGTTCTGATGAAGATTTGTTTAATCAGGCGGTGCAAATTGTGATTCGTGATCGTAAGCCTTCAATTAGTTATGTTCAGCGTCAGCTTAGAATTGGTTACAATCGGGCGGCAATTTTGATTGAGAGAATGGAAAAAGAAGGAATTTTGAGTGAGCCAAATATTTCGGGGAAAAGAGAAATTATTGAATAAATTCTGCTACATTCACCTTCCTCACGCAAGTGATGATATCGTGAGTAAGGGTCGAGGACTTTTTAAAGAGTGGCGCGATTAATAATGATCGTGCTGATATTCTTCCTATGTCCGTCATGACGGTAGCTTTTGTAATTTCTACGTTCGTCACGA
>JBLHTM010000096.1:0-3170 GCA_047627215.1 Rickettsiales bacterium | reverse complement strand
TTCTGATTTGGCTCAAAATGCTAACACCAGATCATTGGAAAATTTAGGCATCAAATGTTTCGTTGGCCATGCCACGCAAAATATAACCGACGATGTGGTTTTGGTCGTTGAAACCTCAATCGTTAAAGACAGTAATCCTGAAATTATAGCCGCCAAATCTAAAAATATCCCCATCATCAGAAGGTCGGATATGCTTGCCCAAATCATGGCGGTGAAAAAAGGAATCACAATTTCTGGAACTCACGGAAAAACCAGCACAACAGCCATGGTCGCTGTTTTGCTCGAAAGCTCTGGATTGGACCCAATGGTGATCAATGGTGGGATAATAAATCGTTTTGGCAGCAATGCTCGATTTGGGGAAGGTGAATTTTTGGTTGCGGAGTCCGACGAATCCGACGCCAGCTTTGTTGATTTACCAAGCTTTATTGGTGTTGTTAATAATATCGAGCCTGAGCATATGGATTTTTACAAAGGTGATTTTGAGCTAGTAAAAAACTACTACAAAAGATATGTCAGTCAGATTCCAAAAAATGGTCTGGTCGCGATGTTTATTGATGATATTGAGGTAAATAAAATCTATGAAGAATTATCAAAAACTCAAAATAATATCGTCTCAATGAGCGTTCAAAATGAGAATGCTGATTATTTTGCATTTAACATTTCTTGCGATGTTAGTGGTTTGAAATTCGATGTAAAAATCAATAAAAATGGACGCGTCATCGGCGACATCCAAATGCCATCCTATGGAGTTTATAATATTCAAAATGCTCTTGGTGCAGTTGCTATAGCGGATTTCCTCGGCCTTGATTCTGTTGCTATCAAACAAGGGTTAGCAAATTATTCTGGAGTAAAAAGAAGGTTCACAAAAACAGGAGAAGTTGACGGAGTAACGATTATCGATGATTACGGCCATCACCCAACTGAAATTCAGGCGTTGTTTAAAGCTGCAAAAGGAATTTTGCCTAATCATAAATTAATCGCAGTTTTCCAGCCTCATAAACACAGCAGAACCAATGATTTGTTTAGTGAGTTTTGTAATTCCTTCAAAGACGTCGACACGGTTATCGTGGCCGATATTTTTGGGGCTGGACAATCTCCCGTGCAAGGGGTCAATCAAGATTCTTTGGTTTTGGGAATCAAAAATTCCGGACATCAAAATGTTTTAAAATTGAATAACGAGAATGATTTGCCACAAATAATCAAGAATGTTGCCAAGTCTGGTGATATGGTTATATGCGCTGGCGCTGGAAGCATTAGCAAATGGGCGAATGATCTGCCTTTAAAACTAAAAGCCATCAAATAGATGCAAGATAAAAAACCCAAAATAAATATCAAAAAATTAGATACTAAAGACGAGATTTCCCTCGTCTTCCCTATTTTGATTCAGCATCACGAACACATCACTAAGGAGGGTTTTTTAAAATCTATTGAAGAAATTATACAAGAGAAAAACTATCAAATGATCGGCGCTTATCATCAAGATGAATTGGTTGGAATTGCTGGATATTGGATTTTGACGCGCTTCTATTCTGGAAAATACATCCAGGTTGGAAATATGGTAATTGACGAGAAATTTCGTAATTTCGGGATTGGAAAAGAATTGGTTTCTTTCATAGAAAGAGAAGGTAAAAAACACAATTGTCAGCATTTTATCCTAGATTCAAGGATGGACAATAAAAAATCTCACGATTTTTATTTAAGAGAAGGATTTGAAATAATGGGATATCACTTCATGAAGGATATTTAGATTGGACATCCTTCTCTTATACCAATTATCACAATTAACTTCTCTCTTAACTTCATCTTTATTATGGGTTCTTTTTCAAAATGAGTGGGTAAAACAATTACCACCTTGGTACCCAAGCATAAATTGTAAAAAAGTTACAATCATGAATTACTACCATAATTCACCATCAAGATTTACCGTCATGCCGGACATAGAGTTTCTTAGGTAGCTTTGCTGCCTTAGAAAATCTCGGATCCGGTACCTCATGAGGAAAAATATCCGCCTACAATTCTTAATCAATCTATTCTTTATTCTTTTAAAAAATCCTCGATTCCAGACTCACGAGATCCTCACTTGCGCGAGGATGACGAATATGTGGGGTGTGGCAATTATGTGAGGATAACGATTGTGATTACTAGAGATTGTTAGGGCGTAAAAATGGAAAATAAAATTCCGCCACTCAAATTAGGTTATTTTCATAAGGAAGATCAAGACCGCTTTTTAAGTAGATAATTAATTTACCCACTCATTTTGAAAAAGAGCCCTTATTTTTAATCTTTAATTTTAAAGCTTACGGTATCCAGATAAGACTTCACTTTAAAATCAAATTTAAAAATAAAAATATTTTGTTAAGAGAGAAATTAATTTATGGAAATGGTATGATTTCATTGCCCTGAAAAAGGTAAGCACATCACTTTTGCTTTTTTTTATCTGACAAAAAAATAAAGACGCTCCCAAAGAAATTGATTGAAATTGAAATTGTTTTTTATAGTTGATGGGGGGTTGTTTCTTTCCTTTTTTTGTTTGAAATTATTTAATTCATTTTCTTTTCTTCGACTTCCTTCTTTTTTTCACTTTTTGAGACTTTTCTTTTTAAAAAACCTATTTTCCATCCACTAACCATGTTTTTTAGTTTTTCTTTAGTCAGTGAAACTGAGCAGGACAAAAATCCGATAAAAACTCCTCCAAAAAAACAAAATAATATCAGTAAAAACAATCTTGTCTCAACTTCAAAGGGAAGGGGATTTAATGACATTACGACGTTTTGCTGATTGTTGAAAGAGAATGAGACGATGATTGCCACAATGACGATAAAGAAAATTTTATTGGTGATTCTGCACATTAGGTTGAAAATATTTTTCATGATTTATTTTTTAAATTTAATTAGTTGGTGGATTGTTATGAAATTATTTTTATCAAATCAAGACAAGTGAAGCGATCTCGGATTAGATGAGAGTTTCTCAAAGCGTCACCATAAATTTCTTTTGACCATTCGATTTCTTCGGATTTTTCTAACAAAGAAAATTTATCATAGAGCTTAAGTAACTCATTTTTACTGATAAAAGTTTTTTGTAAAGCCGTTTTAATTTCTTGCCAGTTTTTTTGTAAATTCAGGTTTATTTTTTCCGCTAATTCTTTATTAATTTCTTTTTTATTAATTTCG
>JBLHTM010000095.1:0-3344 GCA_047627215.1 Rickettsiales bacterium | reverse complement strand
GTCCGGAAGAGCAAGCAACTGCTCCGACTCCACCTTCAACAGCAGCCATTTTTTCTTGCAAAGCGCCAATTGTCGGATTGGTCAATCTTGAATATATGTAACCAACTTCTTTTAATGCAAAAAGATTAGCGGCTTGCTCGGCGCTTTTAAAAACGAATGAAGCTGTTTGGTGAATAGGAATTTGCCTAGCTCCTGTTTCGTCTGGTTTGTTGCCGGCGTGAACACATAGACTGTTAATTTTCATAATTATTATTGTTTTAAATTTAATAAAAAAATGTCGGTAAAATAATGTTGGGAACTACTTGCGTGGCTAGGATTTAAGTTGTGTGCCAAAAATTAATCAAAAGACAAATCATGACAATCAAACTTATTCTTAGTCTCAAATCAAAAAACCATTTTTCTATTATTGAGTTTTTGTGGGCGATAAAATCAATCAAAATGTTGAAAAGATAGCACAATAAAAGAATCGCCAAAGATAATTTAAAATCCATCAACAAACAACACCAAGCAAAAAGAGCAATGATGTTGCTAAATATCAGAAGCCGAATAGGAATTTTATCTTGCAATATGGCGTAGGAAAAATGCATTCCTGAAACGAAGCTCAAAATTATTGCGCCATAGGCGATGAGAATTGAATTTATCTCAATTTTGAAAAAATAATCATTTCCGCAAAACTTCAAAAATGTCAAGAATATGAAAACCAGACTACCTGATAATGTAAGAATTTTAGCTAAAATTGCTTTTTTCATGCTTCAGATAGAATGTTTTTCAAGCTCTTCGATCGAAACATATTCAAGGCAGTTTTTGTGACAACTTTCTAAGATGATTTTTGGGGCAATTCCATTTTCTAAAGCTTCCCTCCATCTTAGAATACAAAGGCACCACTTATCTCCCGCCTTTAAACCCGGAAAACCGTATTTAGGAACTGCTCTTGTTAAATCATTGCCCATTTTCTTGCTAAATTGCAAAAATTCATCACTCATGATCGCACAAATAATATGTCTGCCGTGGTCATTTTGGTCAGTATTACAAAAACCATCTCGATAAAATCCAGTTTTGGGCTCAAAGCAGCATGACTGAAGTTTTGTTCCTAAAATATTACAGGCTTCATTGTCGTTTGCGATCATAAAATCCCTTCAATTTTGTTAATAATATTCTTTGATTCGGGTTTGGTGGTCGACGCAAACCATGCCGCCAAATTGCCATCTTTATCAATCAGATATTTATGGAAATTCCACTTAGGAGATCCTAAAAATCCTGATTTTTTATTAGCCCATAAATAGAATGGATGAGCTTCTTTGCCTTTGACTTTAGAAATAAAAGTTAGGGGGAAGGTTACGCTGAATTTTTCATCAGTGAACTTTTTAACTTGCTCTATGTTCTCAAACTCTTGATTAGAAAAATCACCCGACGGAACTCCAATAATCACCAATCCTTTATCCTGATATTTCTCATAAAGATTCTGTAAGCCCTGGTATTGAGGAGTCAATCCACATTTTGAAGCGGTATTAACAACCAAAACCACCTTTCCTTTCAAATCCGATAGATTGATTTTATTTCCATCCATTCCTTCAAAAGAAAATTGATGAGCATTTAAAATTGTCATATTGGCCATAGCTTCTGAGTTTAAATTTAATGTTATTAAGAGGAGGGTTATGATTTTGTAAATTTTCATTATTTTTATCAATTATGGATCTGAAGAAAATTTTAAATTAATCCTCTATTTCTATTCTCAAAACATAATAAAATCCAATTAAAAAATAAATTTCTGACGATATTTATGGGCGATGATTTGGTGATTGATTGTGCTGATTTTATTTTGAAATCATTAATTAGCAGGCTCTTTTTCAGGTTATCAAAACTAGGTTTTGCATAGTAAAAATAAATTGCCGCCCAAGTCATTAGGTTGGCAATCTAAATCATATTTTAATTTGAATTTCTAAACTTTAAATCTAAACTTCCTGGCGATTCAGGCGATGTCTAGCCTTGCAAACTTTAAAACCCTCCAATATTTACTTATGTCTAATAACGAAATTTACCTAAATGCCAAATCTTGGCCGTTCGAGGAAGCTCGCAAAATATTAAAAAAGATCAACAGCAAAACACCGACAAAAGGCTATGTGCTTTTTGAAACTGGATATGGACCATCTGGTTTGCCCCATATTGGAACTTTTGGTGAAGTGGCTCGAACCTCATTTGTTCGTCAAGCATTCAAACTTTTGGCTCCCGAAATTCCAACTAGAATGTTCTGCATTTCCGACGATATTGATGGTTTACGCAAAGTTCCCGATAACATTCCTAATCAAGAATTGATCACAGCAAATCTCGGAAAGCCACTAACTAGCGTTCCCGACCCTTTTGAAACTCACGAAAGCTACGGCGCCAATATGAATTCTCGCCTACGTGCATTTCTTGATCGTTTTGGTTTTGAATATGAATTCATTTCCGCCACAAAAAAATACAAATCCGGCGCCTTCGATTCAACCATGATTCGCGTGATGGAAAAATACGATGAATTGATGGATTTGATGCTCAAAAATCTTGGACAAGAAAGACAATCAACCTACAGCCCATTCATGCCCATCGACCCCGAATCTGGCAAGGTGATTGATAAAGGCGTTAAAAGAGTTGATAAAGAAAAAAACACCGTAATTTACACTGATGAGAATGGAGTTGAAAAAGAAATTTCAATCCTTGGTGGAAATTGCAAATTACAATGGAAAATAGACTTTGGCGCCAGATGGTATGGGCTAGAAGTTGATTATGAAATTTATGGCAAAGATCATTTACCAAATGAAAAACTTTATCGCAGAATTTGTGAAATTTTAGGAAAAACTCCACCGGTAAACTATTTCTATGAAATGTTTTTGAGCGCTGACGGTGCCAAAATTTCTAAATCAAAGGGCAACGGGATTTCTGTTGAAGATTGGCTCAAATACGCCCCAGAGGAATCTTTGGCGCTCTACATGTTCCAAAAACCAAAAACCGCCAAAAGACTTTATTTTGATGTTATTCCCAAGGCAATGGATGAATATTTGTCATTTTTATCCTCTTTTTCCAAAGAAGAAGATTTGCTCAAAAAAGTTGATAATCCAGTTTCTCACATTCATTCAAATCAGGTTCCAAAGCCAGAATGCAATTTGACCTACTCACTTTTGCTCAATTTGGCTAGTGCTTGCAATCCTGAAAATGATAAAGTTCTTTGGGGTTTTATTTCCAACTATCAAGAAGGGCTGACGAAAGAAAATTCGCCAAACTTGGCAAAAATGGTCAAATGCGCCATCAATTATTACGACGATTTTATCAAAGCTCATAAAGAATATCGAGGCGCAACTGATGAAGAA
>JBLHTM010000094.1:0-3598 GCA_047627215.1 Rickettsiales bacterium | reverse complement strand
TTAATTTACTTGAAAAATAATGCTTTTAAGGCTTAATTTGGCGTCCTTAATCTCAAGATATGAAAAATAAATGAACATAAAAATAATTGATTGCGACACCCTTCAATCTTGGCAAGCTAAAAATAAGGTAGTTTTGGTAGATGTTCGTGAGCCGTATGAAAATGAAGAAGTCAGAATCAAAGGAGCGATTCTTATTCCTCTTGGGGGCATTGATGAGGATAAATTGCCAATTTTGGGGGATAAAAAACTCGTTATGCAATGCAGAGTCGGGGCTAGAAGTACGGGAGCTTGTCAAAAACTATTAGCTCAAAATCCTGATTTAGATATCTACAATTTAGAGGGTGGTATCAATGCTTGGATAAAATGTGGATTTGAAACCTTAACCAATAAATGAAAATGATAATCAAAGATTTTTTTGATCAAAATACCTCCACAATTTCTTATGTTGTACATGACGAAAAAACTAATAAATGCGCTATTATTGATCCAGTAATGGATTACGAACCAGCCTCAGGAAAGGTTTTCTACGAATCTGTGACAAAAATAATAAAATTTATTCAGGAAAATAATTTACAACTGGAATGGATTTTGGAAACCCACATTCACGCTGACCACCTGACTGCGGCTAGTTATTTAAAAGAAAAATTGGGTGGAAAAATTGCCATCGGAGAAGGAATCATTGGGGTTTTAGAATATTGGACAAAAATTTTTAATATTGGAGATGAGGTTCCAATTGACGGAAGTCTGTTTGATAATATTTTCAAAAATGAAGAAATTTTCAAAATCGGTAACTTGGAGGCAAAGTTTCTTAGTACCAGGGGTCACACTCCGGCATGCGGCAGCTACCATGTTGGTGATTCAGTGTTTGTAGGAGATTTGATAATGGCGCCAAACATAGGCACAGGTCGCACGGACTTTCCCGAAGGAAGTGCAAAAGAACAATTCAAATCTTTGCAAAAAATACTATCCCTTCCTGCGGATACCAGAATTTTTAGCGGTCATGATTACCCCAAAGGAGGGGAAGGGCCATGTTTAGCGAGCAGCGTCTTGATTCAAAAAAAAGAAAATATTTTTGCCAAGATTAACAATGAAAAAGAATACATATTGGCCCGAGAAGAGAAAGATAGGGCACTTCATGTTCCAAAATTACTATTTCCTGCAATTCAAATTAATTTACGCTGCGGAAATTTTCCTAATAGAGAGGGTGGTGTAAGTTATTTAAAAATTCCTTTAAAGGAATAACTTTATCACTAAAAACTAAATTTGAGTTTTTTAAATTATTCCAATAAAGATCAGTATTATTTATTCATTGTTTTAAAAAATTCTTCGTTAGTTTTGGTGCTAGAAATTTTATTGGTCAAAAATTCCATCGCATCCAAAGAATTCATTGGATTAACAATTCTGCGAAGCATCCAAGTTTTAGCCAAGTCAGAGCGACTGACCAACAATTCTTCTTTTCTGGTTCCAGATTTAGTGATATCGATTGCAGGAAACAATCTTTTGTCAGACAATTTACGATCCAAAATTATTTCTGAGTTTCCAGTTCCTTTAAATTCTTCAAAAATAACTTCATCCATTTTTGATCCAGTGTCAATTAGGGCAGTTGCAATTATGGTTAAAGATCCACCTTCTTCAATATTTCTAGCTGCACCAAAAAATCTTTTTGGTTTTTGCAGAGCATTTGAATCAACACCACCAGTCAAAACTTTTCCGGAAGAAGGAATGACAGTGTTGTAAGCTCTAGCAAGACGAGTTATTGAATCAAGAAGAATGACTACATCTTTTTTTGCTTCAACCAATCTTTTAGCTTTCTCGATAACCATTTCCGCCAATTGTACGTGACGAGTCGCAGGTTCATCAAAAGTCGAACTGACAACCTCACCTTTTACAGAGCGCAGCATGTCAGTAACCTCTTCTGGCCTTTCGTCGATAAGTAATACAATCAAAGAAATTTCAGGATGATTTGTCGCAATAGAATGGGCAATGTTTTGCATTAAAGATGTTTTCCCAGTTCTTGGAGGGGCAACAATCAAAGCTCTCTGACCTTTTCCAAGTGGAGATACCATATCAATTACTCTGGTACTAATATCACCTTTTACAGTGCTGGTATCTTCTAGTTCGAGTTTTTCATTTGGATAAAGAGGCGTTAGGTCATCAAAGACAACCCTATTTCTGATTTTCTCTGGAGCTCCAAAATTAACCTCATTAACTCTAAGTAAGGCAAAATATCTTTCACCTTTTTTTGGAGCCCGAACCTGACCCTTAACAGTATCTCCAGTCCTAAGTCCAAATCTTTTAATCTGACTAGGGGAAACATAAATATCATCAGATCCTGGGAAATAGTTAGCCTCATTAGCCCTCAAGAATCCAAAGCCGTCAGGTAGAACTTCCAAAACTCCCTCACCAATAATAATATTGTTATAATTCTTATCGGAAAAACCTTTTAAAATATAATAAATAATATCCTGCTTCCCTAAATCACCAATATTGTCAACACCATAATTTGCTGCAATTTCAATTAATTTTTCAGGAGATTTAGCTTTAAGGGATTTTAATTCTAAAATTGTGTCCGAACTATTATCTTTTTTCTCTTCTGGAACTTCAGTTTGTGGATTTTCGATATTTTCTTTTTGTTCTAGAGCATCTTTTTTAAGCTCATTTTCAACGACAGGTGTAGTTATTTGGGCGGGATTTGCATCTGGCTTGCTTTTAAGAGCTAGCTTTATAGTTTTCTCAGAAGAGTTGTTATTAGCTGTTTTTAATAGGGACATTAGAATTTTTGAATGATGGATTAATTAAAATAAAATTGGGAAAAGGTCTAGGAATAGAAATTTTGCAGAAATATTTATTTAGGAAGTTAGTTCTGGAATTTGGAGATTTATAGAGATTTTTAACAGAGATAACTGAACATATCAGAAGTGATAAGTTTTGATGGAAAATCTCTAAATTGCTCTGATGAGCAATTTAGTAAATAATTTCAATTAATTTAAAAACAAAATAAAGGCGATAGTGCATTTAGTTTTAATGATAATCTTACCGAAGTAAAATTATTACATTTTAAAGGAGGTAATCCAGCCGCAGGTTCCCCTACGGCTACCTTGTTACGACTTAACCCCAGTTACCATTCTTACCGTGTAGAGCTACCTCCTTGCGGTTAGCTCACCCTATTCGGGTAAAAACAACTTCCATGGCTTGACGGGCAGTGTGTACAAGACCCGAGAACGTATTCACCGTAGCGTGCTGATCTACGATTACTAGCAATTCCAACTTCATGGGGGCGAGTTGCAGCCCCCAATCTGAACTGAGATGGCTTTTAGGGATTGGCTCCGGATTACTCCTTCGCATCCTGCTGTAACCACCATTGTAGCATGTGTGTAGCCCAGCCCATAAGGGCCATGATGACTTGACATCATCCCCACCTTCCTCCAACTTGTCGTTGGCAGTTTCCTTATAGTTCCCAGCATAACCTGATGGCAAATAAGGATGAGGGTTGCGCTCGTTGAAGGACTTAACCTAACATCTCACGACACGAGCTGACGACAGCCATGCAACACCTGTCACTAATCCAGCCGAACTGAAGAAATTCATCTCTGAAAAT
>JBLHTM010000093.1:0-3627 GCA_047627215.1 Rickettsiales bacterium | reverse complement strand
ATTGCCTCCAAAGCATCTTTTAGCCATTTTGGTGATGGTTGGTTTTTGATGTTTCTGATAAAAAATCCGGCGAAATAATTGCAATCTTTGCTGACAATTTCTGTTTTTATTGGTGACTCGAAAGTTCCTTTGATTTCTTTTATCTCTTTAGTCTTTAAAGTTCCAAGTCCTGAAGCTGCAAGATCGCGAGCAATTCCAACAACCCCCAAACAATCACCACGATTTGGAGTAACTCCAATTTCAATAATTGTTTCTCCTTGTTTAAAAACTTGATTGATTTTGGTTCCAACTGAAATTGAATCTTCAATTTCAATGATTCCATCTGAATCTTTACCAACCCCAAGCTCATCTGCCGAACAAAGCATTCCTAAGCTTTCGGTCCCGGCGATTTTAGATTTCTTGATTTTCATGCCGTTAGTTGGAATCACCGAGCCAATCGAGGCATAAGCAACTTTCAATCCTATTCTGGCATTTTTTGCCCCACAAACAATTTGTAAATTTTCTTCCCCCCCCACGTTAACTTGGCAGATTTGTAGTTTGGTGGAATCCGGATGGGGAATGGCGGAAACTATTTGTGCAACACTGAAAGGTTCTAGTTTGGAGCTCTCATCGGTGACATTTTCAACTTCAAGACCAATGTCATTTAGTTTTTGGCAAATTTCACTAAGTGAGGCTTGTGTGTCAAAATATTCTTTTAGGTTGGAAAGGGTAAATTTCATTTGATTGTTAGTGTTGATTGCGTTTAATTTTGCGGTCATTTTAAGGACGAGAAATCTAACAATTTATTTTCAATTATGAAAGAAAAAACCCCGCAAATATTAGTCATTGATGATGACACTAGACTTCGCAATTTATTGATCAAATATCTGGGAGAAAATGGCTTTGAAGTTTTGGGTGCAAAAGACACTGCGGACGCGAGAGAAATTTTGAAAATAGAGAATTTTGATATTTTGATTGTCGACATGATGATGCCAAATGAGAACGGTTTGGAATTTACAAAATATTTTCGCACAATTTCAAAAACTCCAATTTTGATGCTAACCGCTAAGGGGAGTTCCTCGGATCGAATTGATGGCTTGGAGGCGGGAGCGGATGATTACATGCCTAAACCCTTTGAACCTAAAGAATTGCTGCTTCGAATTAATAATATTTTGAAAAGATCGGGTCAAAATTCGTCAAATTTGGTTACAAATAATCTTTGTAAATTTGGTGATTTTGTTTTTTCTTTTGATGATTTGCGTTTGAAAAAGAATGGTGCTTATTTGCATATTACTGAAAGTGAAGCAAAAATTTTGTCTATTTTGTGTCAGAATATCGGAAAAACCATTTCGCGAGAAACAATTGCTAAAGAATGTGGTGATGTTGACGAAAGAAGTATTGATGTTCAGATTACTAGATTTAGGAGAAAAATTGAAGAAAACCCTAAGCAGCCGCATTTTTTGCAGACGGTTCGCAATCAAGGGTATGTTTTGCATAAATAATATTGTTTTTATTCTCGGTGATTTACAAATCTCCACTCGATCGTCATCCCTTTCTTGACAAGGGATCTTGTGATTTAATCAATTTGGGGGAGAGTTGTGAGGTTGGCTCATGAGGTACCGGATGAAGAATTTCTAAATCAGCAAAGCTGATAAAGAAATTCTAGCTCCGGCATGACGATACTATTTGGCGTGGAGAGATTATCTTTTTTAAATACGTCATTAACTTTGAATAATAAATAATTATGAAAATTCTCTTTTGTGGCGACATTGTTGGCAGGTCTGGTCGAAAATCAGTTGAAAAACATGTTCCAAAATTAAAAGAAGAGTTGGGGTTGGATTTGGTTATTGCCAATGTCGACAATGCTTCGGGTGGCTTTGGAATCAACAAAAATGCTTGCGATGCTTTGATGAAAATTGGCGTTGATGTGATGACAGGGGGAGATCACATTTGGGATCAAAAAGACACGATTGGCTTTATTAATGACCAGCCCAATTTGCTGCGCCCCTTGAATTTTCCAAAACAAACTCCAGGAAATGGTTCAATTGTTTTTACGACAAAAACACATAAAAAAATTCTAGTGATTCATCTTTTGGGTCAGGTTTTTATTAAAAATAATCTCGATTGCCCATTTCAGATTGTTGACGATTTGCTAAAAAATTATCAATTAAAAAAACCTTTGAAGCAAAATTCTCAAAGCAATTCTCCCATCCAATCATCAAAAATTCTAGTTGACGCTATTGTGGTTGACACTCACGCTGAGGCTACTTCAGAAAAGATGGCGATGGGAAAATTTTTAGATGGAAGAGTCTCAATGGTGGTTGGGTCCCACACCCACATCCCAACTAATGATTTCCACATCATGTCTGGAGGAACAGCCTATCAAACCGATACCGGAATGTGTGGAGACTACAATTCAGTCATTGGCATGCAGGAAGTAGTTCCGATCAAATCATTTTTAACTAAAAGGCGAGTTGGAAAAATGGAGCCGGCAAATGGCGAGGCAAGTTTTTGCGCGACTTTAGTTGAAATTTGTGATACAATGGGAGAGATAAAATCTATTGAAGCAATAAAACTTGATGGAGCTTTAATGAATCAATCAATAGAGAATCTGGTTGGGGAGTAAATTACAGCCTGACTCTTCCTACTGGCGTTTCTTAGGAATCCCCATCTTGTGGTGGGTTGTCAATGAATGTTGATTTATAATTTTATTCTCGAGCAACTGAGATTATCACAGGAACAATAGCATTGAACGGCTCTGGTGATGATGTGGTTGATATTGAGGGAATTTTGAGTGTTGGTGCCAATCAGGTAGAAGGGAATTATTCGGGAACTTATCCAATTACAATTAATTATTAAGCAGCAAAATCCATAAATTGCAGAGTTGAATTTTATTTAAAATAATTGTCCAATCCCAGCCTTTAATTTTTTATCCTTTAATTCTTATTCCTAAATCATGGCCGGACATTCGCAATTTTCAAACATCAAACATCGCAAAGGTGCGCAAGACGCTAAAAGAGCAAAGGTTTTTACTAAGCTTCAAAGAGAAATCACTGTCGCTGCTAAAACTGGTCAACCAGATGTGAATTTCAACTCACGCCTGCGCAATGCCATCATTGCTGCGAGAAGTAAAAACATGCCAAAAGACCGCATTGATGGGGCGGTTAAAAAAGCCATTTCTGGCAATGAGGGAGAAAACTTTGAAGAAATTCGCTACGAAGGATACGGCAGCAGTGGAGTGGCATTTATCATTGAAACTTTGACCGACAATCGAAATCGCACGGGAGGAGATGTTCGCAGCATTCTCACCAAGGCGGGAGGAAATCTTGGTGAAACCGGATCAGTTGGATTTATGTTTGACCATGTTGGCTTGATTGAATATGAGGCGAAAAATGCCAGCGCTGATGAAATGTTTGAAGCAGCTTTGGAGGCGGGAGCTTCTGACGTTCAGAGCAATGAAGAATGGCACGTGATCAATTGCGCAACTGAGGATTTTTGCGTGGTTCGTGACGCTTTGATTGAAAAATTTGGCGACCCATCCAACGCCAAGCTGGATTGGATTGCTCAAAATACTGTTGAGCTTGATTTTGAAACGGCGGTGAAAATCCTCAAATTGGTTGATGCGCTGGAAGATAATGACGATGTTCA
>JBLHTM010000092.1:0-3677 GCA_047627215.1 Rickettsiales bacterium | reverse complement strand
TCCGCGGCCAATGTTTGAGAGGGGTTGGAGAGGTTAATAAAAAATATTTTGCAGAATTCTTTGCTGGAGGAGAATCATCAGAATTGTTTAGGGCGATGTTAAATCCTGATGCAAATTTAGATCTGGAGATTCTTAATAATGAGATGTTCCAAGTTGGTTTGGGATTTCAAGAAGCCATTGTTGTAATAATGCAATCCAACCTAAACACAGCTGCGTTGATTGCAATCGCATCGACAAAAAACCCTGAGCTTGGAGAATTGATGGGTGCTTTGGAGAGTCGGCCGAAAATGCGCGATGTTTTTGGATTTATTAAAAATTACCATAAATTGTTGAAAGTATGTATTCCGAATTTTGAATCATCAATTCCCCAGCTTGACAATCTCAAATCAGGATCTAATCCAAAATCGGCTGGAGGTATTGGTGAATATTTCATCAAATTATTTAACTCATTAGAAGGATTTTTGGATATTTGCGATCAGCATTTAGATCCGCAAATGCAAGAAGAATTAGCTGGGAAGAAATTTGATACTTGGGATGAGCAGCAGGTAAATATTTTGGCGAAAAACCTAAGTTTTATTCGAGGTTTAAATGAAAAAGTTGAGATTAGAAATACATCATTGCAAGAAAAAATTGATGGTTTGGTGGAGGGGTCAAAATCAAAGAAAGTGGCAATGCAACCTCAAGATCTGGAAGGGGATTTTGATACAGAAAATAAGGTTTTGAAGATTATTGAAAGTTTATGTGATTTTGGCAATGGCCTTATTGATGGTAGATCAAAAATAAATATTGCTAGCGCCATGCACCAAATAATTCAAATTTTGGCGCCGAAAAAAGATCTGCCAAAAAATGAATCTTCTATTATTGATCTTGACGAGATTAGGCAATTTTTTGGGGGTATTATTCCAAAAATTCCGACCGTTCAGATAGAAGTTGAGAATTCGGATATTAATGCCCCAGGATTAAAGAAAGGAATGGTTAATCTTCTTGAGAAGTTTGTGGAAGTGGTTTTGGAGATTAATAAATTTCACTTGGGGGTTAAGAAGGGGGAAGAAAAAAAGATACAAATTGAAGTAACTGAGGAACTATTGAAAGAGGTGCCAGAAAGAAAAGTAGTGCATCAAAGAAAATCTTCTAAAAAAATTAATCCACCAATTCTTCCGCCAGAACCCGCTGTTGTGGTAACATTTCTACCGCCAGAACCGCCTGCTAGAGAAGCGCCAAAATTTGAACTTAATGCTAAAGCGCAAGAATTTTATCCGCCTTCTGCAATGCGTCCCATGTCTCGATATGATTTTGTGTTGGAGGATTGCAATTACGAAGATGTCATTGAGGTCGCTGAGATGCGCCTTGGGAAAGATGATTTTGATACCTATCGTCATCAATTAAATCTCTTAAGGAGTGATGATTGTCAAGTTCCTCCTGATCAATTAAAGGTTCTTAAAAGATTGTTTTCTGGTAACACCGATAGGATGTTTTGTGTAATGGAAAAGTTTGCACAAGATAACGGTGGCGATCATGAAAAATTGATGCGCGGTATTTTGGGAAAATTTACACGACGACTCAATGGTTCTGACGCGGCAAGTGTGCAAAAATCATAAAGAAAAATTTCTAAAAAAAACTTGCCAAAGAAGCTTTTTGGCATTACACATACTCTGCATTTCTTTCTTTGGAAGGGGTGATATGGTGATAAATCTAACGTGAAATAAGTGTTTTGGACTCGGGGGCGGTACCCGACATCTCCACCAATGTTAGTTGTAAGTGGTAAATTGTGAGTTTTGAGAAGAGATAATTTTTTCTTACAACTAACAATTTACCACTTACAACTAAAAAATTTAAAAAGTTTTTAAATTTCTTTATGGGGATGACATAGCTTCGACAATCATAATAAAGATGTTGGTTTTGCCCGGTTGAGAAACTGCCGATTGTAGCCGTTAAAAAGTTGCAATATCCGTTCAAAAACAACAAACGCAAACGACAATTTTGCTAATGATAATCAAGAGTTCGCTCCAGTGGCAATAGCCGCTTAGTGTAAGTTTGATTATCGGGGTTTGGTGGCTACCTTTCAACAGAAAGCCACCGCTAATTTAGACGTCATTTCGAACCATCAATACAAATAAAATTATGAAAGATCACATCGGCTACGATGAAATCATTGAAGATTCAATGAGAACAATCATCTGCAAAGTTTTGAGAAAAGTTGAGAAAAATGGCCTTCATGGCAATCATCATTTTGTCGTCACTTTTTCTACCAAAGTTCCGGAAACCAAAATTTCTGAAGCATTAAAAGAAAAATTCCCCTCTGAAATGACCATCGTTGTTCAGCACCAATTTTCTGGATTGAAAGTCGAAGAAGATTTTTTCACCATAGCCCTTAGCTTTGCTGGAGTTCTTGAAAGGCTCACCATTCCATATCGTGCAATTTCTGCTTTTGCTGATCCGGAAGTCAATTTTGGACTAAAATTCAACATAGTTGATATTGAAGATTACTTAGAAGAGGTTGATGGAGAAGATTCTGACGCACAAAAAACCGTTAATGCCGACCTTTCTGGAAAAATCGTTTCACTTGCTGATTTTAGAAAAAATCGCGACGATAAAAAATAACTCAAAATGATCTATCTTTATCAAATAATCTTTCTTGCCCTAACCTATTTTGCCGCCTCAATCCCCTTCGGTTTGGTTCTGGCTCGAATTTTTGGCGGCCAAGATATTAGAAAATCTGGATCTGGAAATATCGGCGCAACTAATGTGGCTCGAGTTTTGGGCAAAAAAATTGGCCTTGCAACTTTGCTTTTGGACGCAGCAAAAGGCGCTTTCATGGTGATTTTGGCTCGCTATTTATTTGGCGAAATTCCTTCTTTGAGCGTGTTTTTGTGCCTAGTCGGAGCAATTGCCGTTATTGGTCATATTTTTCCAATCTACCTAAATTTTAAAGGTGGAAAGGGAGTCGCAACCGGTCTGGCTGTTTTATTGGCGGTCAATCCAATCATTGGTTTGGTTGCTTGTTTGGCTTGGTTTATCATTTTTCTATTCATCAAAATTGTCTCAATTGCCTCCATTGCCTCCATCATCATGGCGGCAGGATATTCTCTTTATTCCCAAGTCTCTATTGAGGAAATTCTTCTCACCACTCTTATTGCAATTTTGATTGTCGCTCGTCACAAAGAAAATATTGGCCGAATTTTGAAAGGCACTGAAGCAAAATTTAAAAAATAATTCAAAGCAATGAATAAAGATCGATTAATCGTTGCTCTTGATTTCCCCGATATCAAATCCGCACAAAACCTAGTTGAAAAATTGGGTGATGAAGTCACTTTCTACAAAATTGGTTTAGAGCTCTTGATGGGCGGAAACTATTTTGAAATGATCGATTGGCTGGCAAAAAGAAACAAAAAAGTTTTTGCCGATCTCAAACTTTACGACATCTCCGCAACTGTTGGCAAAGCAGTAAAAAATCTCTCAAAATATTCCAATATTGAATTTCTCACCATTCACGCTGCAAGCCTTGGAATCATGCAAGAAGCCGCTAAGAATAAAGGCAATATGAAGCTTTTGGCAGTGACGGTTTTGACCAATCTTGATCAAGACGATCTGGCTGATATGGGTTTTGATCCTGATTTATCCTTAGAAAATTTGGTAATAAAAAAAGCAAAACTTGCCAAAGAATCAGGAATTGATGG
>JBLHTM010000091.1:0-4288 GCA_047627215.1 Rickettsiales bacterium | reverse complement strand
AGAATCTGCTTTGTATTTTTTCCACAATCTTCTTGCGTCTTGCAAGTCTCCGCTTCCAAAAAAATAAAATATCCTCTCAAAATGACTAAGCATTTCATTTTCAGCCTCATTTAACATTATTAAATAGTCAGCTTTATTGGTATTTTCTGGAATTTCGGTAATAAAAATTGGTTGCAACGAGTGATCCAGCTTATCAGCAATGGTTGCGTGAGGAATGAATTTGGTTTTACCAAAACTCCATAAACCATTATCAATTTCTGTTTTTTGCCCTTCATTTTTGCAATAGATCAGTGCTTTTTTATTTTCATCTAAAATTTTTGTCAAAACCGGAGCAATCGACCTATGGATTATGTCGTCAACTTGATAGAAATTAATTTCCATTATAAAAAATCTTTAAATTCTTCAATTATCTGCCCGTAAAGGTCTTTTTTGAAGGACACAATAACATCACCTAGTTCATCTTTTGAAACCCATTTCCAAGCAGAGAATTCCGGTTCTTCCGTTGCGATGTTTATTGATTCTTCACTTCCAGTGAATTCAACCAAATACCACCTTTGTCTTTGTCCGAGAAATTTTCCACCCCAGAATTTCTTCTGTAATTTATAGGGCAGGTTGTAATAAAAATATCCGGCACTTTTGGCAATAATTCTAACATCCTTGATGCTGGTTTCCTCGCATAATTCACGGAACATTGCAACATCTTCGTCTTCTCCAACGTCAATCCCACCTTGTGGCATTTGCCAAGCGTCAGAGTGATTGTCGATTCTTTTACCAACAAATATTTTTTTCTCAGAGTTGATTGCAACGATTCCAACTCCGCTACGATATAAATGGTCTGGTTTTATTGCCGGTTGATTCATTTTTATTTTGACTTAACTGAATAAATTAGTTATTTTTTTGCACCCTTTATTAACTGGAGCGCAAACTGGTTAATGGGCTGGAATCATAAATAGGAAGCCCCCTAAAATCAAATAGTTTAAATATTTATTATGAAATACGTTAGTACAAGACAAAATGGCGAACCTCTTGGTTTTGAAGAAACTCTATTGCAAGGTTTAGCGCCGGACGGCGGACTTTATGTGCCGGAATTTTTGCCAAAATTCTCCCCATCTGAAATCAAAGAAATGGGAAAATTAAGCTATCAAGATTTGGCTTATAAAATTATCCATCCTTTTGTTGGCGGAGAAATCCCCAATGACGATTTGAAAAAAATTATCAAAAAATCATATTCAACATTTTCCCACAAAGCGATCGCCCCTCTTAAGCAAATCAGTCACAATGAATATTTGCTAGAATTGTTCCATGGGCCAACTCTTGCTTTCAAAGATTTTGCCTTGCAAATGCTCGGAAACATGCTTGATTATTTCTTAAAAAAATCTGGTCAAGAAGTCGTTATTGTCGGCGCTACAAGTGGAGACACTGGTTCTGCGGCAATTATGGGCTGTAAAGGTTCGGAAAATGCAGAAATTTTCATTCTTCATCCTCATAATCGCGTTTCTGACGTTCAAAGAAAACAAATGACCACAATTCTTGATAAAAACGTTCATAACATCTCTGTTAAGGGAAATTTTGACGATTGTCAGGCATTTGTTAAGAAAATGTTTATCCTTCAATCTTCTGGGCAGGATTTCTTGAAAAATAAAAAAATTGTTGCAGTCAACTCCATCAATTGGGCGCGAATCATGTCGCAAATTGTCTATTATTTTTATGCTGGAATCAGGCTTGGGGCTAGTGAGAGCAACCCCGTTTCCTTTAGTGTTCCTACGGGAAATTTCGGTGATATTTACGCTGGATTTTTGGCAAAGAGAATGGGGCTTTCAATTAAGAAATTAGTGGTTGCAACCAACAGTAATGACATTCTAACTCGCTTCATCAAAAATAATGATTATAGCCGAAAATCATTATTGGAAACTCTTTCTCCAAGCATGAACATCCAAGTTTCCAGTAATTTCGAAAGATTGTTATTTGATTTTTATAACAATGACGGAAAACCTAAGGAATTGGCGAAATTGATGAAAATTTTCGAATCAGAAGGAAAATTGCAAGCTGAACCTCAAATTCTAGAAAATATCAGAAAAGATTTTGACGCTTATTGTCTTGATGATGATGCGACTCGGTCATTGATTAAAGAACTTCATGATGAAACTGAAGAAACTATTGATCCGCACACTATTATCGGTATTGGAGCTGGCAGACAATACATTGCAAGTCCTGAATATAAAGGAGAGCCTGTAATAACTTTGGCGACTGCTCATCCAGCAAAATTTCCAGAAGCGATTGAAAAATCAGGTTTAGCATCTCCCAAACTTCCAGAATTTTTATCTGACTTGATGTCCAAAAAAGAAGAAATGACAATTTTGGAAAACGACCTTGAGGAAATTAAAAACTTTATTTCTCAAAAAGTTTAGTTTTTGAAGAATTTAGAGTGCTTAGAGCCGATGCCGTTAAAAATTTTTGTGATCAAAAAGAGACAAACTTAAAAAATCCCGCTTCTGTGCGCGGGATTGGCGTTTTTTGCGCCATATCCTTTAACATTTTCATCAATTAAAAAATTAAAATATGATTGCCAATATTGGTTTTACAGCTCTTTTGTTGGTTTTCTCATTATCTCTCTTTCAGCCAATTTTTAGTTTCTTTGTTCAAAAGAAACAAAACCTGTCCACCGATATTAAAATCATCAAAAGTCTGAGTTTAGTTAATTTTATACTTTGCTCCACTTCCTTTCTTTTTTTAATATCACTCTATGTTATTTCAGATTTCTCAGTTCTTAACGTCTATCAAAATTCTCACAGCTTAAAACCTCTGATCTATAAAATTTCTGGAGCTTGGGGTAATCACGAAGGTTCGATGCTTCTATTGCTTTGTATCTTAAATTTCTATTCAGCGGCCTTTGCTTTTTTTAGCAAGATTGAAGATAGGCAAAAAACCATCACTTTGGCAATTCAATCGCTCATAATTTTTGGGTTTTCATGCTTTATTATCTTTTCTTCTAATCCATTTCTAAAAAACTTCCCAACCCCATCGGAAGGATTGGGTTTGAATCCAATTTTACAAGATATTGGTCTAGCCATGCACCCACCAATGCTTTATTTGGGATATATTGGTTTTGCATTGATTTTTTCCATCTCCATCTCCGCCCTTTTATGTGAAAAAGTCGATCGCGAATTTGCACATAAACTCAAGCCATGGCTGATGTTTTCGTGGAGCTTTTTGACCCTAGGAATCGGTCTTGGCTCTTGGTGGGCATATCGCGAACTCGGTTGGGGTGGTTTTTGGTTCTGGGATCCTGTTGAAAATGTTTCATTAATGCCCTGGCTTTGCGCGACTGCTTTAGTTCATTCGATCACTATACTGGCTAAAAATAATCATTTTAAGATTTGGAGTTGTTTTTTGGCAATCTTGTCCTTTGTTTTTTGTCTGTTGGGAATTTTTTTGGTCAGATCAGGAATAATCACTTCGGTCCACTCTTTTGCAAACGATCCGACTAGAGGAATTTTTATCATAACATTATTACTAATATTCGGTGGGGCAGGGTTTTTGATTTTCTTTTTCAAATCAGCAAAAATTCAAACATCGTCAAGCATGTTTAAATTATCTTCCAAAAATGGCATGGTTTTGGTGAATAATTTCCTTATGTGCTTAGCTTTGTTCATCGTTGCTTTGGGAACTTTATACCCTCTTATTTTGCAATTGTTTTTCGATACTTCAATTTCAATCGGACCTTCATATTACAATAAATTATTCACACCAATCGCCATTGCTTTACTTTGTTTGATGGTTTTGGTTCCATCGGTTCGCTTAGGAAAATTTTCTAGCAAATCGATGTTTTTGGCTCACATTGGAATTTTTATGATAATCCTAGCGATCGCCGGAAATGCAGTTTTTTCCAAAACCAAGGAACTTAACATGAAGTTTGGCGATAAAACCAACATCTCCGGATATGAAATTGAATTTCAAAATGTTGATTATGTGGCGGGGAAAAACTATCTAGCAAGACAAGGAATTTTCATTATTAATAAAAATAGCAGGCAAGTCGCCATCCTGAATCCTGAATCAAGATATTATCCAGAAAATGACCAAACCACAACTGAGGCGGATATAAAGAGTTTTATATTTGCTGATTTATATTTAGTTATGGGTGGAAAAGATGATATGGGTAGTGGTATAGAGAATTATGCAATTCGGATTTATCACAAACCTTTCATGTCTTTCATTTGGCTTGGATGCGTAATGATCTTTGTTGGCGGAATATTAACTGTTACAAAAAGATCTCATAAATACTGATTTT
>JBLHTM010000090.1:0-4374 GCA_047627215.1 Rickettsiales bacterium | reverse complement strand
ATCCTCGCATAATAGCCTTCCTCACGTACCCCAGAATAATCTCCTTCCTCACATAATCATCGTCTTCACGAGCGTTACCTTAGTGTAATCGCTACCCCCACAACACAACAACCCTCCTCACGCAATCATTATCTTAAAGTAATTTTATCCCCAAATAATCGCCATCCTCACGAAAGTGGGGATCTTGTGAGCCAGGATTGAGGACTTCTTAAACGAATAGACCGATCAATAATTACAGGCGGATATTTTTCCTCATGAAGTGCCGGATCAAAAGTTTCTAAGGTAGCAAAGCCACCCAAGAAACTCTAGTCCAGCATGACGGTAACTCCGCAATAGCAAACAACTCATGATGGTAACTTGTTACAATTTATGCTTGGCGTTAAGATGGTAATTGATTTACCTGCTCATTTTGAAAAAGAGGCTATTTTTTGTTTGTTAAAGTTTAATTTGTGGAGCTTGGAAGATTCTTGTAATAATTTTTTAAATTTATTGATAATTCTTTTCTAAAACAAACGCGCTACGCGGGGCGCGTTTGTGTGAAATAATGTTAAAATGATATTTTTTTGGTTTGAGGCTTGCCAACACTAGATTTGACGATATCAAATCTCAACATAGCCTAGGTTTATTATTTATTCTCAATTCTTGCCGCCTCTTCCTCGATCAATTTAACAACATGATCAATTAACTCTTCGGACGTAACTTTGTGATTTGGTTTGCCTTTGATGTAAACATTGTGGCGATTATTTCCTCCGCCTGTGATGCCAATTTCAGTGTGAGCCGCCTCTCCCAGACCGTTAACTACGCAGCCTAAAATTGAAACGTCGAAAGATGTTTTGATATGTTCGATTCTTTTTTCAACTGCCGCGACGGTTGCGACCACGTCGAATCCTTGTCTTGCACACGATGGGCAGGAAATCACATTAACTCCTCTAGACCTCAACCCTAAAGATTTTAGAATTTGGTAGCCGACTTTTATTTCTTCAAAAGGAGCGGCGGAAAGTGAGACGCGCATGGTGTCGCCGATTCCGTTGAATAAAAGATTTCCAAGCCCAACTGACGATTTTATTGTTCCTGCCATTAAACCGCCCGCTTCGGTGATTCCGATGTGAAGGGGGTAGTCACAAACTTCGGCAAGTTGTTTGTAGGATGCGATTGCCAGCATTGCGTCGGAGGCTTTGACGCTTATTTTGGTTTCGAAAAAATCATTATCTTCCAAAATTGCAATGTGGCGCTGAGCGGATTCTACAAGGGCTTCTGGGGTTGGGGTTTTGTATTTATTGAGTAAATCTTGCTCGAGTGATCCGGCGTTGACGCCAATTCTGATTGCACAGCCGTAATCTTTTGCGGCTTTGATCACTTCTTTGACTTTTTCGTCGCTGCCAATGTTTCCTGGGTTGATGCGCAGGCATTTTGCGCCGGCTTTTGCAGCTTCAATTCCTCTGCGGTAGTGAAAATGGATATCGGCGATGATTGGTACTTCAGAGTATTTGACGATTTCCTTTAGAGCCGCTGAAGATTCCTCGTCAGGGATTGAAATCCTCATCAAATCCGCTCCCATTTCAACACAGCCGGCAATTTGACGAATTGTTCCTTGGATGTCGGTTGTTAGGGTGTTGGTCATTGATTGAACAGAAATTGGTGCGTCACCACCAACTTTGACATTTCCTACGGAAATTTGCCTGGATAATCTACGTTTAATAAAGCGGTATGGCCTGATATCGGCTATTGTTTCATTTAAGCTCATGAAATTTTTGATTTAAGGTTATTTAGAAATTGAATTAATGATTCTTTGCTTTGGGATAAAACATGAGGATTTATTGGGTTGGTGGCGATTGCGGTAAAATCTTTAAATCCTGATCCGCCATATTCTTGGAAATTTTCAATGTCAGGGATATTCAGGAAGCAGGAAACTAAAATTGATCTTTCCGATCTGGTTTTTTGGTATTTTTCTTCGTTTAGTAAAATGATTACTTCATCAATATTCTTTAAAAATAATTGTAAATAATAATCAATATTGATGCGATTTAGATCGAAAATTTCCTGCCACATTTTGGGGTTAGAGTTTTGTAGGCGAAAATGACGATTTAAAATTTCATCACTGCCATTTTGAAAATATTCCTTTGCTGCAAAGGCTAAAAATTGTGGGAGATGTGACACTAAGGCATAAATTTTATCGTGTTTTTTTGTATCAATAAATTCTGTATTTGAGCCAATTTTTTGCCAGAATTGTTCGATTTTTTTGATTTTATTTTCATCATTTTCCTTTCCTTTACAAATAAATGTTTTTTTACCAACGAATAAATCATCATTGGAGTTTGCGATTCCGGACTTTTCAGAACCAGCAATTGGATGGCACGGGGTGAAATTTTTAGATTTTTCTCCCAAAATTTCTTTTGCAATTTTTAGTGTAAATTCTTTTACAGAACCAATATCAATGATTAAGGTTTTGTTGCCAATTATTGGTGTGATTTTTTGAAAAATTTTCCCGTAAGAAGAAAGTGCAGAGCAGATTATTATCAAGTCATTTTCAGGTGATTTTTCAAAATCAACAACCTGATCAATAATTTTATTTTTAAGCGCAAATTCTTCTTGAGTTTTATCCACGTCAGATCCCAAAATATTTTCACCCAGACCATTCTTCTTGCAAGATTTAGCAAGGCTACCCCCCATTAGTCCAAGGCCGATAATGCTGATGTTTTTAAATAGAAAGCTATTCATAAAATTTACCAAATTAGATATTTACTTTTATGGGTAGTATTTATAGTTTTACTGGCAAATCAATTCTTAATTACCAATATGAAAAAAATTCTAATTCTTACCCTACTCGGCCTATTTGTTTCATCTTGCGTTGGAGGAAGGGTTCTTGACGTTAAAAGTCCTTGTGTTTCTACCGATGACGGACCTTGCGGACCAAAAAAATCAATCAATGATTGGTGGTTAAAAAATAATTCTATCAATTCTTAAAACAATAAAATCATGGGATTTGCAGATAAATATGCTAAAAAAGGCGGCAACACAATATCGCAACTTACTAAAGACCATAAAAGCTCAATAGACTCAATTAAGCCAAACGAGCCTACAAAACCAAACGAAAGTTCCTTCAGTGAGGATAATTCAGGAGTTGATCCAATCAAAAAAAGTCAAGCTAGCTTGATTTATTTAGTTAAGGGTGTTGATGACAATCGAAATGCTTGGTATTACGTTTTGGTAGAAAGATTGAAATTATCAATGTTTTTAAAAGCTCTCAATGACGACATTATACATTTAGAGAATTACGGAAAAATTCTTTATTCGGCATATGGCGATGAGCCACCAGAAGAAATTACCGATAAGCTTAAAAAAGAATATGGCATAAAATAATTTTAAAAGCAGACTAAAAATTATCAAATAAAATCAGGAGCCTAAAATGACTAAAAACACAACCTTCTCTTCCTTTGAAAATAGCGACTTGAAAAACAATTCTGACTTGGTTTATCTGGTCAAAGGCGTTGATGATAATCGAAACGCTTGGTATTATGTTTTAGTTGAAAGAGAAAAATTACCAGAATTTTTAAAAGCACTAAATGATGACATTATTCACTTAGAAAGTTACGGACAAATCCTTAATTCTGCATATGGTGAAGAGCCTCCTGAAGAAATAACAGAGCAAATAAAACAAGAATATGGCATAAAGTAGCCACAATTTTTAACTTAACGATGCAAAAAAATATATTTAGCAAAATTTACAACCTAGCAATGAAACACCCCCTAAAATCTATATTAATATTTTTTATTATTGTTACTTATTCGGCAATATCATATTCAAAAAACGACCCTTTAAAGCTAACTCTTAATCTTCCTGATAAAATAACTAAAAAATCAGTTAATGATGATTTTTTAGCAAACATAGTTAAGAGAGTTAAAGAGGATTATGTTGAAGAAAAAACCGACAAAGAACTATCTGAAGCTGCCGCTTCCGGAATTCTCTCATCCCTAGATCCCCATTCATCATATCTTGATGCGGACGACTTAAAAGAAATGACCGTTCAAACCAGCGGAGAATTTGGCGGCTTGGGAATTGAAATCACCACCGAACTATCTTTAATAAAAATCATTTCTCCAATTGAAGGAACTCCAGCCCAAAAAGCAGGTATTCAAGCGGGAGACTACATTAGTAGAATAAACAGTAAGTCAGTTGTTGGGTTAAAAATTGGCGACGTAGTAAAAAAATTACGCGGAAAACCTGGAACAAAAGTGGCAATCACAATTCTTAGAAAAAATGAGAAAGCTCCGATTGAACTAGTGATAGAAAGACAAATCATTAAAATAAAGGCCGTTAGAGCGAACATTGAAAATGATATTGCTTATGTGAAAATCAATAGCTTTTCAGGACAA
>JBLHTM010000089.1:0-4433 GCA_047627215.1 Rickettsiales bacterium | reverse complement strand
TAACTAATGGCGGTGAATAATAGTGGTAACTTTTTTACAATTTATGCTTGGTACTAAGGTGTCAATTAATTTACCCACTCATTTTGAAAAAGAACCCTCAATAATTCCATCATGGAACTAAATTTTCCCATAAAAAAACTCCTAACCTTTAAAAGTTAGGAGTTTTTTTATTCTTTAATCTTAGAAAAATCTAAAATTATGCTTCTACAGTTTCGTTAGGAACAACGTTGATGTAAACGCGGTTATTCTTTCCAGCTTTGATGAATTTAACAACACCTTCAATTACAGCAAAAATTGTGTGATCAACACCAATTCCAACTCCAGCTCCAGGATGCCATTTGGTTCCTCTTTGACGAGCGATGATGTTTCCAGAAATTACTCTTTCTCCACCAAATTTTTTGATGCCTAATCTTCTACCTGCGGAATCTCTTCCATTTCTCGAGCTTCCGCCCGCTTTCTTGGTTGCCATTGTTTAAATAAATTTAAAGTTTGATATCAGTGATTTTTAGAAGAGTTTTTAACTGTCTGTGACCGTTTTTTCTTCTAGAATTTTGTCTTCTTCTTTTTTTGAAGATGATGACTTTGTCGTCTTTAAAGTTTTTAGTAACTTCAGCTGAAACGATTGCTCCTTCGATACTTGGAGTTCCGAAAACAGCGTCGCCATTATCGTTTTGAGCAAAAAGAACATCTAATTTGATGGTTTCACCAACTTCTATATTCAAATTTTCAACGATGATTTTCTCATCTTTTGAAACTCTATATTGTTTACCGCCGGTTTTGATTATTGCGAACATCTTAAAATAAATATTTAATTGTTTGAAAGTGAAGCTAAAGGGTTTTAGTCTTCGCCTTTTTTTAAGGAAAGTCAAATAGCGCTCCTCATAACTTGAAAGTCATGCCAGACTAAAAAGTAGGCGAGCAATTTACCCCTAGATATTCAATTTGTCAATCAAAAATGTCCATAAAATTATTATCAAAAGAACAAAAAGAGGCGGTTTACGACATTGAAGACGGTGAAAGCATTTTTGTCAGCGGCAGCGCTGGAACCGGAAAATCCTATTTATTGCAATATTTAAAAGCCAATTACTCAGATCACGGTCTGCACATAACTGCAAGCACAGGAATTGCGGCAGTGAATGTTGGTGGGCAGACTCTTCACTCTTGGGCAGCGATTGGTCTGGGGAATTTACCTGCGACGCAAATTATTGAGAATTTATTTTCAGCAAAATTTAGTCGAGTTAGAAGAAAATTGAAATTAGCCAAAATGTTGGCGATCGATGAAATATCAATGATATCAGCGCCAGTTTTTGATTTGATAAACGAGCTTCTAAAAGCAATTAGACAAAATGAAGAGCCATTTGGCGGTCTTCAACTGATTTTGTTTGGTGACTTTCTGCAACTTCCACCAATAAATCGCGGTGGACAAATGGCAAATGATTATCAATTTTGCTTTCAATCAAAAGCTTGGAAAGATTTGAAACCAAAATCAATCATGCTCAAAACTGTTTTCCGTCAAGCAGATCAAAAATTTGTCAGCCTACTAAACAATATTCGCTTTGGAAAACTAAGTGACGAAGATTTGGAAGTCCTGCAATCAAGAATCAACCTGCCAGAGCAAAATACCGCCATCAAACCAACAATTCTGGCTTCGCACAATGCTCAAGTCGATGTTATCAACCAAGTTGAGCTTAAAAAGATCGTCAATTCTTCTCAAATATTCACCGCCAAATTTTCCGGAGATTCTGCCAAAAAAGATTTTCTGCGCAAAAATTGCCTCGCCACAGAATCAATGGAATTGAAGGTTGGAGCTCAAGTAATGATGCTTAAAAACACTTATCAAAAAGAAGGTGTCATCAACGGCTCACTTGGAATCATCAAAGAATTCTCCAAAAAAACCAACCATCCAATAGTCAGGTTCAACAATGGCGCACTTTTGACCATCGCTCCTGAAATTTGGGCTTTGGAAAAATTTGATGTGGAAAAAAGAGAAATAGTCACTGAAGCAGAAATGTTACAAATTCCATTGCTTTTGGCTTGGGCAATGACAATTCACAAATCCCAAGGAATGACTTTGGACAAAGTGAAGTGTGATTTGAGTAAAGTTTTTGCTGACGGACAAATATATGTCGCTTTATCAAGGGTCAAAACTTTGGAAGGTCTTTATATCGACGGAATTGATTTCAACCGCATCAGAGCAAATTCAGATATTGTTGAATTTTATAATCAAATTGCGGAATAAAAAATTTTATGAAAGATAATCAAAAATTATCACGTTTTGAACTTTTAGTTGATAACGAAATCGTTTTCGCCAATTATCGCCTTGAAGAAAACGTGGTCTTTATTGACCATGTCGAAGCACCAATGTCTTTAAGAGGGTCCGGCGCAGCAGGAAAATTGATGGAAGAGATTGTGGAAATGGCAAAAAAACAAAATTTAAAAATATCGCCAATTTGCGGATATGCCAAAGTTTGGCTAAAAAGACATAAAATATTACTCTAACTTTCTTACTAACTTCAAATTTAAATATTATGAAAAAACTACTCACGATTTTTTGCTCTGTTTTCTTGATTTCAAACTCCGCTTTTGCTGATGGATTTTTTGTTGGAGCTGATGTTTTGAGGGCCGACGTTCGCCAACAAGCTAGAAATTCCAACTCACTTTTTGGAGCAGATAATGGATCTGGAGTCAATGGCAACAAAATGGGATATGGCGTCAATGCAGGAATTAGGGGGGATTTATTATTCTTAGTTGGGTCAGCGGAATTATTTTATGACAATTTAGATATATCCACCAAATCTTTCAACTCAGCAAGCAACACTGGGGATGCTATGAAAATCCAAAATCGCTATGGTGCAAAAGTTAATGTTGGAACGAAAATATTTCCATTCGTAACATCTTTTTTGACTTTGGGTTTGGCAAATGTGGATTATGAATTCACCAACCAATCCAACAATAATTCCAAATCTGATTCACAATTCTCACCGCTTTATGGAATTGGAATATTGGTAGATTTACCATTGAAAATAACTCTTAAAGCTTCTTACGATTATCAACAATTCGACGATATCGCGCCAAGAGGAGCCAAAATACGCAACCGTCTTGGAGTTGCAAAAGTTGGCGTGATTTACAATTTCTAATTAGACATTGTTAGCTAATTAATTTCACATCATATTTAGCCCTATTTTTGCTCTTTTTTTCACAAAATTTTTTAAAATACTCCCGATATTCCAAAAAATTTTGTAAAAAAATCACTAAAAATATGCCAAAATCTGAAATAAAATTAATTAACTAACAGTATCTAAATCGACTGATTCAAAACTATGATCCAAATCTTAAATTCTCTTTTCCCGATTTTTGCGATCATAGTTTTTGGATATTGTGCTCGGCATTTCAAATTATTGTCCGACGGATTTTGGACGTCTACTGAAAAGCTCGTCTATTACGTCTTATTACCACTGATACTCTTCATCAATATTTCTGCCGCGCCATATCAAAATATTTCCAGCTATTTTGGCATGATAAATGCTGCAATGGCGGCAATTTCTATAATAATATTTTTGTTATTTTTAGGAAAAATCATCTTTCGTATCAAAAACCCTGATTTCACATCACTTTTTCAAGGATCAATCTACGCCAACGTCGCCTATATTGGAATTCCTTCATCATATGCATTATTTGGATCCGAAGGCTTGATAGTTTATTCCATTTTACTGGCCGCTCTGGTGCCTTTCGTAAATGCAATAACAATAATTGTTCTTAGTATTTATTCTCGTACGAACGGAGGGAGCATTTTTAAAACCATCGCCAAAAAGCTTATTTTCCACCCCATAATATTAGCATGTTTTGCAGGATTTTTATTTAGTTATTTTAAAATTTCTCTGCCAAAAATAATCTCCGATAGTTTTGGTATTTTAGGCCAAGCTGCAGTTCCCCTAGGATTGATGGTTGTTGGTGGAGCGCTTGATATTAAGGCAACGAAAGGATCGAGAAAATATATTCTGGTGTCGACCTTAATCAAACTAATTTTAATGCCAATCATCACAATCATGATCGCCAAATCATTTGGGGTCGAGGGTTTGAATGCCAAAATATTAATTCTTTACGCAACATTGCCAACAGCTGCCGCAACATATTTATTGGCGAAGAAAATGGGCGGAAACGCACCATTGATGGCCGGAATAATAGTATTCCAAACAATTGTGTCGATTGCGACAATGTCTTTTATGCTGGTAAAATAGTCTAAATTGGCTCTTGCTCAAAAATTAGTGGGTAAATTAAAAGATCTCAAAGATTAAAAAAATCACAATCGTGACGAACGTAGAAATTACAAAAGCTACCGTCATGACGGACATAGGAAGAATATCAGCACGATCATTATTAATCGCGCCACTCTTTAAAAAGTCCTCGACCCTTACTCACGATATCATCACTTG
>JBLHTM010000088.1:0-4824 GCA_047627215.1 Rickettsiales bacterium | reverse complement strand
AAAGATGATTTGCACGACAAGGTTTGCGTGGTGGTGTTTTAAGAGGTGTTTTTAAGAGATTTTATGAGTAAAAAAGTCCGATGATTTTTGAAGAAAAATGGTCTTGACAATGGGGTTCACTTTACCTCGCCCCATTACAGATTTTTTCGCGCCTGATATGGCTACCATTTTTCGGACAGTTTTCGGGCAAAGAAAAAACAAAAAACTGAAGATTGCTGGTTTTGAAAGAGGTGACAGAAATTTAAGAATGTATAATTTCGAAAAAATATTAAACGCATTTGAAAAAGCTGGAATTGAGTTTTTAAATAATGAAAAAGATGTTGGAGTTATCGAACTTAGTAAAAAATAATATTCAGCGCTGGTCGTAGTTTGTAACTGCGACTTTTGTTTATTAAAAGAAAAAAAGGATTAGGACTCTTCTCCATCAACCGCTATTTATTTTATGGTTGATGGAAGACGCCTGACCCCTTTTTCGTAAAAAATGAAGGCAGTTAACCACATTAGATCTCTGATAAATAAAAACTCCAATATATTTGCACATTGGAAAATAGGAAAAATAAGAGTGGTTGCTTAATGGGGGCGGTATGAATTGAGAGATTCACGTACCGTTCGAAGAGAGGATGAAGGGGAGGTTGCTTTGACCTACTCACCAACCATAAAAATTAATTAATGGTTGATGGAAGAAACTTGACCCCTTTTTTTCATGACCCCTTTTTTTAAAGCAGGAAGACCAACAATAATATTTGTCCCTTTGCCTTTTGTTGATTCAATTTTCATTTTACCATTCATCAATTCCACCAATTGTTTGACAATCGGCATTCCAAGGCCATGAGAATCGAGAGGAACATTTTTATTCAATACAGATTTATCAATCTTCACCCCTTCACCAGAAAGTGCCATGGCGATTTCTTTTTTTGTCATGCCAATTCCACAGTCAGAAATTGCGATTTGGATTTGATTGTTTTTGGCAGCAACTGAAATTTCAACCACATTATTTATCGGGCTATATTTCACAGCATTAGTGATCAAATTGGTCAGAATTTGCTTTAACCTGCGAACATCGCATTTGATTTTAGGAATATCGGGGTCAATTTTGGTTTGAGCAGTGATTTGATGGTTCTTAATAAAGCTTTTATTGAAGATAAGCAATCTATCAATAACGCTTTTCAAATCACATTCTTCAATTGATCCAAGAGTGAATTTCCCAGTTTCAATTTGAGAAATATCGAGCATGTCATCGACATATTGCATCGCCTCATGAGAATATGGCGCTAACATCTTAGCAAACTCAGATGCTTCTTCCAAATCACGATCTGGTTTGATTCCTTGGGCTATTTGTTTTTTTTGATAAGAAGAGATGTCTTCAAGAATGATATTGGCAAGTCCTGATATGCCGCTGATGTAGTTGCGAAGATCGTGGGAGATGTTGGAGAGGTATTGGTTTTTCATTTCGATTTTTAATCAGTTATTAATTTTTTCCAAAAAACTTGAATTAATAAATGCTAATGATAAAACAAAATCAAATGAGTTATAATCAGTGAAAATCATATTAATATTGATAAAAGCAATATATGGACATTTTAAAACAATTTTATTATAAGAAAAATTGCCTTCAACAACTCAAGGGATTTTGCAATACAGTTCAGACTGGGAGTATTTCTGGGGCGGCAAAAAAGATGGGTTTGCATCAATCGACAATTACTCTTCAAATTCAATCTCTAGAGCGAGATTTGAAAACCAATCTTTTCGATCGAGATAAGAAAAGAATCAAATTAAACCAAGATGGGGAGATATTCTATGAAATGATCTCGGTTCATATAAATGGAATTGATAGCTCCTATCAAGAATTCATCAGAAGAAAAAACAAAAAAGATCCCGTAATAAAAATTGCCGCTCACCCCGTTTTAATATCTCACTACCTACCTCCATATATAAAAAAATTCCAAGAACAGCGCCCTGATGTAAAAATTAGCATTCAGAATATATCTTCAAACGAAGCTATAAAAAGACTACAAGAAGATGAGGTTGATTTGATTTTATATCCGAACATTCATTCATCGGCAGACTTTATATCTCAAACCTGTTTTTCATATGATCCTGTTTTAATAATGCATAAAGATCATCCTTTGGCAGAAAAAAAAGAAATAAAGTTAACAGATATAAGTGAATATAATGTCGTGAGAATTGATCCTAGTTTGATAACTCTGCCATTGTTTGAATCTACATACAAAGAGTTTGGCTTCAAAACCAACATTGATTTTGAAAATGGAAATTGGGAGATGATTAAAAGTTTTGTAAAGGAAGGAATCGGACTTGGTTTCGTATCGGAACTTTATATAACAAAAAATGATGGTGATTTAGTTTGTAAAAAATTAAATAAATATTTTCCAACTTTGGATTACAAACTAGTTATGAAAAATGGAAAATATCTAACTAAGGAAGCTCAAGAATTTGTTAATATTATGTCTCATAGCAAACTCCATCTTTAATAGGGTATTTAGGCAAAGTATTTTTACAGATATCAATTCCCATCTAAAATGGGAATTGATATGAACTGATTATTTGTGCTTTTTCAGGTTGTTTAAAAAGAGTTCAAGAAGAAGCTAGGCCCCTTTCTTGTGGCGCAAGTGGCGATGTTCCAGTTGGCAAAACATTGCTACTTGGATCTTTTCTTGCTGACACACCAAAATAATCTGCCGAAATAATTCCGGATTTTGTACTAATATAAGAAAGAGCGCGATCTATATTTCTTAGTAAAGGATTTTTTGATGCCACCGTCTCCCCCAAAACATTAGCGGTCCATCCTTTTCCTTTCATTTCCGCCGATTTGATATCTTCAATAATTTCTTGACGAGAATATAAATGGTAGAAAATTCCACTTACCACCTCTTTTCCATCCTTATCCTTTCTGCCATAAAAAATATCACCCTCTTCCATATCTTCGGAGGGCGGGTTTTTTCTTTGTTCGCGCTGCTCTGTTACAAATCTTTTTAATTTATTAGGAAGCGACAAAACTACTTCGCCATCTTTATTGACTGAATCACCAAACATTTTTAGGAAAGCAACTCGATTTTCTCTTTTTGGAATGTGGGATAATGTTCCAAACATGCACATTGTTAAATCAAAGCTTCCCCCCGGAACAAGAGCATTCGCCGATTCTCTTACTTCTTCTGGAGTCCATGAAAATTCTCCTTTTAAAAAATGAACCGTTAGGTTGTCTTTGCTAAATCTTGAAGATGTTTCGTTGGGAGATTCCGTTTGGGAAAAATCATATTTTTTAACTAATTTTCTTGAATAGACATCCAACCCTGCCTGACTAGGATCATAAGCCACCATTTCAACTCTCATCCCAATCTTTGAAAGCTCGTCGGCAATATTTTTAACTGCATCAAAAAATCTACCATCGCCACACCCAAAATCAAAAATTCTTACAACATTGTTTGGCGGCTGGACAGTTGAAGGTTTCGCGCCAACAACTCTTTCAAGCATTGTTGGTGAAAATTTAACACCTCTACGCTCTAAAGTTCTTGCCATAGCGGCATATAAAGCCCTTCTTCCTCCAGCACTAGTTTTGTCGTTGTATCTTTTTTGATATTGCCCTCCTTCTCCATAATATGTGTTATATGGATCTTCGGCCTTTACTTTCTATGGAGGAATTGAATTTGAGGGTAAAAATTCTTCCCCTTCCTCTTCTGTTGGTGTTGGTGGTGTTTTTTGTTTCATTTTATATTAAAATTATCGGTTAATAGAAATTTAAATTAATAAGTAAATAATAAATAGATTTTTAGTTTTTCAGAGACTCCCCAAGATAAATCCCAATATGAAAATTATTCTTTGTTTGAATCGTGATATATATTGCTTATTTGCCCTTAATTATTTGTTGCCTTATCTCAAAAATCATGAAATTAGCATATATTTCTCCGATAAGGTGGGTGTTGCACCCAGCAATCAAGAAATGCAAATATTTCAAAATTGCGAGCAGGATTTATCAATAAATAATATTGAATATGTTGCCAAAAAATCTGATATAGACATTGATTTATTGAAATTTTCAACCCTCTCTCAGATTGAGAAAATTTATAAAATATTCAGTTTTGATAATATTAATAAGGATGGATTCTTGTATTTATCGAAGGCGTGGAGACCAGATTTAATAATTTCCATTCGCTTTGGGCAAATTTTTAAAGACCCAATAATTTCTTTACCAAAATTTGGTATCATTAATTTACATTCAGGAATATTGCCTAATTATAGAGGAATTTTGGCAACATTCAGGTCAATGTCAGTTGGTGAAGAAGAAATTGGCACAACAATGCATTTTATTAATAATAAATCAATCGATGTTGGAGATATTATTTCAATTTCTAGACATAAAGCTGACTACAAAAAATCCTTAATAGTTAATATTTTTAAACTATACCTAGATGGGGTAATGATGATAGCTGATGTTATCAAAAAAATTGATCTAGGGTTAGAAGTCAGATCTTTCACGCAAGATAAATCGGCAGGAAAATATTTTTCCTATCCGTCAGATAAAGATATAAAGAAATTTTTAACATCAAAACTAACTTTTTTGATAGACACAAAATAGATTTTTGTTAAAACCGATGATCTATGGAATGAACTGTTATCACTAATTAGTATGAAAAATCCTCATGGACGGAATTGATATTAATTAAATGTATTTTCTGATGAAGTTATACCAAATCCCATCTATAATTCCATATCTGACCTTCGACTTTTTCGTCATAAATCATCAAAAAATTAAGCCATGTGTCACGGACACTAGGCCTAATTTTTCAATAATTTATGCCAAAAAATACT
>JBLHTM010000087.1:0-4826 GCA_047627215.1 Rickettsiales bacterium | reverse complement strand
TTGATAGCAACTTTTGCTTTTGAAGTGACAACAAACTGCATCCAATGAGGTGAAGGTTTGGCTCCCTGCTCTGTAATAATTTCAACCTGATCTCCATTACTTAATTTTTGTCTAAGAGGCGCAATCACCCCATTTATTTTCACACCAACACATCTATTTCCAACCCCAGAATGAACCTCATAAGCAAAATCAACAGCAGTTGAATCAATCGGCAAATTAAAAACATCACCGTTAGGTGTGAAACAAAAAACTTGATCTTTGTGCATTTGAATTTTGTGATCCCTTAAAACCTCACTAGCGTCAACTTGCTCAAACAAACCAATCAATTCCCTTATCCAAGCATATTGCTCATTTTCTTTTCCACTTTTAGATTTTTCTTTGTAGTTCCAATGTGCCGCAACTCCAAGTTCTGCGACTCGATTCATGTCCTTTGTGCGAATCTGAATTTCAATTTTTTTATTTTCAGGACCCAAAACCAAAAGATGTAGTGACCGATATCCATTTTCTTTTGGTGTGCTAATGTAATCCTTAAAACTGTCAGGAATCATACTGTAATTACAATTGATCACACCCATCATCACGTAGCAATCTGCTAAACTTTCAACAATGATTCGAAATGCCATGATGTCATTAAGATGTCCAAATCCGACATTTTTGCTTTTCATCTTATTCCAAATAGAAAAAGGCTTTTTCTTGCGACCAGCAATTTCATATGATTTTGCTGAAATGATTTCGCTAGAATCAATTTTTTCTTTCAGCTCAATAAATATTTTCTCAATAATATCTTTTTCAGACTCTTCGAGTTCACCCAATTTATCGATGATGTAGCTTCTAGCCTCTGGATTTACAACTGCAAAAGACAATTCTTGTATGTCATCACGAATTTTGTACATACCAATTCTTGCGGCAAGAGGAGCGTAAATCATCAAACTATCTTTAGAGATGCGAATTCTTTTTTCCTCAGATTTAATGAAATTTATTGTCTGCATATTGTGCAAACGATCAGCCAATTTGACCACCAAAACCCTAATGTCCTGAGACATTGCCATCACTAATTTGCGAAAATTTTCAGCAGCTTTTTGGCTAGGGGAAGAAGATTCAAGTTTTCCAAGCTTAGTCACTCCATCGACCAAAGCAGCGATTGTTTCACCAAACTTTATCTCAATATCTTCCAGAGTAACTTCCGTATCTTCAACCACATCATGCAAAAGAGCTGTGATGATGGTGGTGGAATCAACTTTGTATTCGAGCAGAGATTCGGCAACGGCTAAAGGATGAATGAAGTAAGGTTCACCAGAAGAGCGAATTTGTTTGGAGTGGGATTTTTCAGCAAGATTGTAGGCGTCAATAACCAATTGTTCGTCGAAATTGGTTTGATATTTTTTGATTTTTTCTACTAATTCAACGGAGGAAATCATGTGCAAATTAGTTATGAATTGTGGATTATGAGTGTTTTAATCTAAATTCAGGCTCATAACTCACAATTCACAATTCTGATTATTAATCGTCTATTTCGATATTATCAGCAACGAAAGTGTTATCTTTAAGAATGATATTTTGGCTTTCAACTTCTTCAGCAACAACATCATTATTATCGCTAGAGCTTTGTACCAAATCTTCATATTCAACAATTCCTTGGTTTCTGATGTTACGAATGATGTTTTTACGAATATTGTCAACATCAACTTCTTTTGAGGCGATTTCACGAAGAGAAATTACTGACGGCTTTTCTGTTCGATCCAATCTTGTTGCAGCTCCAGAAAGGATGCTTTTTGCTCTATTGCTCGCTATCAAGCACAGCTCGAAACGATTAGGAACGATAGTAACGCAATCTTCAACGGTAACTCTAGCCATAAGGTAATTGACAAATAAATTGATGGATTTTGAAAAGAAAGGCGGTAAATTAAACCCCCTTCGCTTGAAAATCAAGTTTTCTTTTCTTAAATACCCTAAATTTTAGCTTCAAATGTCCATTAAAATTCACACCGCAGAAGATTTCAACAAAATGCGTATCGCAGGAAAACTAGCTGGAGAAATCCTCGACTACATCACCGATTTTGTCGAAGTTGGAGTCACAACCGACAAACTCAACGATCTGTGCCATAATAAAATCATTGAAAATGGCGCCATCCCAGCCCCATTAAACTACAAAGGTTTTCCAAAATCAGTTTGCACCTCAATCAACCATGTGGTTTGCCACGGAATTCCATCAGACAAAAAACTCAAAAATGGTGACATTATCAACATTGACGTGACGGTGATTGTTGATGGATGGCATGGTGACACAAGCAGAATGTACTACGCAGGAAAGCCTTCAATCAAAGCCAAAAGACTTTGCGACACGACATATGAAGCTATGATGCTTGGAATCGAACAAGTCAAACCAGGGGCTCGTCTTGGAGATATTGGTTTTGCGATTCAAAACTTCGCCCAAAAACAAGGATTCTCAGTCGTTCGTGACTATTGCGGACACGGAATCGGCCAAATTTTTCACACCGAACCAAATGTCATGCATTTTGGGAAAAAAGACACTGGACTGGTCTTAAAGGAAGGAATGTTTTTCACCATTGAACCCATGATCAATGCCGGAAAATACGAAACCATTTTGAACAAACATGATGATTGGACAGTAACAACCAGAGACAAATCACTTTCTGCACAATTTGAACACACTCTTGGCGTCACCAAAAATGGCTATGAGATCTTTACCAAATCAAAAAAAGGACTAGATTTTCCGCCATACAAGAAATAGCTGCTTCTTTAGACATTGTTAGCTAATCATTAAACACCCAAAAAAACCCATTAATAAAATCGAAATCTACACCGATTAAAACAACAAAACCTCAATAGAGGCTCAATATTTAAAACATAAAATAATGACACAAAAAAACTTCTACGTCACCTCCCCGATCTATTATGTCAATGACATTCCTCATATCGGTCACGCCTACACTTCACTAGCCTGCGATGTTTTGGCAAGAACCAAAAGATCAGAAGGATTTAATGTTCATTTCTTGACTGGAACTGATGAACATGGACAAAAAGTTGAGAAATCGGCCCTAGCAAAAGATAAAAACCCACAAGAATTTTGTGATGAAATTTCGGTAAAATTCAAAGATCTGGCAAAATTGATGGATTTTTCTAATGATGATTTCATTCGTACCACAGAAGATCGTCATAAAAAAACCGCTCAAATTTTTTGGAAAAAATTGCAGGATAAAGGTTTTATTTACAAAGATGTTTATGAAGGTTGGTATGCACTTCGTGACGAAGCGTTCTACTCAGAAGACGAGCTAGTCGATGGAAAAGCACCAACCGGAGCAGAAGTTGAATGGCACAAGGAAGAAAGTTATTTCTTCAAACTATCAGCTTTTGAAAATAATTTATTGGCACTTTTTGATGCAGTTCCAGATTTTATCCAACCAGATGCCAAAAGAAACGAGGTGATTTCATTCGTCAAAGGCGGACTAAGAGATTTGTCAATTTCCAGAACCTCATTCAAATGGGGAGTAAAAGTTCCTGGTGACGAAAAACATGTCATGTATGTTTGGCTCGATGCTCTAACTAATTACCTCTCGGCACTTAATTTTGCAGATGTAGGGGCGGACCTATGTGTCCGCCCAGAGATAGGGCAGACACATAGTTCTGCCCCTACAACACCCGATTCAAACAAATTATATCAAGATTTCTGGGATAATGGCTTTGACGCGCCAATCCATATTGTTGGAAAAGACATTTTGCGTTTCCATTGTGTTTATTGGCCAGCGTTTTTAATGGCAGCTGATTTACCACTTCCAAATCGAGTTTTTGCTCATGGTTGGTGGACCAACGAAGGTCAAAAAATCTCCAAATCAATCGGAAATGTGATTAGTCCTTCTGGAGAAATTGCATGGCTGGAAAGCTTTAAATACAAAGAAAAAACTGACGGGATTGAATTAGAAAAAAATATTTCCCATGAAACCGCAATTGACTATTTCAGATATTTCTTGCTCAAAGAAGTTCCTTTCGGAAATGACGGAGATTATGGACGTGAAAGTTTGGTCAATCGAATCAATTCTGAATTATCCAACAATATCGGAAATCTAGCACAAAGAAGCCTGTCAATGATCTTTAAGAATTGCGATGGAATCATCACTTCAAACCAAGATTCAAAATTTGAATTAAATGATCAAATCTCAAAAATCAAAGACGATATCGACAAATTAGCTTTCAATCGCGCTTTAGAAAAAATCATCGACCTATCCAATGATGCCAATAAATATTTCAATGACAATGCGCCTTGGAAATTGAAAAAAGAAGAAAAAATCGATGAAATGAATCAAATTTTGTTTAATACGGCAGAAAACATCAGAATCATTGCAATTCTACTTTTGCCTTTCATCCCAACTTCTGCAAATAAAATCCTTGATTTGATCAACATTCCAGAAAATGAAAGAAACTTTTTGAGTTTTGATAAAGTTCTAAAATCCGGACATAAAATCAACGACCCAAAAATCATTTTCCCAAATCTTAGATAATTTGATATTTGCAAGGATCTTGAATTGAATTTTGTTCAAATCCTTTCAAACGAAATTCACAAGAATCGCATTTTCCACAAGCATGAACTTCGCCGTTACTTTCTATTGGGTCATAACAACTATGAGTAATTCCATAATCAACCCCAAGATCTAAACCTAGTTTGATGATTTCTTGCTTAGTCAGATCAATCAACGGAGTTTGAATTTTCAAAGCGTGAGCTTGGTGGTTTTTGTCGCCAACTGATCTTGCTGTCGCTAAATTTGCCATTTTCTCAAAAGCCGAAATAAAATCACCTCGACAATCGGGAT
>JBLHTM010000086.1:0-4967 GCA_047627215.1 Rickettsiales bacterium | reverse complement strand
TTCTAAAGTGAAGCTGTATCTAGATACCGCAAACTTTAGAATTAAAAATTAAAAATCATAAAGATGAAGTTAAGAGAGAAGTTAATTTGTGGAAATGGTATAATACCAATTCTCGTCTTTAATGGGATATTTTGTTAAAAAAGCAAATTATAGATTAACGCATTTTGGAATTAGATATTTTGGAGCCTGATTGATTAATAAGTCGTATTTTTTTAATGAAATTGACTCACATATATCTTCAATTTTATTCCTTCCCAACAGAACCAAAAAACTCTTTCCAGAAAATCTAAATTCACAAAAAGCGCTAGTGCAATTTAGCTGCAAATGCTCCTTTTCTTGATCACTTAAATCATTCAAATCGCTAATTTCGTTCAATCCCATTTTTTTCGACCATATTTTAGCCTGTTTTGATTTTGATGGTTTTAGAAAAATCAATTTTTCATGGTAATGAAATGCGAAAAGATTTTTTTCCTTATCAATCAAAAATTGTGGAATTGGGGTTTTGGCGGCAAAATAAATTCCTGCAATGATCACCACAAATCCAAAAAACCGCCATTTTTGCTTCCAGAGCAAAAACCACAATCCGCCAAAAACAATCAATCCAAAAGATGCTGGTGAAATAGCTTTGATCGGTAAATAGGAATTCGGAATTTTGGTAATGTAATTAGCAATTTCAATGATCCAGCCAATAGAAATTTCCATGGGTAGGAGTGCAATTTTTTCCAATCCAAACGGCATGAGCAGTAAAGACACAAATCCTAGTGGCATAGTCACGAAAGAGACGATCGGAATCGCGACGAGATTGGCAAAAACACCAAAGGAAATGAAGTTGTTAAAATGATAAATCACAAATGGTGTAGTAGCGATTGTGGCGGTTATGGAAGATAAAATTATTCCAAAAAAATAAAAAATAAATTTCAAATAAAATGGCCTTTGTGAAGAATTGATGTGATATTTTTTTAATTCCGACCCCAAGGTAATGAGCGCCAAAATTGCAGCAAATGACAATTGAAAACTAACTGAGAAAATCAAGTTGGGGGCAAAAATAAGAATCACCAAAGACGCAAAAGCTAAAGATCGATAAGGGTCGGGTTTGAGATCCAGCAAAATTGCTACAAAAATTAAAGAGATGATTATGAAAGCGCGAATGGCTGGAATTGGTGTTCCTGAGATCAATAGATAAAAAAAGCTGATGATAATTGCGATGGCAGCAGCGATTTTTTTGATGTTAAAATTTAAGGTTAAATATTGATTCAAGCTCAGTAAAAAGCGAATAGAGAAAAAGAAAATTCCCGCCGCCAAAGTGAAATGTAGGCCTGAAATGGCAATGAGATGAGCTAATCCAGAATTTCTGATTGCCTGAATTGTGTTTTGTGGAATATTTTGGCGATCTCCAACCAAAAGCGCAGCAGCAATCCCTCCTTCATTTTCATCCATCTGATCGGTGATTCTCTGTGCGATATTTTTACGTAGAATTTTGATGATTTGGGAAAATTGATTTTGTTTTGATGATTCTAGGATTTTTAAGTCCGACGCCGCGAACCCTCTAGCACCAATCTTTTTGAAATAATTCGCAAAAGCCGGATCGTAACCTCCTTTAAAATAAGGTTTTCCGAATGGCTCCAAAATTACCCTTGTTTGAATGATGTCACCAATTTTGATATCATTCATTTTGGTGTTAACACCCAAGGAAATTCTTTGTGGAGGATTCAGATATTGATTCCCTTCCCAATGAATCTCTTGTGATTTGTAGTCTACGCTGAGGAATTTACGATCAATTTGAGTAAAATTGGAAATATTCAAATAATTCTTTTGAATATTTTTGGTGATCTTTTTGGGTTTTCCTGGTTTGGTTTTTTTATGTTTCGTCTTCTTAGATTTTGTTCTTTTCCTCTCCCAAATATCACCATCCAAACTTCCTGCTTTAAATATCTCAACATCTTTCAAGATTATTTGATTGGAATTTCTTTTCCAAGCCGAATTGTAAACGCTTTTTATCGCGTCAATTTCACCAATAGCTGTGGCGTAGAATTTATGTTTGATTTGAGGATTGTAGGAAATTTTCTCAGCATAAATTTTTGTCCACAAAAAACCGGAAAGAAAAATAGCTATTAAAATAATGACAAGATTAGGAGTTGTGCCTTTGAATAGAAAAGTGAGAAATAGTGAGAAGATTAATAATAAGGTCGCTGGAAATAATGAGACATTTGGAAAATAAAAATAAAAAATAATCCCAAAAGCAAACAAAGCCGGAACCCAAAGAATCCAGTTGGTTTGATCGCAGAAAAATTGATGTTGAATTCTGGTGAGAATTTTCATTGTGGGTTTTTAGGAGGGTATTTTTTTATTCTTCGTTACGTCATCGTCATGATGGAGCTAGATTTTTTTAGTCAGATTTTTTGGCTTACAAAATCTCCATCCGTCATGCCATGATTCAAATTCCGTCGCATTCTAATCTAAGAAAAAAACCACCCAGTAATAATGTAATTAACAATCAAAATTGAAATCGAAGAACTAACAACTGCATTGGTAGTGGCAATTCCAACTCCTTCAGCTCCTCCTTTGGAATGATATCCCCAATAACAACCCAATGTTGTAATAATAAAACCAAAAAATGCAGCCTTAACTAACCCCGAAACAACATCCATCATTTTTAAGAATTCAAAAGTGCTACGCAAATAAGGTCCTGCAGAAAATCCAAGCTCATAAACACTAACCAAATAACCTCCCATCACGCCAATAACGTCAGCAATCAAAACCAAAAATGGCAACATCAAAACACCAGCAATAACCCTGGGTGCCACTAAATATTTCATTGGATTGGTCGAAAGAGTGGTCAGAGCGTCAATTTGTTCAGTGACTTTCATGGTTCCAATTTCTGCCGCCATTGAAGCGCCAACTCTTCCTGCAACCATCAATCCAGCCAAAACCGGACCAAGCTCACGAGTGATCGACAAAACCACGACAGTAGCAACGGCGCTTTCAGCGTTGAATCTAGCAAAGCCAGAATAGCTTTGCAGCGCTAAAACCGCTCCGGAGAAAATTGCAGTCAAGCCCACCACAGGAAGTGAGAAATAGCCAATTTGGATGATTTGTTTTAAGATTAACTTCGGATAGAATGGCGGCGTAAAACAATGTTTTATGGCATTTCCAATGAAAATAAAAATTTGTCCAATTCGTGATAAATAACCAAGAGTGACAGAGCCAATATTTGCGATGAAGTTCATAAACTAAATTCTGTAGGGGTTTTGTTTGAAATATCTGCGGATTCTAGCTTGGTATTTGGAAAAATAAACTTGAAATTAATTCTTTAATAAAAATATTCGTCAATAGCCATTTCTTAAACTTGTAAAAAATCTTATTAAAAATTACCAACCCTGTTTTTATGGACATTTACTCAACAAATTTCCTCTAATTATTTGTGAGTTACTAAAAAATTAGCTAAGCAAATAAAAATCACTTAAAAGACGCTAAATTGGTATTTTTGAAAATATTTCAATTTATTACTAGTCATAAGCTTCAAATAATCTACAATTGCTGTATCAAAAAAGTACAGTGCGTATTTTAGCACTCAAAATACTTTACTAATGTTTTCCTCTGCTCTGTACTTACGATCATATACTACGAATCGACAGGAATCCATCCTGTTGAAACTAAAAATAGGAGTCGGCATGGCAGTAAGATTAAAAATTATTTTTATTATTTTTGCATTTTTTTTAAACGTCAATCAATCTTGGTCGCAAGATAAAAACAATCTGGTTATAAAGGATACTAAAGGAAAGGTTTTTGATTTAAGTGAACATAAAGATAAGGTAGTTGTGGTTCTTTATTGGGCAAGCTGGTGTGGTCCTTGCAAAATAGAAATTGTTGAACTTGATAGAATTTATGATAAATATCAAAGTCAGGGATTAGAAATCATCGGACTAAATCTCGATGGAGAAGTCGATGACGCTAGAAATTTGAAATACCCAATTGCGTTTAGCGTTGATGCTAAAGTGAATGATTTTCGTATACCAGTAACATTGCCAACAGTCTACATAGTTGACAAAAAAGGTGTCAGCCACAGATTCTATCGACCTGCTGAAGTGAAAATTGCATACGTAGAAAAGATGGTTGTTCAAATGTTAAATTCTTAAAACTCTCTTCAATTTGTGCGATTATCGAATTTTTTTTAATTGTACAAATCTTTCCATCACAAATCGTTGACTATTTGTTAAATAAATCATAGATTGCCCGATCATTTTTTGGGGCTTTTTAGGTAGTTTTCTTAAAAAATCTCCTCTTTTAAATAAGCGAGCCCGCTTTGTTAAATTTCAAATCTATTAAAACATGTCTAAATACCCATTGGCAGCAAGCCTTGGATTTCCAAGAATTGGCGCTTTTCGTGAATTAAAAAAAGCTGTAGAAAGCTATTGGAAAAACACTTCCACGCAAGAAGAGCTTCTCAAAGCAGCAGCCGAAATTAGAAAAAACAACTGGATCACTCAAAAAGAAGCTGGAATAGACATCATTCCAAGCAATGATTTCGCATTTTATGATCATATCTTGGGTTTAGTCGCTGCAACTGGGGCAGTTCCAAAGCGTTTCAATTTTGATGGTGATAAAGTTGATCTTGATCTTTATTTTTCAATGGCCCGAGGCAGGCAAAAAGACGGAATCGATGTTGTTGCTATGGAAATGACCAAATGGTTCGACACCAACTATCATTACATCGTTCCTGAATTCGTTCAAAACCAAAAATTCAAATTATCTTGCACCAAAATCGTTGATGATTATTTGGAAGCAAAAGATCTTGGAATCGAGACCAGACCAGTTTTGGTTGGGCCAATCACATTCTTGTTGATCGGAAAAATGGTTGATGGTGGAAAAACTATTGATCTTCTTCCTAATGTTCTTGAAGTTTATAAAGAAATTTTTAGCGCATTAAAAACCGCAGGAGTAAAAGATTTACAAATCGACGAACCTTG
>JBLHTM010000085.1:0-5031 GCA_047627215.1 Rickettsiales bacterium | reverse complement strand
AATCTTTTTGCATTAAAAGAAGTTGGTTACATATATTCAAGATTGACCAATCCGACAATTGGCGCTTTGCAAGAAAAAATGGCTGCTGTTGAAGGTGGAGTCGGAGCAGTTGCTTGCTCTTCCGGACATGCTGCTCAATTGACAGCTTTTCATAATTTATTACAATCTGGCGATGAATTCATTGCATCAAAAAAACTTTATGGCGGATCAATCAATCAATTCAAAAACTCATTAAAACAATTTGGCTGGAATGTAAAATTTGTTGATGTAGAAAATTTAGATGAAATCAAAAAAGCAATTACAAAAAAAACCAAATTCATCTTTGTCGAAAGCCTTTCAAATCCAGAAGGTGCAGTTGCTGATATCAAGTCAATTTCTAAAGTTGCTCACGATAATGGAATTCCGTTGTTGGTTGACAACACCATTGCAACAGCTGCCTTAACAAGACCAATTGAGAATGGTGCTGACATTATAATCAACTCAACCACAAAATTTCTCACCGGAAACGGCTCAGCTGTTGGCGGAGTGTTCATTGATAGTGGAAATTTTGATTGGAGTCAAAATGACAAATTCCCGCTTTTAACCAGTGCCGATCCTTCATATCACGGCCTAAAGTTTCATGAAGCTTGCGGAAACATGGCATTCACCTTTAGAGGAATTGCTGTCGGACTTAGAGATTTGGGTGCGGTTATGGCGCCAATGAACGCTTTTTTGACCATGCTTGGAATGGAAACTTTGCCACTTCGAATGCAAAGACATTGTGAAAATGCACTCAAAATAGCGCAATTTTTAGAATCTCACAAAAAAGTTGAATGGGTCAAATATCCCGGCTTGGAATCCAATTCTTACCATAATTTGGCTAATGAATACTTGGAAAATGGTTATGGAGCAGTTTTCACATTTGGAATTAGGGGCGGTGACGTTGCTGGAAAAAAATTGGTAGATTCTTGTCAGCTTATTTCTCACGTTGCAAATGTTGGGGATTCAAGAACTTTAATAATTCACCCTTCCAGCACAACCCACAGTCAGCTTAGTGACAAGGAAAAAGAACTTGCAAGCGCAACTGATGATGTGATTAGGGTTTCAATTGGTATTGAAGATGTGAGTGATATTATTGCGGACCTTGAAAAAGCGTTGGAGAAAATTTAAGAAAACAGATCTTGGGGAATTCACAATTTCAGCTTATTTCTCAAAAACAAAAAATATCATATGAAAAAAAGGTGCCGTCGGTAGCACCTTTTTTTCATTCAACTATTGCTGGTCAGTATTTTAAATTTCAATCTCGTATTTGATAATTCATTACAATTATAGCAGTATGTAACGATTTTTTATTCTGCTAACCCTTCCACTTTAAGAGTTTTTTGAACGGCCTCTAATTTCAACAGTTCTTTGTAATGATTGCTGATATTTGCATAATTCTCAATTTCTATTCCTAGAGTTTTGAGTTTTCTCCCAAGGAAGCGTTTGGCAATTCCTACTAATGAAAATAGGTAAAAATCAGCCAGAGAAAGTTCGTTTGTAACAAGAAAATCATTTTCCTTCAAAGAATTTTCAACATAATCTAACTTATTTTTGAAATTTGGAATTGCGATATTTTTCACAAAATCGTCATTGATATTTGGATTGAAAAATAATGCTAAAGCTTTATGAAAATCACTGGTTAGAAAATTCAATACATCTAAAATTTTATATCTTTTATCTTCTCTAATTTTCCCAATTAAATTTTCACCACCGTAATTATCAGCCAAATATTGCATGATTGCCACTCCTTCAACAAGATGGAAATTTTCATTAATAATTAGAGTTGGAACATTTCCTTTTGGGTTAATTTTATAAAAATCTTCACCATCTTGCGTGATGTGAGACCTTAAATCGACAGATACTAATTTGATGTCAGTAATATTTAGATGATTAATAATTGCGTGAGGAGCGACTGAGCAAGTTCCTTTTGCGTAATAAAGAGTGATATTTGACATAATTTGAAAAAGATTTAGAGTTTCTAAAAGAAATGTTACTATTAATTAGCTAGTAACTAGCAATTAGTATAGTTACTATTGTTAATTATATCCAAGTATTATTTTGAAAAAATGTCAATTCGGCATTCAAGTTGTTATAATACCAATTATGGCCATAACTCGTGTAATATTTCTAGATTCAAGAGATAACATTTAATGTATTATTTATGTCCATAAATCACAAAACAGACCACAATTCTTGTCCAACATTCATTACCATTTCAATCCTGAGTAACAAATGGCGATTGGGAATAATTCACTCATTATCTCAAGCAAAAGACAGTACGCTACGATTCAAAGAATTTACTGATTTAATATCAGGAATTTCTCAAACAGAACTCACCAAACAATTAAAAGAATTAGAATTTTCAGGAATCATATCCAGAAAAATTTACGCTGAAGTTCCGGTTAGAGTTGAGTATTCTTTAGAAAAAATTGGAGTTTCTCTGTTAGATCCAATTAACTCACTCTACAAATGGGCGGTAAAGTATGGAGACAAGATTAAAGAAAACAGAGAATGTAAATCAAACAATAACGAAAAAAATGAGCAATAAAATAATATCAATTAATAACTTAAGCAAAACCTATGCTGGGGGTTTTGAGGCTCTAAAAAATGTTAATTTAGAAATCAATGAAGGTGAAATATTCGCTTTACTCGGATCAAACGGCGCTGGAAAAACAACATTAATCAGCATCATTTGTGGCCTTGCCAATTTGACCAGCGGTGAAATAAAAGTTGGCGGACATGATATTTTGAAAGATTACCGCGCCGCCAGGTCTTTAATCGGCCTCGTTCCTCAAGAGCTCACAACCGACATGTTCGAAACAGTTTTTGATACAGTAATTTACACCAGAGGTCTTTTTGGCAAAAAGAAAAATCCTGCGCTCATTGAAAAAACTCTTCGAGATTTATCTTTGTGGGAAAAGAGAAATAGCAAAATTGTCACCCTTTCTGGAGGGATGAAACGCCGCGTGATGATTGCAAAAGCACTATCTCACGAACCTAAAATATTATTTCTGGATGAACCAACCGCTGGTGTTGATGTCAAATTGCGCAAAGATATGTGGAGTTTGGTTTCTGATTTGAGAAAATCCGGTGTAACCATAATTCTAACCACTCACTATATTGACGAAGCCGAGCAAATGGCTGACAGAATTGGAGTTATTCAGGCGGGAGAAATAATTCTTATTGAAGAAAAAGAAGTTTTGATGAAAAAACTTGGTCAAAAAGAATTACATTTGGAGCTGTTCGAGGCAATTAGAGAAATTCCACAAGATTTGGAGTCTGAAAATTTGAAATTGTCAGCAGATGGACAGGTGATAATTTTCACCTACGACGCGACCAAGAAAAACAACGGCATTGCTAATCTTCTAGAAAAAATGAAACAAAACGGCATCCTCTATCAAGATCTAAAAACTCACCAAAGCTCCCTAGAAGATATCTTCATTCAATTGGTTAAATAAAATAATATGAATTTCACATCAATATCCGCAATCTACAAATTTGAAATGGCTCGCTCATTTCGCACAATAAGAGAAAGTATCGCGGCTCCCGTTCTCTCAACAGTTCTTTATTTCATAGTTTTTGGTACCGCTATTGGATCTCGAATGCCAGAAATTGACGGTGTAGCTTACGGTGCATTCATCGTTCCGGGCCTGATAATGCTGACAATTTTGAATCAAAGCATTTCCAACGCCGCCTTCGGAATTTATATGCCTAGATTTTCAGGAACAATTTATGAAATCCTCTCAGCGCCAATTTCCTATGTAGAAATTCTGGCCGGATATGTCGGTGCGGCAGCAACAAAATCAATCATGATTGCACTGATCATCTTGCTCACTTCGACTTTTTTCGTAGATTTAGAAATCAAACACCCAATCTGGATGTTCTTATTTTTGGTCCTAACTTGCATCACTTTCAGCCTCCTTGGTTTTATCATTGGTGTTTGGGCTGATGGTTTTCCAAAACTACAATCAATACCTCTTTTGGTAATTACTCCACTTTCATTTTTAGGTGGGAGTTTCTATTCCATAAAAATGCTTCCAGAATTCTGGCAAACAATTTCTCTAGCAAACCCCGTTCTTTATTTGATTAGCGGATTTCGTTGGAGTTTTTATGAATCGTCAGACGTGAGCTTGCCAATATGTTTAGCAGTAGTGATTTTGTTTTTGGGAATTTGTATTTTCACAGTTTCAAGAATTTTCAAAACCGGATATCGCATTAAGTCCTAATTTATGAAAAGTGAAATTATTGCCGAAAGTTCGATAAAAAAACTGGTAGATGATTTTACGATAAAATTCTGATGTGTTAACCTTTTTTCGGAATCTAAATTAAGTAGATTTTCTATTAATATTTTCAAATCTAATAGGAATTATACCAAATCTTATCTTTAATCACTCAAATCTCATCTTTAATCACTTTTTTAAACTGCATCTTTTTGGTCTAAAACTGAAGAGAAAAACCTTTTTTATGCACCGATAAAGGCGGTTTTTATCTTCAATTTTATCCTTAAAAATATTTTGTTTAAAAACGCAATTAAAGATGAGACTTGGTATTAAATTGGCTCTTTTTCAAAATGAGTGGGTAAATTAATTATCTACTTAAAAAGTGATCTTGATCTTCCTGATGAAAATAACCTAATTTGAGTGGCGGAATTTTATTTATCGTCATCTTATTTTCCATTTTTACACCCCCTCACAATCTCTAGTGCTCATAATCGTTATCCTCACATAATTGCTCCACTCACATAATCGTCATCCTCATGATTGTCACACTCACATAATCGTCATCCTCGCGAAAGTGAGGATCTCGTGAGTCTGGAATCGAGGATTTTTTAAAAGAATAGATTGATCAAGAATTACGGGCGGATGTTTTTCCTCATGAGGTACCGGATCAATAGTTTCTAAGGCAGCAAAGCTACCTAAGAAACTCTATGTCCGGCATGACGGTAATCGCTGATTCCGGATATTTCTATGACATAAGTATCTTCAATATGCTTTGACATATCACGATAGC
>JBLHTM010000084.1:0-5055 GCA_047627215.1 Rickettsiales bacterium | reverse complement strand
TTCATCAATTGTCTCAATAGATCCTAAATTTTCTAGTTTAAAAAATATTTCTGGAAAATTTAGCGGCAACGCAAATCTTATTATTGATAAAAATAAACATCTATCCGTGGTGTCTTTTGATCTGCTTTCTAAATCTGCCAGTTTTTATTATCCAGAATTATTTAGTGGTCCAATTGACTTAAAAAATCTGATTGTTTCTGGAAAGCTTGACAACATTATGAGAACTTTTTCTATCGATAATCTCCATTGCAACTTTGACGAAACTGAGTTTGCTATGTCTTTGCTGGCTAGCGATTTTTTGGATAATAATCTGCAAAAAACAATAATGCAGTTCAAGGTTAGCGACGTTCCGACTGGCAGATTGAAATTGCTCTGGCCGACATTTTTGAATCAAAAAAAGATTCGTGATTGGTTTTTAAATCATATTAAAAACGGCACGATAAATGATGCTTATGCCACAATGATTTTGGAAAATGAAAATGGCGCACATCTTTTACAAAAGATTGAATCTGAAGTATCTTTTTCTGAATTAGATTTAAATTACGACCATAATTTCCCACCTATTTTAAAAACAAGTGGCATCGCATCTTTTAATAAAAATAGCATGCAAATAGATATTTCCAAAGGTGATGTTTTGAATAGTAAAATAAGATTTGCCAGCATTGTAATTCCTGAGTTTGGAACCAAGAATCCAATGCTAAATATTGATGGAAAAATTACTGGAAACGCCGAAGATACTCTAAAGCACATAAGCTATAAAAGCGCATTCTCAAAAGAAATTTACCAATATTTTAAAGGAAATTCACAAACAAGTTTATCGATAAAACTGCCAATAAAAAATAATTTATCACTTCAAGATACTTACATTAAGGTGAGTTCCGATATCGATAATTTTGAAAATGAATACATCAGTAATTCAAATTTAAAAGTCTCAACATTTAAAAATTTTGCACGCACTGATTTTGTAACAAAAATTGATCTAACGGGATCTGATATCGATATGAAGAAATTTAATATCACCAAAAAAATTGGCGTCAAAAGTATCATTAAGACCTCAATTTCATTTGATAAAGATAGTAATCTTCATTTAAAAGAATTTGATTGGCAGGAAGAAAATAAAAAAATGACTGGCGATTTGTCTTTAAAGACAAATTCAATGAAAATATCAAAAATAAACATGGAAAATCATAACTTTGCCGACAGCAATTTTGATTTGGTTTATAAAATAAGCGATGATTCTCGTTTTTTGAGATTAAATGGATCTAGATTGAATCTAGAATCATTTCTTGAGAAAGGTGTTGGCGGTTCTGGAGGAATTGGCTCCCATGTAAAGAATGATATAAAAATTGATATCGACAAATTAAATTTGGCAAAAAATCAGAATCTTTCTGAAGTAGAAATCAGTTTGAATTGCGATAAAAATGTGTGTGAAGATGGAATTATCTTTGCTCGTGTTAACAATGAGACAAATATAGATATCGAAATTTCTTCCCCGGTAAGAAAAAAACCAACTCAGGTTCGCGGTTTTATCGAAGATGTTTCGGTTATTGCCAAGGGTTTCAATATTTCCAACCAAATTCTTGATGGGCGGGCAAAAATAAAATCTAAATTAGATGAAAGTGGATTAGGTGGCGAGATAAAAATTAGTCGCAAATTTACGATTTTGAAGAATGAAGTCGTTGATAAGATTTATGGTGATGAATCACTTTCCAAATTTAAGGAAAAAGATTTACAAAATAATAAAATTGAGCTTAGAAACCTAAAACTAAAATTTGTCTTTAAGGACAATATTTTAAATATCAAAACCCTCATCACAAATAGTTATACGCTTGGATTTACGGCAAAAGGTGAAATAGATATTAAAAATGGCACCACTAATTTAAAAGGTCTTATTGTTCCTGGATACGCACTTAACAAATTTTTTGGCATTGGTAGGATTCCAATTTTAGGGCAAATAATTGTTGGAGAAGAGGGTGGTGGAATATTTTCTGTTCGCTACAGCTATGTTAAAAAGAAAAATCAAGCCCATGGTGATTTTAAAATCAACAAAACCTCGGCAATTGTTCCGGGCGGAATAAGAAATATTTTTAATCTTTTTTAATGCAATTTTCCAAAAATTTTCCAGATGAATTAAGGTCCCAAATCAATGCCTCGGACGTTATTGGGAAGCGTGTTGAACTAAAAAGGAAGGGTAAGGAATATTCAGGTCTTTGTCCATTTCACAATGAAAAATCTCCCTCATTTACAGTTAATGATCAAAAAGGTTTTTACCATTGTTTTGGTTGTGCGGCCCATGGTGATATTATTGGTTTTACTATGCAGATTGACGGTCTTGGATTTAAAGATGCGATAATCCAGTTGGCTGATAACTATGGCATTCAAATCCCTGTGGTTGAAAATTCCGCCCAAGAACAAAAATATCAAGAAAAAATTGATCACGATTATTTGCTTCTGGAAGATATATGCCATTTTTTTGAAAATAATCTGCTTTCAAATCTTGGTGGTGAAGCGCTTTCATATTTGTATAGTCGGGGATTAAGTAACTTGGATATCAAAAAATTCCGACTTGGTTTTGCGCCTGCAAATGCTGATTTACTGTTGCAACATTTAAAATCAAAATCGTTTAGCAATTCTCAGCTGCTTGCTTCAGGAATTATCGGTCAAAACGATAATGGAAAATTATACAATAAATTCAAAAATAGAATCATTTTCCCAATCACCAATCACAAAGGAAAAGTAATCGCCTTTGGTGGAAGAATTCTGGGAGAAGGTCAGCCAAAATATCTCAATTCCTCAGAAACCAATTTATTTAAAAAAGGACATAATTTATACAATTTCTCAAGCGCCGCCAAATCAATTTATGACAATAAATTTGTGGTAATAGTTGAGGGATACATGGATGCGATTTCTTTGAGCGTCAATGGAGTAGAAAATGTTGTAGCGCCACTTGGAACAGCCTTAACGATCGATCAATTGCAAATTCTTTCTCGAAAATCAGATGACATTGTTGTTTGCTTAGATGGGGATTCGGCGGGAAAAAAAGCCATGAGAAGAACCATTGATTTGGTTTTACCAACCATAAATCCCAAAAACATCATTCGTTTCGCAATTTTGCCCAACAAAGTTGACCCTGATGATTTTGTTCGAAAAAATGGTAAAATTGCTATGCAAAATTTCCTACGTAATGCCGATAATTTGTCAAAAGTTTTATTCGATTTTGAAGCGGAAGATTTGCACATAAATTACAATCAGGAAGGCTTGATTTCTCCGGAGAAGAAAGCTCAATTTGAAGCTAATTTGTTCAAAAAAGTCAATTTAATCGCCGATGTGAATAGTAAAAAACATTTTATCCAATATTACAAAAACCTTTTATACGAACTTGGAAAAAATAAAAAATTCCAAAGCAAAAATATTTCTATAAAGCCGATAGTTAGTAATTATGTCGAACTCGATGCTAGGTCAAATTACGGGCTTTTGGTTATTGCAATAATTTTTCATTTCCCAGATCTGAGAGATTATCAAGATGAGTTTTGTGTTTTAAGGAATTTGGAATTTAAAAACCAAGAATTGGCTTTGATAAAAGATCATCTGATCAGTTTCCTAGATTCAAATCTGGATGCAGATTTCAAAGATATCGAAATGGATTTGAAGAAAAATATTTTAAGTGAGACCCTTCTTAATAAGATTTTTTCCATAAAATTCTTTGATAAAAACATAGGCAACATTACTAATAAATTGCAGATTCTTTTGCTAAAATATCTCTATGAAGAGGTTAGTCAGCAATATTCAGAGGCTTTATCTTCGAGGCACATAATCGAAACTAACGAAATAGCCATTAAATCAGGAATTCAAAAAGAACTTTTTAATTATAAAACTTTTCTAGAAAAGAAAATTTTGGAGCTGGAAAGCGACGGGATATAAAAAGATTGTAAATATTCTCACAATTGATTTGAAAAATAAACTCTTCATTCTATTGTGCTTTTTCATTTATAAGGCTCCTTAAATAGGTTTTACTTGATCAACAATTTTTAAGACATTTTATGACAATTTCGACTAAAGACACTCTAGATAAAAAATCCGTTGAAAAAAAAAAGTAAATACTACGCCTAAAAGCAGTTCAGAATCCAAAAAAGACTCCAAAACTACCAAAAAAACAGACTCTCCATCTAAGGTTTTAGAAAAATCAGATAAAGAAACTGACGCAAAAAAGACCTCTAAAAAGACTCCCAAAGTATCCAAAAAAGCAGCAGAAGCTAAGCCAAAAAAGAAAGTATCTCCAGTTCCAAAAAATCCCAAAAAAACTAAGCCCAAGCCAATAAATAACAAAAAATTAGTTAGTAAGTTTGGTCAAAAATTCGCTAAAGAGAAGATTAGTAAAAAAGATGCAAAATTAGCAGAAGAAAAAGCAAAATCCGACCCCATTTTAAAACAGGAAGATGATTTGGATGTTGAGAAGGTTGCCACCTTGTCAATTAGCGAAATCAATGATTCAAAAAAATCAGCAGATAGCACCGGAGCAGCTTTAAAAGTTTTGTTGTCACTTGGAAAATCGCAAGGATTTCTAACAATCGAACAAATCAAAGAGCAAATAGGATCTGATGTTCTGGATAAGAAAAAACTAGAAAAATTCCTTAGTATTTTCACCGAATTTAAAATTCAAGTTGTCGAAAAAGAGGACGATGTTGAAAAATTAATGGATGAAGATGCTATTGCAAAAGATGAAGAGAAAAGCCTAAAAAGAAGTGAGGATTCAGTTAAGACTTATCTCAAATCAATGAGTAATGTTGACCTTTTGACTCGTGAAGACGAAGTTGAAATCGCCATTAGAATTGAAAATGGTCGCGCAAAAACTGTTTTATCTCTCTATCAAAGCCCAATGGTAATGCGTTATTTCATTGATTGGCACGAAGGCCTCTCAAGTGGCGCTATACTACTTCGTGATATCATCAGAATTGACGAAACATACAATTCGGAATTAGAGGAGATCATCAAAAATAACGAGGATCAGCCTAGTGAGGAAGAAGATATTGTTGCTGATGACTACAACGCCATTGA
>JBLHTM010000083.1:0-5164 GCA_047627215.1 Rickettsiales bacterium | reverse complement strand
TTTATTTCAAGAAAGAAAGTGGAAAGAATCTCCCTAAAGTTTTTAAACTCAAAAAACTAATTTTAAAATCTCAAGAAAAAGTCAAAATTTCTAAAAAACTTTCCTTAAAACATGCATCAACCAGAAATATTTATTCTGGGCAACATTGGATAGAGATATTAGTAAATGGAAAATCTCACTCTAAAGAGTTTTTTGAAGTAATTTAAAATCGTAATTCTCTCGAATTCTTAAAAAACTGGCAAATCGAGGTTTATTATTCTTGGTCTTTCCGTAATATTTGTAAGTAATTACACTGCCAATTATTGGTGGTTTTTTTCTCTCCTGATCGCTAAATCCACCACCAATTTTAAACCTGACTCCTTCCTCATTTTCCACCAAAATTGACCCCATCATTTCTTGATATTTTCCTTTTCCTGAAAAATGTTTTAACACTTTCGCTTCTGCGTCAAAAAAACTCTTCAATTTCAACAAATCATCATTTCGAACAGTCGAGTAGAGGGAATCTTCGCGATGAATCATCAATCCTTCGCCGCCTTTTTTCTCAATTTCCTTCAACAGAATCATTAAATGTTTCTCATCTCTGATTTTCATTTGGCGAATCACTGAAAGATATTTTGAACCCGATTCTTGAACCAATTTCTCCATTTCCAAAATCCTTTCCTTAAAAAATCCTTCATGTTTTGGTATGTCAAAAAGCATCAAGCGAACTCTCTTCCAATCTGCATGATTCGGAATTTTTGTTCGAACAATTCCAGACACTTCCGCAAATTCTTCTCTTTCGATCCAAAGTTCTCCTTCAAGATCTTGAAGAGGAAAATCCTCAACAAACCAATCAGGAGCATTAAAAATATTTCCTTTTTTAGAAATTAAATTATCACCATCCCAATAAGCACGAACTCCATCAAGTTTCTCGCTCACCAGATATTTTTCCAAATCAATTCCAGAATGATAAATATTAGAAAGTTGAATTTTGGGCTCCATAGCATTGGCTGAAACGCTGAATTTAAAAACAAAAATCAGGACAATAATAATTCTGTATTTAAATAAAAATTTCATTTGGCGCTCATTTTAAATATCTAATCACAAACCCATTTTCCACTTAATTTGTAACAATCAAAATCATTATTGGTTTTGATTGTTGGCATCCGATCACTATTAAATCTAAGTTTGTTAGCTTCTTTTAGAGTCACAATTCCATCTTTATTAATGTCGGTTTGCTTGATTTTATAATTGTAATATTCAGTTTTGAAAAAAGTTCTGTGGTTAATAAAAACTAAAAATGGAATCATTACGGAATTTATTTCAGCGTGTATTCCTCTGTATTTTCCTAGATTATGAATTTCTATTTTGGAATGAAAAACCGAAGAAGCTGCTGAAGATTCAAACTTAACAGAAATTTCTTCATTTTTATCAGTTTTAATTTTCTGATTAGAACTCATGTAAATACAGCCAGAAAGATGGATTAGTAAAATTAAAGCACTTAATACATTCTTCATATTTTTATTTTTCAATTTCTTTAGAAATTATTTCACAGCAATTTTGCGCCATAAGTTTCAAATTATTTATTTTCAACTCCCTCTCCTCTTTTAACAAATTTCCATCCACTGAAGAAGTGTAGGAAATATCCCAAATATTATCACCAAATCCACTGTTTTCCTGGAATGCTCTCATTATATAAATTTCAGATTGACCAGGAAAACAAATCTTATCTTCACTAAAGGCGCATTTCATTTCATTAAAAGTCAACGCCGACTTAAACCTATTAGGCTCAAAAATTTCGGACGGATCACCATATTCAACCAAACTATTTACCACTTCATTCGTACTATGAATATAGTTGGACCTCCAATCCACAAAATCTTCAATATTCTTATTGGGGTAGGATCCTATAGCAATTCTGAATAATTCAAGAAAGTCATCTTTTTTATAAAAATTAATAATACGAGTATTACCATATTCAGAATTATTGTTCGTAATATAACCACTATCCAAATATCCATTCGGGACTTTGATATGTAAAAAATACTCATTATCACGATCTTCAGAAATTTTTATTATTCGATATTCTTCACTCTTCTCGGTTTTTGAATTTTTAACATCTAAACTCACCATTTCATTGATTTTCATTTTCGAGCAAGACGTGCAAAAAGAAATAAAAATTACAAATAATAAAAATTTACTCCCCATTTTTCTTCCCCAATTTATTTCTGCTAACCGCAACAATATCACAACATTCATCAATGTAGTTGACAGCCTTATTGAACTTTTCCATCACTTTATCTTTGTAATTATCGCCACCCAAAGACCTAACTTTGACCGCATACTCCACATTCCAAACCGAGCCCTCCCCCTGAATAGATCTCATGACACTAACCTCTTTTTGGCCAGAAAATTTTATTTCCCCTGGCCTTGCTGATGCACAACAAGGGCCAATACGCTTGATCAAACAATATTTAAAATTCTTCCCATCAATTTTCAAATTATCACAATTTATTTCCTCCAAATCAGCTTCGCCAAATATTCTGACTTTATTGTAATAAGGAATAAAGTTATCTATTTTGACTTTGTCTTGGTGAGTTTTAAATATCAAAACACCCTCATTGGAATACATATCAGCCTCTCCAACCGAGAATCGATAAGATGTCATCAGGCTTGCCATACTGAGTGGTTCCTTGTTCCATTTCATTAATTATTTTAATATTCAAGAGATATTCATTTTTATCATCTTCGAATATTTTAACGATTCGATGTTATTCAATTTCTCCACTGATCTCATTTTTTACCTCCTGAACATAAAGTTCATTCAGTCCTTTTTGCGAGCAAGAGGCAACCATCAAAAGAAAAACACAGGATATTTTTTTGATCATTTACTCACCTCATATTTTTGCGGCACAATACCAATAATCGGCGCAATCGATTCCACAATATTTTTTACCACCGGAGCCGCCACCATTCCACCAGTATTGAAGGTGTAATCCGAGCGATCAAATGAAACAAAAATCAAATATTTAGGTTTTGAAGTTGGGAAAACCGCCACAAAAGATGCGATCGTTTTGTGGTCACTGTAACTACCAAACTCTGCCCTTTCTGCCGTCCCAGTTTTTCCTCCAACTTGATATCCTTTTGCATCAGCATTTCCTCCTGTGCCAGTTTCCACCACATTACGCAGCATTTCCCTCATTATATCAGAAGTTGTAGATTTGATCACCCGATCACCTTTAGGATTTTTTTCTAACTTAGCAAAAGAAGGGGGGTAAATTATTCCACCATTAACCATTGCCGAAACTGCTTTTGCCATATGAAGGGGGGTAATGGCGATTCCGTGCCCGTATGCGATAGTGTAAAGATTTATTTCGCGCCATCTTTTGGGGAAAATAGGTCGCGATAAAGCGGGAAAATCACTATTAATTCGACCAAGAAGACCAAACTTTTCAAGCATTTCTTTTTGCCTTTTAACTCCAATTTTCTTAGCAATCTCAATAGTTCCAATATTAGAAGATTTGGAAAAAATTTTCGCCACACTAGCAAAGCCCTGAATAGGATGATCATCTTTAATAGTATATTTTCCGTAAACAATGGGATTGGTCACATCAAAAACATCGTCCATCTGCACCAAATCATCTTCAAAAGCAATGGCGTTGGTAAAAATTTTAAAAATCGAACCCAATTCGTAAACCCCATAAGTAGCTCGGTTAAACTTCTCACTCGACTTAGCATTTTCCTGGTGGTTAGGATCGAAACTTGGCAAACTGGAAATTGCTAAAATCTCACCGTTAGTCACATCCATGATAATCCCAGAAGCCGCTACAGCTTTATATTTCTTAATTCCCAAAGAAAGCTCCTCACTCAAAACATCCTGTAATCTCACATCCATCGCCAATTGCAAATCCTCTCCCTTCATCAATGATTTATCATATTCCATCTCAACCCCGGAAAGACCTTTACGGTCCAAATCAACATATCCAACAATATGCGCCAAAATCGATTTTTGCGGATAAACCCGAACCAAATCATCATCAAAAATCAACCCCGCCATCTTCAAAGATTGAACAATTTTTTGCTCTTTTGGAGCGATTCCTCTTTTGATCAAAATCCAATTGATATTCTTTCTGGAAACTTTAGCCAAAACCTTAGAATAACTCAAATCAGGAAAAATTTCAGAAATTTTACGAGAAATAACTCTCGTATCCTTCACCAAAACACTACTCACATAAAGGGACTTGGCCTTCAAATCAGTCGCCAAAATCACCCCATTGCGATCAATAATATTTCCCCTTCTCTGGTTTTTATCAATATTATAAAACTTACTAAGAACAACTTGATCACCAGTCACAACCACAAAAAACAACCGGCCAGCCACCAAAATAAATGCACTCATCAAGCAGAAATATAGAAATTTTATTCGACCCTTGTTTGATTTATTCATGAATGTGCTTAAGGAAGCGCGTTGGGAGTATTTTTAACATAAAGTGCTGTGAGTTTGTTTTAAGTTAGGATCAACATTAACTACACAATCCTTTGCTGAAGCATTTGGCATCCCAAGAAGGCTCATCAATCTATTTCTGATTGGATTCCGCTCTTTAGCACCACAATCAATAACTTCAGGAATCTTGTAGAGAATTTCATTTTGCATCAAAGAAATAGTTCTCTCATTATGATCTTTAAAGATATGACTCAAAAAAAATCCCACAGACTCTGGGTGTTGATTCACTTCACTCTTCTGAGCAATATTGTACAAAATTTTTGCCACGGAAAGTTGATAATCTTCATTGCAATAAAGATTATCAACGGCTTCTGTAAATTGAATCGGATTTAACGCATCGTCATCATTTAGGATGTGATCCATTAAATCCTGCTCGTTCTTCATCAAATCTATCGGCATGATTTAAGAAAATTAAGCCTTTTTCACATAAAGCTGACTACCAACTTCCCTAAATTTCTTGCTCATTTTCTCCATCCCTTTTTGAGCTTCCTCGGCTTTTTGTTTCGCCGCATATTCTCTAACATCACCGGTGATTTTCATTGAACAAAATTTTGGTCCACACATTGAACAAAAATGCGCAACCTTTGCACCGTCAGCTGGCAAAGTTTCATCATGGAAAGCTTTAGCAGTGTATGGATCAAGAGACAAATTGAACTGATCTTCCCAGCGAAATTCAAATCT
>JBLHTM010000082.1:0-5175 GCA_047627215.1 Rickettsiales bacterium | reverse complement strand
TAAATAACATTCTGCCACTCAAATCAGATTATTTTCATAAATAAGATCAAAGGCACTTCTTAAGTGGGTAATTAAATTACCCACTTATTTTGAAAATAGAGTCGAATTTTATTTAGATGTCCTCGACTGATGAACGGTGGAAGTGGAATCCGTCAGCTAAATATCAGCGTAACATTGTTTTTCTGCCTTGGCTCCTGGGTGAGTGAGGGCTCCATATCTAGCGTTTCCAACTGTTTGGGCGTATTTCCACAAAGTTCCAGAGGTGTAATCTGTTTCTCTTGGCTTCCATTCTGCGCGGCGATTTTCTATTTCCTCATCGGACAAATCAACGTCAATAGTTCCATTGATTGCATCAAGGGTGATTTTGTCGCCATTTTTCAAAAGACCAATCATTCCGCCATCTGCCGCTTCAGGACTGACATGGCCGACGCAAAAACCTCGTGTTCCGCCAGAGAATCTGCCGTCGGTGATTAATGCAACTTTATCGCCCATTCCTTGTCCATAGATTGCCGCGGTGGTGGCAAGCATTTCGCGCATTCCGGGTCCGCCTTTTGGCCCTTCGTAGCGAATGATTAGGATATCTCCAGCTTTGTATTGTTTGTTTTCAACGGCTGTGAAGCAAGATTCTTCATTGTCAAAAACTAGAGCTGAACCGGTGAATTTTTGTTGGTCGGCGCTCATTCCAGCGACTTTAACAATTGCACCATCGGTTGCCAAATTACCTTTTAAAACCACAAGTCCACCGGTTGGTGAGAGTGGATTTTCTGGTTTGTAGACCACGTCTTGATTTTCATTAAATTTCACACCTACTAAGTTTTCTGCCATGGTTTTTCCCGTCACAGTCAAACATTCTCCGTGAATGAATCCTGCGTCATGCAGAACTTTCAAAATCATTTGAACTCCGCCGGCTTCAAATAAATCTTTGGCGACATATTTTCCACCCGGTTTCATGTCGGCGATGTAAGGAGTTTTTTTGAATATTTCACCAACGGCAAAAATATCAAAATCAATTCCACATTCACTAGCAATTGCCGGCAAGTGAAGAGCTGCGTTAGTTGATCCTCCTGTTGCAGCAACAATTGTTGCGGCGTTTTCCAGAGCTTTAAGAGTAACAATATCTCTTGGGCGGATATTCTTTCTAATCAATTCAACAACCGCTTTTCCAGATTCATAGGCATATTCGTCGCGTGAGGAGTATGGTGCTGGAGCTCCGGATGAGCCAGGAAGTGCAAGGCCCATTGCCTCAGAAACACAGGCCATGGTATTGGCGGTAAATTGTCCGCCACAAGCTCCTGCGGTTGGACAGGCAACTTTAGATAAAGCGCGAAGATCATCAGCGGTCATTTCTCCTGCATCAAATTTCCCCACACCTTCAAAAACATCAACAATAGTCACATCTTTTCCTTTAAATCTCCCCGGCATGATTGATCCGCCATACATGAAAACTGAAGGAACGTTCAAACGACACATTGCCATCATCATTGCTGGCAAAGATTTGTCGCAACCGGCCAAGCCAATAAGCGCATCGTAGCAATGTCCACGCATCGTAACTTCAATTGAATCGGCGATCACTTCACGAGAAACCAATGACGATTTCATCCCCTGGTGACCATTGGCAATTCCGTCAGTCACGGTGATGGTCGTAAATTCACGCGGCGTCGCTCCAGCTTCCTTAACGCCTTTTTTTGCAGGCTGAGCTTGTCTTTGAAGAGCGATGTTGCAAGGAGCAGCTTCGTTCCAAGCGCTGACCACACCAACAAATGGTTTTTGAATATCTTCCTCGGTCAATCCATCTGGATAAAGATCAGTTTTGATGTTGTAGAGCATGGTTTTTCTACCCTCACAACCTTTGGAATTGGTTACATATCTGGATGGGAGTTTTGATTTGTCGAAAGTCATATTCTTATGTTGAAAATTAGTAAAATCGACTCTAAATTAATAGCCTTTCAAATGTAAATCAATTCAATTTTTACCAAAATATGCGCTATTTAGCACTTACAAAACAAGATCACGATGAAATGCTTAAAACCATTGGGGCAGATTCGGTTAATGAACTTTACGATGCTGTTCCATTGGGCGCTCTTTTGAAAGAGCCAATTAGAGAGCTTCCAAATCATCAAGGTGAAATCGAAGTTGAGAGCTTCCTTCGAAAATTAGCTAAGAAAAACCGTGCTGCCAATTCTGGGCCTTTCTTTTTGGGTGCTGGTTGCTACAACCATCACGTTCCGGCCGCTGTTGATCACATCATTCAAAGGTCTGAATATCTAACTTCATACACTCCTTATCAGCCAGAAATCGCGCAAGGAACCTTGGCAACAATTTTCCAATTCCAAAGCAATATCGCACTTTTGACTGGAATGGAAGTTTCCAACGCTTCAATGTATGACGGAGCTACTGCACTTTCAGAGGCTGTTTTGATGGCACTTAGAATTAAGAAAAATCGTAAAAATGTTGTCATTGCTAACGCATTAAATCCTGATTATGCGGATGTTCTGGACACTTATTCTAAATTGGCTGAAGCTGAAATTTCTGCTGAAATCAGCGACCAAACTGCTGCTTTAATTTTTAATTATCCAGATTTTAACGGCAACATTAACTCACTTGACGAAGCCCGCAAAAAATGTGATGAAGTTGGAGCGTTGTTAATTGTTGTGGTAACTGAAATTTTAGCATTAGGTTTACTTGAAGCCCCATCTTGCGCCGACATTGTTGTCGGTGAAGCATCATCTGTTGGTGTTGGTCTTAATTTTGGAGGACCTCATTTGGGCTTCTTTGCTGGGAAAAAAGTTCATGTTCGTCAAATGCCAGGTAGAATTTGCGGAATGACAACTGACGCGGACGGAAAACCAGGATATGTTTTAACTTTGAATGCCCGTGAGCAACATATTCGTCGCGAAAAAGCGACTTCAAATATTTGTTCCAATCAAGGTTTGTGTGCAACAGCATTCACCATTCATTCAATGCTTTTGGGTGAAATTGGCTTTAAACAACTAGCGTTAATCAATCACAAAAAAGCTTGTGATTTGGCGACAAAATTGGCGAAAGTTAGTGGCGTTAAAGTCTTAAATGACAGCTTCTTTAACGAGTTCACAATTGAGTTAAATCAAGATTCTTTTGCGGTTAATAAAAAACTATTAGCTAAAAATGTTGTTGGCGGATTGGCTTTAGAAGGAAATAAACTTTTGGTTGCTGCAACTGAACTTACTTCTGATTCTGATATGGAAATTTTCGCTAAGGAATTAGCGGGGATTTTGAACTAGATTGATTTAGAAAATTTTTAAAAAGCCGTTACATTATTTGATGTAGCGGCTTTTTTTTGACCTCATACCATTTACCATCACGCCTTCGCTCCGCGAGCGCACTAAAATCAAATATTTTAGTGATACCATTTACCATCTTTAGATGGTAAATGGTATCATTTCAATATCTTCATCATTAAGAACCCCATCATTGACAAGATTAGGGTTCTGATCAATATTATCGAGTATTCACCCCAGATATTATTGATTCTATTAGATACAAACATTTCAGTTTGTATTGATAAAATTACTGTTGCGGCAATTAAAATCATGATTATCAATAATTTTCTCATCTGTCTGGTTTAAAAAATATTTATGTGGGATAAATGCTATTTGTAGAGTGTAGAATCATAGAGTGCATAATGCTGAAATGCAACCTATGCCTAAAATTGATAAATCGATACAAAATAAATTTGGAAAAAAAGTCCGCGAGCTAAGATTGGCGGGCGGATATTCGCAAGAGAGCCTTGCTTTTGAGTGCGGATTGCACAGAACTTACATTGGCTGTATCGAAAGAGGGGAGAAGAATATTACTATTGTTAACATAGGCAGAATCGCCAAAGCGCTAAAGGTTGAAATTAATCAATTATTTTGTGATTAGAATTCTACCTGATGCAGTTGGAAGTTCTGCACTAATAACTAATCCAAAATCTTGAAAATCCTTTTCCACCTAACGTCAGAATACCAATTCCAGAATTTCCAGAAAGGAGACTTGTCAGAGAAAAAAACAATCTGAGCTTTTCCAACCAGATTTTCCACAGGAACATATCCAACCGCATTCAAAAACCTACTATCTTGAGAATTGTCACGATTGTCGCCCATCATGAAATAATGGCCCTCAGGAACCTCATATGTTCCGGTATTATCTTGGGGGGAATCGAAATATTGATCTAATGTCACAATCTTCTTTCCTGATGGCAAAGTCTCTTCAAATCTTTGGATTGCAATTCCATTTTCAACAAAATCATCAACATATTCTTTTGCCATTGGCAAATCATTGAGAAAAACTTGCCCGTCAATCACTTGAATTTTATCTCCGGGTAATCCGATCAATCTTTTGATGTAGTTGATTTTTGGATTGGATGGAAGCCTAAAAACAATCACGTCACCCCTTTCTGGCTCTGACTTGAAAACTCTGCCAGAAAATAGATTTGGAGCGAATGGGAAAGAATATCGACTGTAGCCGTAGCTGAATTTGGAGACGAAAATGTAGTCGCCGATCAATAAATTTGATTTCATTGAACTGGATGGAATGTGAAATGGTTCAAAGAAAAATGAACGAACAAAAGTTGCCAGTAAAATTGCGATTATTAGGGTTTTGAAAAATGATCCCAGGCTTTCTGGTTCTGACTTTTTCGGGGGTTTTTTTGTAAAAATTTTCATGATTATTTTATTAATAAGTTTTTCCCAGTCATTTCTGGTGGTTGCTCGATATTCATCAAATTCAAAATTGTCGGGGCAATATCGCAAAGTCTGCCATCTGCTAATTTTAGATTTTTTGTGTCATTTGCAACTAAAATAAATGGCACTGGGTTGGTGGTGTGAGAAGTGTGAGGGTTGCCAAAATCATCGACCATGTCCTCAATATTTCCATGATCAGCGCAAATGAGCATTGATGAGTTTTGCTGTAAAATCAAATCACGTAAAGTTCCCAAATGGTCGTCAATGATTTGACAAGCAATCACCGCTGCGTCAAAAGCTCCGCTATGTCCAACCATGTCTGGATTGGCGTAATTGACGACGATAAAATCATATTTACCAGATTTGATTGCGTCTTGCAATTCTTCTCCAACTTTTGCAGCCGACATTTCTGGCATCAAATCGTAGGTTCTCACTGACGGAGATTGAACCATGATCCGTTCCTCGCCGACATATT
>JBLHTM010000081.1:0-5189 GCA_047627215.1 Rickettsiales bacterium | reverse complement strand
TGGAAGTTGCTCAAATTGCCAGGTGGATTGCCTCCGGCCTTGATTGCAACAAAGATTTGGCGGAAGTTGTCTCGCTAGCTCATGATCTGGGTCACACACCATTTGGTCATGCTGGAGAGGATTCTTTGGCTGCAAAAATGCAAGATTTCGGCGGATTTTCCCACAATGCTCACGCTTTGAAATTGATCACCAAATTGGAGCAATCCTACCTTGCGTTTGACGGTCTCAATCTTTCATGGGAAATGCTTGAAGGTGTTGTCAAACACAATGGAGCCATCAAAGATGTTTCAAAAGTTCATGACTACATCGGACAATACAACAAGAATCATGATTTGGATTTGAGCAGATCGCCATCGATTGAAGCACAAATTTCAGCAATTTCCGACGACATTGCCTACAATAATCATGACATTGAAGATGGTATTCGAGCCGAATTATTCCGAATAGAGGATTTGCTGGATTTACCTTTTATTGGTAATAAATTTCGTGAAGTTTTGCAGCAAAAACCAAAGGCAAGAATTGATTTATTGGTTTCGGAAGCTAAAAAAAGAATCGTCAATGACATGGTTCTGGATGTGATTTTCAACACCAAGAGTAATATTGAGAAGCATAAAATCAACAATAGCGAAGATGTTAGAGATTGTGATTTTTTCTTAGCGCAATTCTCCTCTGAAATTGAAATTGCTCATCAAGAAATCAAAAAATTCTTGCACAAAAACATGTATCGTCACTACAAAGTGAATCGCATGTCAGCATCTGCTGAAAAAATTGTTAGCGGATTATTTGACTTTTTCATTCAAAACCACAATTGTTTGCCTGCGCATCATCAAATTTCTAGTAATGACAAAAAAGAATTAGCGATTAATGTATCTGATTACATTGCCGGAATGACTGATCGATTCGCGATTAGTGAGTATCAAAAATTATTAACTATTTAATTTCTAACTAAATATGAAAAATCTCTTTACCCTCACCTTTTTATCAATTTTAAATTTAATCATCATGACTAGCCAAAGCAGTGCACAAGGCACTTACGACCCACAAAACATTCTGACCATTGAAACTAAATACGGAAAAACTGTGATTGAGCTTCTACCAAACATCGCTCCAAAACATGTTGAAAGAATTCGCACATTGGCTAACCAAGGATTCTACGACAACGTGGTTTTCCACCGTGTGATTGACGGATTCATGGCACAAACTGGCGATCCAACAGGAACAGGAACTGGAGGAAGTGAACTTCCAGATTTGAAAGCAGAATTCTCTAACGAGCCACATCTTCGCGGTTCACTTTCAATGGCTAGAGCCCAAAACCCAAACAGCGCTAATAGCCAATTTTTCATCGTTTTGAAAGATTCAAGATTCCTAGATGCTCAATACACTGTTTTTGGCAGAGTTATTGAAGGAATGAATTTTGTTGATGACATCAAAAAAGGTGGCGGAGCTAACGGAATGGTTTCTCGTCCAGATGCAATGATCAAAGTTAGAACTGGAAAATAAAGGTACTTTTTAACGTAGGCTTGGGCGGTGAAAATCGCCCAAAAAGAACCCCAGAATTCATAGTTTCTTCAGAACCAAACGATTCCATTGGGTGATTACCAATAATGATCGGCCTTTTTCCACAAAATCTACAGCCAATATTATTTCAAGATGTCCAAAAAATACGACTCAAACAATATTTTTACTAAAATAATTCGAGGAGAAATCCCTTGCAATAAAGTTTTTGAAGATGAAAAAATATTGGCTTTTCACGATATTTCAAAAGCGGCACCAATCCATATTTTAGTCGTTCCTAAGGGCGAATATTCAAGTTTTGATGATTTTTCTGAATATTCTTCAGCACAAGAAATTTCTGATTTTTTCAAAACAGTTCGCAAAATTGCAATTGATCAAGGTTTAGAAAAATCCGGATATCGCCTAATTACCAATCACGGATCTGATGCCTCCCAAAGTGTCGCTCATTTTCATGTTCATATTTTAGGCGGAAAACAACTTGGCGGCTTAATTCCAGATGATAAATTGATTCGATAGTTATTTTTTACGGAAGCACGAGTTCCGCCCCGCTTTGCGGGGAGCCCCAGTGCTTCGCAAGGTTATTTATTTTTTACGGAAGCACGAGTTCCGCCCCGCTTTGCGGGGAGCCCCAGTGCTTCGCAAGGTTATTTATTTTTTACGGAAGCACGAGTTCCGCCCCGCTTTGCGGGGAGCCCCAGTGCTTCGCACTTTGACTTTTTTAAAAAACACTATGAATAAGAACGCCAGAACATCGACCAAATTAGTTCACTCCAACAGAAATCCAGAACAACAAGGTTGGATGGTCAATCCGCCAATCTACCAAGCATCAACAATCGTCTTTCCAACCCTAAAAGACCTTGAAAATGCTGAAGCCAGCTACAACGATAAAGACGGGTCAAAAGCCCATGAATTAAAATATGGCAGATATGGAACGCAAACCAATTTTGTTTTGGAAGACGCAATTGCCGATTTAGAAAATGCTGATTGCTGCTTCATAACCTCATGTGGAGCATCGGCGATCAATGTTGCTTTGATTGCCTTTTTGCAAAGCGGGGACCATCTTTTGGTAGTCGATAATGCCTACAGCCCAACTCGTGGATTTGCTGATAAATATTTGAAAAAATTTGGTATTGAAACAACTTATTTTGACCCAAATATTGGCGCTGATATTGAAAAATTAATCCAGAAAAATACCAAAGTGATTTTCATGGAATCTCCAGGATCATTGAGTTTTGAATTACAAGACGTTCCAGCAATTTGCAAAATCGCCAAAAAACATAATATCAAAACCATTCTAGACAATTCTTGGGGCAGCGGAATTTATTACAAACCCCTCGACCACGGAGTTGATGTTTCAGTGATGGCACTAACAAAATACATCAATGGGCATTCCGATGTCATGATGGGATCGATCGCATTTAAAAGCGCAGATTTCAAACCAATATCTGACGCCTTCCGCTTTTTGGCTGTTAGCGTTGCTCCATTTTCCGCCTACATGGTGCAAAGAGGACTAAGAACTTCAAAATTGCGCATTGATCAATCCTTCAAATCCGCCCTAGAGATTGCCAAATGGCTAGAGCAGCAACCGGAAGTCGAAAGAGTTTTCTATCCCGCTTTAGAATCTGACCCAAGCCACGAAATATGGAAACGCGATTTCACTGGCGCAGCTGGACTATTCTCCGTCGCGCTGAATAAAAAATACTCACGCGATCAAGTTGCAAACATGGTCGACAATCTTGAATATTTTGGCATGGGATATTCTTGGGGTGGCTACGAATCACTTATTCTTCCTTTCGATGCCAATGGCAGCAGAAGTGTCACCAAGTGGCAATATGGTGATAAAAATTGCTTTAGAATCAATATTGGTTTGGAAGACGTAGAAGATTTGAAAGAAGATCTAGCGGCAGGACTTGCAAGACTTGGAGAATAAAAATTATTTTATACCAATTCCCATCTTTAGATGGGTTTTGGTATCACTGAAATCTTTGATTTTAGTGCGCTTGCGAAGCGAAAGCGTGAAGGTAAATGGTATTAGATAAATGATAAAACTGCAAAATTCCTACTTTGAACTTCCAGAAGAATTCCACTCAACGCAAAATCCCGAAAATGTTCCTAATCCGGAGCTGATATTATTCAATCAAAAGCTCGCCGAAGAGTTGAATTTGACCAACAATCCAGATGCGGCAGAAATTTTTTGTGGCAACAAACTTCTAAACAATTCAAAACCAATTTCTCAATCCTATTCCGGACATCAATTTGGACATTTTTCTGCCAATCTAGGCGATGGTAGGGCAATTCTTTTGGGAGAAATTTTCGATAAAAAGAATCAGCTTTTCGATATTCAACTCAAAGGTGCCGGAAGAACCCCTTATTCACGAAATGGTGATGGGAAATATCCACTCGGACCCGCCATCAGGGAATATTTAGTCAGTGAGGCGATGAGTTATTTAAAAATCTCCACCACCAGAATATTAGCTTTAGTGGCAACAAATCAGCCAGTTCATCGTGAAACAACTTCACCAGGAGCGGTTTTAACCAGAATTGCCGAAAGTCACATTCGCGTTGGAACTTTCGAATATTTTGCCAAAAGAGGGGATTATGAAAATACCAAAATTCTCGTAGATTACACAATTTCCCGCCATTATCCAAAATGCCAAAAATCTAAAAATCCCTATCTAAGCTTCCTCAAAGAAGTGATGAAAAAACAAGCTGATCTAGTCTCAGACTGGATGAGTATTGGTTTTATTCACGGAGTCATGAACACCGACAATATTGCAATTAGCGGCCAGACATTGGATTTTGGCCCTTGCGCCTTTATGGATGAATACAAAAAAGATCAAGTTTTCAGCTTCATTGACAAGCGCGGCAGATATTCTTTTTCTAATCAGAAAAATATTATTTTATGGAATCTAACCAGATTTGCTGAAAGCATTTTGCCTTTTCTTGATTCTGAAATTCCAGAAGCAATCAAATTAGCCGAAATAGAATTAAACAAATTAGCCGAAATGTTTGATGATTTGTATTTTTCAAAAATGGCCAAAAAAATAGGTATTTTTGATGTAAAACTTGAAGATCGTCAGTTGATTGCAGAATTTCTGGAAATTTTGGAAAAAAATAATCTAGATTTTACAAATTCCTTTAGAAACCTTCCAATGGATTGTCTGGATGAAAACTGGCAGAAAAAATGGAAAAAACGTATTTGCCAACAAAAATTCAGCGAAGAGGAAATTTTCATCAAAATGGACAAAATAAATCCTGCCTTTATCCCAAGAAATCATTTGGTTGAAAAAGCAATTCGTAAAGCTGTCGATGAAAATGATTTTAATGAAACAAAAAATCTTCTGAAAATTTTGCAGACACCTTTCAAAAAAATAGATGGATTTGATAAATATTATCTTCCCGCTCAATATGAAGAAAAAATAAGCAATACTTTTTGCGGAACTTAGTATTTTTTAAAAGACTCAAATTATCCGCTAAAAGTTGTACATAAAAATATTTTGGCTCTTTTTCAAAAATGAGTGGGCAAATTAATTATCTACTTAAAAAGTGATCTTGATCTTCCTGATGAAAATAACCTAATTTGAGTGGTGGAATTTTATTTATCGTCATCTCATTTTCCATTTTTACACCCTCACAATCTCTAGTACTCATAATCGTCATCCTTGTAAAAGTTC
>JBLHTM010000080.1:0-5356 GCA_047627215.1 Rickettsiales bacterium | reverse complement strand
CCATTCAAAAAAACATCGTCAATGGCGACATTTACCAAGCCAATTTAACTCGAAAATTTTTTGGTGAATTTTTAGAAAAACCAAAAAACCCATTCAACATTTTCCAAAACCTCAACCAAAAAAGCCCCGCCAATTACAGTGCATTTCTAAAATTAGGAGAAAATTACATCATCTCTTCCAGCCCAGAACTTTTCTTAACAATAGATGAAAATGGCCAAGCAAAATCCAGCCCAATCAAAGGAACTGCCAAAAGATTTCTAAATAAATCTCTCGACGAAGAATCAATCAAAAGACTCAAAAACAGCCCCAAAGAACAGGCGGAAAATTTAATGATTGTTGATTTGGTCAGAAATGATTTATCCAAAAACTGCCTAACCAACTCAGTAAAAGTTGAAAATCTCTTCAAAGTCTCTCACTACAAAACCCTTCACCATTTATCTTCCGACATTGTCGGATCCAAAAAACCAGAATCAACAGCACTAGATGTCGTCAAATCATGTTTCCCAGCAGGATCAATGACAGGAGCTCCAAAAATAAAAGCGATGGAAATTTGTGAGGATTTAGAAAAACAAGATCGAGGAGTTTACAGTGGGGCAATTGGTCTTATTGGAAGTGATGAGTGCGAATTGTCAGTCGTTATTCGAACATTGATCATCAAAGATGACAAATTCGAATTTCAAGTCGGAGGAGCAATAACTTTTGATTCAGAAGCCCAAAAAGAATGGCAAGAAACTATTAATAAAGCCAAAGGAATCGCTAAAACTTTAGGAATAAAATTGGCAGATTTAAAGGGTATTTAGAATCACCTCTTTTTCAAAACAAGTGGGTAAATTAATTTTCACCATCAAGATTTACCGTCATGCCGGACATAGAGTTTCTTAGGTAGCTTTGCTGCCTTAGAAACTCTTGGGTCCGGTACCTCATGAGGAAAAATATCCGCCTACAATTCTTAATCAATCTATTCTTTATTCTTTTAAAAAATCCTCGATTCCAGACTCACGAGATCCTCACTTTCGTGAGGATGACGATTATGTGAGTGGGACAATTATGTGAGGATAACGATTGTGATTACTGGAGATTGTGAGGGGGGTGTAAAAATGGAAAATAAGATGACGATAAATAAAATTCCGCCACTCAAATTAGGTTATTTTCATCAGGAAGATCAAGTTCACTTTTTGAGTAGATAATTAATTTACCCACTCATTTTGAAAAAGAGCCCAATTATTGAAGTAAAACGAGACCTAAACCTCAATATCAGCAAATAAAATTGAAGATAAATATCTTTCACCGGAACTCGGCACAATAAAGACAATCAATTTTCCCTCATTTTCAGGGCGCGATCCAATTTCCAAAGCCGCTTTAAAGGCAGCCCCTGAAGAAATTCCACAAAGAATTCCCTCGCTTAACGCCAAATCTCTAGCATATTTAACAGAATCTTCATTTGAAATTTGAACGATCTCGTCAATCAAACTCACATCTAAAATTTCTGGAATAAATCCAGCGCCAATTCCTTGAATTTTATGCGGAGCCGGACTTCCACCAGAAAGAACTGGACTAGCTTCAGGCTCAACTGCGATTGCTTTAAAATTAGGATTTTTCTTTTTCAAAACTGAAGCAATTCCAGTGATTGTTCCACCTGTTCCAACTCCAGAAACCACAATATCAACTTTTCCATCCGTATCATTCCAAATCTCTTGGGCTGTCGTTTTTTGATGAATTTCAACATTAGCTTGATTGACAAATTGACCCAGAATAAAAGCACCTTCAGTATTTTCCGCCAATTCCTTAGCTTTGGCAATCGCACCATTCATCCCCTTGGCAGCTTCAGTCAAAACCAATTGCGCTCCATAAGCTTTTAAAAGCTTTCTACGCTCGATCGACATTGATTCAGGCATGGTCAAAATCAGGCGATATCCTTTAATTGCAGCTGCAAAAGCCAATCCGATTCCAGTGTTTCCAGAAGTCGGTTCAATCAAAATTGTATCTTTTGGATTTATCAGATTTTTGTTTTCAGCGTCAATAATCATGTTAGAACCAATTCTGTCTTTTATTGAATTGGCAGGATTGTAATATTCAAGTTTAGCCACAATTGTTGCTTTACTGGTATTTAGTTTGTTGATTTTTACTAAAGGAGTGTTGCCAATTAGTTCAATTAAATTATCTGCGATCTTCATTTTTTAAATTATTTAAAGGTTAAAAAAATTAGCGAAAAAATTTCTTCGCAACGAATAATATTTTATCTATCAACTTTTTCTTGGTTTTGTCATCAGATTTTTTATTCAAATCCTCAATCAAACCACAAGCCAAAGTCTCATTAGAATTTTTGTCAATCAGCAAAAACGATCCGGTGAATTTATTTTTCACAAAAGAATCAAAAGCAACAGATTTTGAAAGTTCAATTGAAACATTAGCAACTTGATTTTGCTCAATGCTTTTGGCGTCAAATTTAGAAAGATCATCAATATTGATAAGGTGATTAACTTTTGAAATTCTGGCTGAAACCAAATTGTGATTAATTTTCACCAACAATTCTTTTTGGTCATTTGAATCAAAAACTTCATCACCAAACCAAATCAAATCCGCTGTAATTTTGCTGTCAAATTTTGGCAAACAATCTAGTCCTGAAAAAATGCTTCCTCGATCAATGTCAATATCGGAATCCAAAACCAAAGAAATTGAATCTTCTTCTTTCGCTTTTTGGGCCGGTTTTGAAGAATGAATAATTTCTAAAACCTTGGCTTTTTTAGCCGATGGATAGATCGCAATTTCATCGCCAACACTGACTTCTCCTGAAGTTATTGTTCCTTGATAAAATCTTTTTTTAGCCAAATCGTCTTTCAATACTTGTTGAATAGCGAGTCTAAAACCTTGCTTTTGCTCAATGAATTGTTCCAAATCAATCAAATAATCAAGCATGTTTTTTCCTTGATACCAACTCATATTTGACCCAGTTTCCACAACATTGTCACCGTTAATGGCAGAAATTGGAATGAAATTGACTGAATTGATATCTAAAGACTCAACTCTTGCCAAATAGTCTTTTTTGATTTCCAAGAAGCGCTCTTCGGAATATTCTGCCAAATCCATCTTGTTGATCAAAACCACAAAATCCTTAATTCCAAAAATATTAGCAATGTAGCTGTGACGAATTGTTTGGGTTTTAATTCCTTCTGAAGCATCTACCAACATCGCTGCAATGTTAGAATTGGATGCTGCAACCGCCATATTCTTGGTGTATTGCTCATGTCCCGGAGAATCGGCAATAATAAATTTATTTTTATGGTAAGAAAAATAGCGATAAGCCACGTCAATGGTGATTTTTTGACGACGCTCCGACTCCAAACCTTCCACAAAAAGTGAATAATCAATCTTGCCTCCACTGAGTTTTTTGACTTCTTCAATTTGATCGCGATAAACCGACTTTGTATCAAAAAGCAAACGCCCAATCAAAGTAGATTTTCCGTCATCAACACTTCCTGCCGTCAAGAATTTTATTGTTTTATTTTCCACTTTTGTTGTTTTTAGTTAAAATATTAGTGATTATTTTTGAATTTAAATTCTCTTTTACAAGGAAGTTTGTAGTTTCTGTTATTTTTTGTGAAGGTGAGTTTACACAAAGTAAATGACCTGAGTAAAAAATAAAAAAACTGCAAAATCCCGAAGTAAAAGAGGATTTAAATCAAAAATATCCCTCGGCTTTCTTTTTCTCCATTGATCCAATTTGATCAGCATCAATCAACCTGCCCTGTCTTTCAGAAAATTCTGATTCTTTGATCTCTTTAATAATTTTATCCAAATCATCAGCCTCAGATTCCATTGCACCCGTGAGTGGGTAACAGCCAAGAGTTCTAAAGCGAACTTTTTTATTTTCCACAACTTCACCATCCAGCAATTTCATTCGATCGTCATCGACCATAATTGTGATTCCATCGCGCACCACAACTGGCCTTTCTTTGGCAAAATAGAGTGGAACAAGGCCAATATTTTCTTGCTTAATGTATTCCCAAATGTCAATTTCTGTCCAATTTGAAAGAGGGAAAACCCTGATTGATTGATCTTTATTAATCTTAGTATTGAAATTATTAAACAATTCTGGACGCTGATTTTTAGCATCCCAAGCATGAAACTCATTTCTGAATGAAAACATTCTTTCCTTAGCGCGAGATTTTTCTTCATCGCGGCGAGCTCCACCAAAAGCACAATCAAATCGATATTTGTTGAGCGCTTGCTTAAGAGCGTCTGTTTTCATGACGTCAGTATGTTTTGAACCGTGATCAAAAGGATTGATTCCGTCTTTCAAACCTTGTTGGTTTTGGCAAACAAGCAAATTCAAATCAAAATCCTTGGCAACTTTATCGCGAAATTCAATCATTTCTTTGAATTTCCATCCAGTGTCGACATGAAGAACTGGAAAAGTGGGTTTTAGCGGATAAAAAGCTTTTAGAATCAAATGCAAAAGCACCGTTGAATCCTTACCAATTGAATAAAGAAAGACGGGATTCTCAAACTCCGCCATCGCCTCTCTGATTATGTAAACCGACTCTTCCTCGAGATTTTTTAAATATTTATTTTGCATTTTTTCCTTATTTAATTTTTCGATGAGTAAAATCACCAAAACTTTCAACGCCTTGGCGACCATCTTTGAATTCCTTAAACCAAAAATCAAGCTCACCCAAAATTTCTTCCTCATTCAAGCTTTCCTTAACAAGCCTGTTCAAGCGCTTTCCAACTTCACTACCAGCCAAATAGAAATTGTATCTTCCTGTAGACTTTCCAACAAAACCAATTTCTGCCAAATATGGACGAGCGCAGCCATTGGGGCATCCTGTCATGCGAATAGAAATTTCCTCGTCAGACAATTGATGTTTTTCAAGTAATAGATCAACTTTTTCAAGCAATGACGGCAAATATCTTTGACCTTCAGCGAGTGCTAATGGACAAGTATTTAGTGCCACACAAGCCATGGAGTTTTGGCGAGTTTTGGAGAAATTATTAGCTAATTTGAATTTTGCCAAAATTTCATCAACCGCTTTTATGTCAGAAACATTACTGATGACAACATTTTGATTATTAGTGAAATTGAAATCAGCAAGAGAGGCTTTTGCAATCTCATTCATTGCCTCTTTGACATTTCCCAAAACTCGACCATTTTCAACAAATAACGTGAAATGGTTTTTTCCTGATTCATCTTGAAACCAACCATAAATATCAGCACGGTTCTTGAATTCATAAGGTTTTGCTGCCTCCAAATCAAAACCTAAGCGGCTTTGCAATTCATTTTTAAACCAATCAAGACCCAAACGATCAATAGTGTATTTCAAACGCGCTTGTTTGCGATCTTCACGGTTTCCAAAAT
>JBLHTM010000079.1:0-5531 GCA_047627215.1 Rickettsiales bacterium | reverse complement strand
TGATCGGAAAAATGGTTGATGGTGGAAAAACTATTGATCTTCTTCCTAATGTTCTTGAAGTTTATAAAGAAATTTTTAGCGCATTAAAAACCGCAGGAGTAAAAGATTTACAAATCGACGAACCTTGTTTAGCGACAGATTTGAGCGCTGAAGAGCTTCGTGCCTACGAGCAGGCATTCAGAGAGCTTAGAGAAAATAAAGGGGACATGAAATTGCACCTTACTAGCTATTTTGATTCTCTTGGAAGCAACATCGAAGCTGCATTCAAGCTTGGGTGTGATTCAGTTCATCTTGATCTAGTTCGTGCCCCAGAACAACTTGACGATGCTTTGAAATATGTCGGTGAAAAACAATCCTTGTCACTTGGTTTAGTTGACGGAAGAAATGTTTGGATCAACAATTTGGAAGAGTCAATTTCCATTGCTCAAAAAGTAGTTAATAAATTAGGTTCTGACAAAGTTATCGTTGCTCCTTCTTGTAGCCTTGTTCACAGTCCGGTTGATTTAAATTCAGAAGACAAAATAGACAGTGAAATCAAAAGCTGGCTATCTTTTGCTGTTCAAAAATTATCTGAACTAAATGCTATTAAAAAATCCGTTTCTGGAAATAACAGTGACGAAAACAGCACTTTCCTAAGCATCAACAAATTGGCCAATGAGGCGAGAAAAACTTCAGCAAAAGTCCATAATGACGCTGTAAAAGCAAGAGTTTCCGGCGTTAAAGAATCTGACATGAACCGTAAAAGTGATTTTGCTGCTCGTAAAAAAATTCAAAGCGAAACCATTGATTTGCCGCTTTTACCAACAACAACGATTGGTTCTTTCCCTCAAACCAAGGAAGTTAGAAAATATCGTGCTGATTTTAAAGCTGGCAGAATTGACGCTGCGGAATATAAAAAATTCTTGGAAGAGGAAACGATTCGCTGTATTCGTTTTCAAGAAGAAATTGATCTTGATGTTTTAGTTCACGGTGAGTTCGAAAGAAACGACATGGTAGAATATTTCGGTGAACAATTGAATGGTTTCGTCTTCAGTAGATTCGGATGGGTTCAAAGTTATGGATCTCGTTGTGTTAAACCGCCAATCATTTTTGGTGATGTTTCAAGAGAAGCTCCAATGACGGTTGAATGGTCAGCATTTGCTCAAAGCCAAACCAAAAGAATTATGAAAGGAATGCTTACGGGCCCGATCACAATTCTACAATGGTCATTCGTCAGAAACGATCAACCAAGAAAAGACACAGCATTACAAATCGCTTTTGCAATTCGTGATGAAGTTTGTGATCTAGAAAAAGCTGGAATCCAAATCATCCAAATCGATGAAGCAGCTCTTCGTGAAGGTTTGCCAATCAGAAAGGATCAATGGGCAGAATATTTGAAATGGTCAGTTGAAGCTTTCCGTGTAACTGCTAGTGGTGTTGAAGATAAAACTCAAATACACACTCACATGTGTTATTCTGAGTTCAATGATATTATCGCTGACATTGCCAAAATGGACGCTGATGCAATTTCAATTGAAACTTCAAGATCAAATATGGAATTGTTAACTGCATTTGTTGACTTCAAATATCCTAATGAAGTTGGTCCTGGCGTTTATGACATTCACTCTCCAAGAGTTCCTGCAACTTCAGAAATGGTTGCTCTATTGAAAAAAGCTCTTGATGTTTTGAAAGCTGATCAAATTTGGGTTAATCCAGATTGTGGTTTGAAAACTAGAGATTGGAAAGAAACCAAAGAAGCTTTGATCGGAATGGTTGACGCGGCTAAATCAGTTAGAAATGGTTTGAAGGATCAATCCAAAGTAACTTCTGCTTAAGTAACTAGATATAATATTAACAAGGACTCAATTATTGCACCATCTAAGCAACAATTGAGGTCTTGTTATTTTCTCCTCTAATCAACAACATTAGTTCGAATTGCTGCCGCTGTGGCATAAGTCAAAATCGGAGCTAAGAAAATCAATATCGCTAATAGAAACTTTATTGAAATTGCAAAATCTCCACCCAAAGCTAAATTAGCAAAAATAATAATCGGAATCAAAAGAGGAAGAATCAGAACCGTCAAAAGAGCACTGGTTTGATTTGAAGACAAGGTCAAAGAAGATCCAAAGCTGACAAGAAAATTGATGATTACGCTGGCAATGATTGCGGTAATTGATAAATTAATTATCAAATTATTGGCCAACCCAAATAACAAGCCAATAATTGGCAAGATAACAAGTAGTGGCAGGGAATTGAAAAGCCAATTAGAAATTATTTTATTCAATATGATTAGTTCAAAAACTTCGCCACTCAGGAATAGTTGCTCAAAGGTCCCATCGTCAAAATCTTTTTGAAATTGGCCAGAAGACAATAAAATAGCAAAAGTTAGGCAAATCCAAATTATTGCAATTGCGGTTGTATCTTTTTCAATATTTGTAGTAATTGCAAAAATGCTGGTAGAAATCATAAAGAAAACTATCGATTGAATTAGTCCAGAAGGATTTTTGATTTGAAGAAGAAATTCTTGTTTGATGAGGACTGAAAACATTATTTATTTAATTTTATTCTTAATAATCAATAAACTATCAAACTTTTAGTTTTTTGACAGCACTAAATATTAGTTATGCACACAAGTTCAAAACATTTTCTTTTTACTTCCGAATCCGTTTCAGAAGGACACCCAGATAAGGTCTGTGATCAAATATCTGACGCCTTAGTAGATGCATATTTGAAAGAAGATCCTTTTTCAAGATTGGCGATTGAGACTTTTGCGACTACCAATCGTATTATCATCGGCGGAGAAACTAGAGCTCCAATCATTTCAAAAAATAAAATTGAAGATATTGTCCGAAATGTAGTCAAAGAAATTGGCTATGAACAAAAAGGATTCAATCACAATAATCTAGAAATTACCAACCTCATCCACGATCAATCAGCCGATATAGCTGTTGGAGTTGACGCCGCCCTTGGAAAAGATGAGGGTGCTGGAGATCAAGGAATCATGTTCGGATATGCTTGTGACGAAACTGATCAGTTGATGCCCGCAGCAATACAATATTCTCACCGCATGCTCCAAAATATCATGGATGCCATAAAATCTGGAGAAATAAAAGATTTAGGTCCAGATGCAAAAGGACAAATCACCCTATGTTATGAAAATGGTGTGCCAATCAAAGCAGATTCAGTTCTAGTTTCCATTCAGCATAAAGATGGAATCACCCAAGATCAAATTCGCGAACTCATTCGTCCAATCATTTTAAGAACTCTCCCAGATGGGTGGATGTGTGATGAGAAAAAATTCCTAGTCAATCCAACTGGAAAATTTGTTATTGGCGGACCTGACGGTGATACTGGACTTACGGGACGAAAAATCATTGTTGATACTTACGGCGGATCTGCTCCTCATGGTGGAGGTGCTTTTTCCGGTAAAGATCCAACCAAAGTTGACCGCTCCGCGGCATATATGGCGAGATATCTAGCAAAAAATATTGTTGCAGCAGGACTCACAAAAAGATGCACCATCCAAATCGCCTATGCAATTGGAATTTCCAAACCTCTTTCGCTTTATGTCAACAATCATGGGTTTGGCGACAATGAAGAAAAAATAGTTGATGCAATAAATGAGTTGGTTGACCTTTCTCCAAGAGGAATCAGAGAATATCTAAAACTAAACCGCCCAATCTACCAAAGAACCGCAGCCTATGGTCATTTTGGCAGAGAGCCAGAAGATGATGGTGGTTTTTCTTGGGAGAAACTAGATTTGGTCGATAAACTAAATCACTTATAAAGTCGATAAATGCCAAAACAACCGCAAATAAATACAACGCCATTTTCTTCAAACCCAAATCCAATAGACCCAAATATAAAACTGCAAGAAGATGTTAATAGTTTTGTGCAAAGAATTTCTGGGGATAAAGATTGCTCTCCCAGAGATATTTGTGTGGCTTTTGATGTTGATGGAACTCTAAGAATCGAAGGTACTTCGCCCAATAAAGATTATGAATTTGTAAGAGGATCAATGGAGTTTATGAAATGTTTAATTGAAGCCGGGGTTTCGGTTATGGTTATTACGCATAATACAAAGCCAGATCGGGTTACAGAGCAACTTTACGGTAAATTGCAATCTTTAGGTCTCGATGATGATAAAATGCCGCCAATTCTTTCTTTTATAAATTTTGAGCGTGGAACTGATGATTGGATGGATGTTCCAACGACTAATCCTGGAGTCACAAACGGACCTTTATGGCAGAAACAAAATTCATCTAGGATGACTCAGGAAGGGTTAAAAGAACTTGGATTTTCAGCGCAAAATCTTCCAAAATATTACATGGTGGTTGGAGATTTGGATGTTGAAATTGAACATGCAAAACACGCAAAAGAATATTTGGGAAACCAGACCGAAGTTGTCGCCGTAGAGCTTGTTTCGGCTCATATTCAAGAAAGAGTTGATAAAATCAAGGCAGATAATCAAACATGTAAAACTGTTACCGATTTTTGTGGATTGTCTCCAGTCTACAACCAAGGGGCATTAAATTCTAAACCAGAATATAGCAGTCATAAAAAATCTACAAATGAAGATAGTTTAAGAAGGGCAGAAAATTCCACTAGAAGAGCTAATGGCGGCGGGGTGACTGTTTATAGAAATGTTGTTGAATATAGCGAGTTAGCTAAATGTCTTAGTACGGGTTCATTCCCCCAAATGGCCGGAGGATCTCCTTCTCAAGCTGCTATAAGCAGAGAGAATGATCCATTGCATCACTGATCAAACAAGTTTATGAATTGTTTGGTTATAAATTTTTTTGCAAAATAAATGTTAAATATAATCATGAAACAAAAAATTGCAGAATTAAGAAAAGAACTCTCCAAGCATGATGTCTCCTATCACACTGAAGATGATCCAAAAATTAGTGATGCCAAATATGATGAATTAAGAAAAAATCTACTAAAACTTGAAGAAAAATATCCAGAATTTCAAGACTTATCTTCCAAAGTCGGCGCCAAGCCATCCGAAGGATTCTCAAAAGTAGTCCATAAAAAACCAATGCTATCTTTAGCAAATGCCTTTTATCGCAAAGATTTGGCTGATTTTATGGATCGAATAAATCGTTTTCTGGGAAATGTTCCTAGTTTGGAAAATGATTTATTCTCGAGCAACAATTCCAGCTTCATTCCTTTATTTTGTGAACCAAAAATTGACGGACTTTCATTTTCAGCACGCTTTGAGAATGGAAAATTAGCTCAAGCAGCAACTCGTGGAGATGGTGAAATTGGTGAGGATATCACTCAAAATATTTCCACTATTGAGGGTTTCCCGCATATTCTTAACATCAATAACCCGCCAAAAATATTTGAAGTTCGCGGTGAAGTTTATATGAACAAACAAGATTTTGCTGATTTGAATATGCGCCAACAAGAAATTGGCGGCAAAATTTTTGCCAACCCAAGAAATGCAGCAGCAGGATCTCTAAGGCAGTTGGATAGTCAAATCACTAAATCACGTAAATTAAGCTATTTCGCCTACGGAATTGGTGAGACTAGTGAAGATTTTATTT
>JBLHTM010000078.1:0-5621 GCA_047627215.1 Rickettsiales bacterium | reverse complement strand
TTATTGCTTGACCCAGATCCAAAGTTTGATTTTTAACAACCACAATTCCCACTCCACCGAAATAATCAGCTGGCTTTAAAATAGAATCATTTTCCAATTCTTTATGAAATTCTAAATATCCCTCAGCGCCTTGAATAAAAACTCGATATTCTGCACCAAACTCTTCATTTGCTTTTGAAAAATTTTTATCAATCAACAAATCGTAGAATTCTGAAATTTTATCACCACTCAAATCATTTTTACTGATCGGGATTATTTTAGTTTTAAAGCTAATTTCATTTTCACCTTTTGCAAAATCAACGCCTTCAAGCAAGTTGATTCCGGCGATGGGGAAATTTTCATGAATAGCGTTGATTGCCAATTTGTCACCAAGGATTTTATTCAAATAAGGATTTGGGGAAATTTTAATTCCCAAATTCTGCCATAAAATCAACAAATCATAGAATTTATCATTCAAAGAAATAGGTTCGGCGCGATTAAAAATTAAAACTTTATTCAGATCAATTTCTGTTTTTTTGGATCTCAAAAACAATATCCCACTTTGCTCTTTTTCAGATTGAGTGGGTTTTGGAGGAAGGGCCAAAAGGCAATTGATAACTTCTTTTGCGAAAAACTTTGTTAGCTCCTCATCAACCGCATCGATATTCTTTGATAATTTTAGAACTAGAAAATTTGTAGTTTTATTATGATTCAAGACAACATCCGTCGGCGTCGCTACATAAACCTCAAAGCCCATTTTCAAAGCTGAAGAGATCAATAACAAATCATTCGAAGACCCAAAATAAGATTTGCCATCAATGATGGTTTTTTCAACTATGAAGAGGATTGGTTTATTTTTCATTTATAAATTAATTTCTAGAACGTCTGGTGAAAAACTCGCTCTTCTTGAAGATGGATGTGAAACACTAGACATTGTTAGCTAATAGCGTCTAAGTTCCACCAGTAATTGTGGTTCGGAACGAATTATTTGTTGAGACTTAGAACTTTGCAGTAATTCTTAGATCTCTTCTTTTTCGTTCCGACAACCAGGATTTCTTTCTATTCTGTATTCTGGCATTAGAATTGATATTTTTCCTATTATTAGTCTAATTTTGTTACACAAAATGCCTTGACTGCCTGATTTAGTCAAGTTTAATGTTCCTTTTTAGATCCAAGAAACTCTCACTTAAATTAAAAATGTTCGAACCGTTATTTATTAAAGCTCTGATCGCCGGAATTGGCATTGCGATTGCCACGGCTCCGATTGGGGTTTTTGTTTTATGGAAAAAAATGGCGTATTTTTCTGATGCAATTTCACATTCGGCAATTTTTGGTCTTGCAATTGCAACTATTATTGCAGTTTCACCAATGTATGGGATATTGCTTTGCGCGGCTATTTTTTGTTTTTTGATTTTTCTCATTGAAAAACAAAAGCTCTATTCGATTGATTCAATCATTGGCATCACTTCGGCAACTCTGTTGTCTTTGGGGATGATTTTATTGGCATTTTTCCCCAGCGAAATTGAGCTTGAGGAATATCTTTTTGGCGAGATGCTGAATTTAGAAAATTACCATCTGGCGATAATTTATGTCGCAGCTGGTGTGGTGACTTTGATGATTTCTTTGTGGTTTAAAAAACTTCTTTTATCGGCAATTAATGTCGATTTGGCAAAAATTTCCGGTATTAAAGTTGAAAAATTAGAATTAAAATTCTTACTTTTAACCGCTCTAATTGTTGCTTGTTTGGTGAAAATTGTCGGAATTTTTCTTATCACTTCCATGATGATTTTGCCAGCAGCTATTGCTCGAAATTTTTCCAAGACTCCGATAAATATGCTGTTTTTATCATTAGCCTTTTCAATATTTTCCATCATTGGAGGAATATTTATTGCCACGATATGGGGTCTTCCTTCCAGTCCAGCAATTATTGGTTTTTCTGCCTTGATTTTGATTTTATCAATTCTGAGCAAAAGATTTTTAATCAAATAAATTCCAAATTCTTTTGTGCAAACAATAATTCAAAAATACACCGAACTGGGCACAATTTCTGAGAATGTGATTTTCAAAATCACTAAAACTAAAAATGTGCGCATCGCCATTAAGCAGAATCTGCAAATCATTGTGAGTTTCCCCAGATATTGTTCACGCAAAAAAGCTCAAGAATTCTTTGAATCGAAAATCATTTGGGTGAACAATTCTTTGCAGAAAATGTCCAAGCGCCAAGAAATTCGCACAAAATACCAAACCCCCACCAAAAAACTTAGTGAAGTTGAGCTTTTAGATAAAAAGCATTATTTGGTTTTGCGCTGCCATGAGCTTGCCAAACTTCATTCCTACCAAATTGGAAGAGTGTCATTGCGTAAACAAAAAAGCATTTGGGGAAGCTGTTCGGCGAAAAATAACATTAGTCTAAATGTAAATTTGGCTTATCTAGAAAACGATTTGATAGATTATGTAATTTTACATGAATTGGCTCACACGAAAGTTAAGAACCACAGTCGTAAATTTTGGGATGAGCTGGAAAGAGTTTTGCCAAATTCGAAGGATCTGAATCGTCAATTGAAGAATTGTCGGATATTGAGCAACAATATTTCTTAATTTATTAATTCTGGTCCTATAGCTTGGTTTTGAAATTGCACCTGTTGAGCATTGAGCAAAGATAAATTATTGGGTTCCGGACCAACAGAATCACTTGATACAGAATTCCTGTGATAAAAGACCCCCCGAACCTCATTAACAGCCCTCTCATAAGCCTCTTCCGGAGGAGCGTTGTTGGCAATATTAATTTGAGCAATCTGATTAATAACACGCCGATTTCTCCAATTCTGATATCGCTCTTTGATATTTGTAGATAATTGTGAGTAACGAATACCAATACTCCTCATTTTTATATTAAAAATTCATTTGAATAAAAAATTTCTCATCAATTACTAATGATTCAAATCAAGATTATTGAATCTAGTAAATTCAGCATCAAAATACAGATTTACCGAACCTATTGGACCATTTCTTTGTTTGGCAATTATTAGTTCTGAGCGATTTTTAAGCTCCTCCATTCTCGTTTTCCATTGATTGAACTTTTCTGTTTCATTCTCTCCGGGTCTTTTTCGTTCCTCATAATAGCTTTCACGATAGATGAAGGCGACAATATCAGCATCTTGCTCAATTGATCCTGATTCTCGAAGGTCAGAAAGCTGAGGTCTTTTATCTTCTCTTTGCTCAACTGCGCGAGAAAGTTGAGACAGTGCCATGACGGGAATATTAAATTCCTTGGCAATAGCTTTTAAGCCACGAGTGATTTCAGAAATTTCTTGGACTCTATTTTCTGCTGATTTTTTGGCTGATCCATAAATTAGCTGCAAATAATCGATCAATAGAAATGATAATTTGTGCTTTCTAACCATTCTGCGAACTCTGGTACGAATTGACCCAATGGTCAAAGCTGGGGAATCGTCAATAAAAAATGGCATTTCAGAAATCTCAGCACTTCTTTTGGTGATCACTTCCCAATCTTGTTCGTTGATCTCACCACTACGAAATTTTGTGGCGCTGATACTGGTTTCCATGGAAAGAATTCTTGATGAAAGCTGATCTGCTGACATCTCTAGTGAGAAGAATCCTACTGCTTTTTTGTCTTTGTTTTCTTTAACATCTTTGTTTAATGCTTTGCAGGCATTTACTGCTATGTTTATTGCGATGGCGGTTTTTCCCATTGAAGGTCTTCCAGCTAAAATTATTAGGTCAGAATTTTGCATTCCGCTCCAGATTTTATCAAGATCATCAAGTCCGGTAGAAATTCCACTAACACTGCCATCTCTTTCTCTGGCAAGTAGAGTTTTTTCTAACGTTAGTTTTAGGGGAATACCGATATTTCGAAAATCAGAAGTTGAGCTACCATGTTTCGTCAAGTTGAATAGTTTATTTTCCGCTTCTTCAACTTGATCAACGGCGCTGATTTGGTCGTCAGATTGATATGCGTCTCCAATAATATCTTCTCCGATCATTACCAATTCTCGCTTCAAAGCTAAATCATAAACCAATTTAGCATAATCTGCGATGTCAATTACTCCAGTCGCCCTCGAAAGAAGGGTGGATAAATATGCAGCTCCACCCATTGCTTTAATGGTTTGGTCATTTTCAAAAAACTGCTTCAAAGTTACTTGATTGGCAATGATATTGATCTTGTTGATGGTGTGGCTAATTTGTTCGAAGATTTTTTTATTAGCCGGCTCGTAGAAATGTTCAGGAATCAAAAAATCTGCAACCCGATTGATGTACTCATTATTGATGATGATGGTTCCTAGGATGGTTTGTTCAGCTTCCGTATTGAAGAGTTCACGGCGAATAATTTCTTGACGTATTGGAGAGTTTTGGTCGGACATATTTTGTAGTAGTCGAGTTGCAAGCGGCAAGTCGCAAGAAGTTGGGTTTTCAGTTTTTTACAACTTGATTTACCGCTCACCGCTCACAACTTACAACTATTGTATTTATTCTTCCGCTCCTTCTTCGCCTTCACCGACTTCCATATCATCAATCTCTTTATTTCCGGAGTGAGCAATTCTGGCAACTGAAACGACTTTTTCTTGGTCTTTGGCTTTGATTAAAGTCACACCTTGAGTATTTCTTCCGGTAACTCTAACAGTTGAAATATCACTTCTGATCAACGTTCCTTTGTTGGTGATAATCATGACTTGGTCGGAATTGTCGATTGGGAAACTTGCCACAACATCGCCATTTCTTTTTGAGGTAATGATGTTGGTGATTCCTGATCCGCCGCGGTTAGTGATGCGATATTCGTAGGCAGAACTTCTTTTTCCAAAACCATTTTTCGTGATAGTGAGAATGAAATCTTCATTCGCAGCCATTTCTTTGATTAGATTTTCATCTAACTCACTTCTAATTTTTGGCAATGTTTGAGGTTGAGCCAAAAGATCTTCACTTGGATTTGTTTCTAAATCCAGATTGAATTTCATAGCTTCTTTAAGCTCGATTCTTTTCTCAACTGAGATTTTCAAATATTGATCTTTGACAACCATATCAGCTTCGGAATGTATTAGAACTGACATTGCGATCACTTCATTTCCACTTTCTAGTTTGATTCCACGAACACCTGTTGAATTTCTGCTTTGGAAGATACGCAATTTCGAAACCGGGAATCTGATGCATTTTCCGCTTTTGGTTGAAAGCATGATGTCGTTTGCCTCAGTGCAAAGAGCAACTCCGATTAGATTTTGCTTGTCATCCAATTTCATGGCAATTTTCCCCGAAGATCTGATGTCAGTGAATTGATCCATTGAGTTGCGACGAACATTTCCATCGTCAGTGGCAAACATGATGCTCAAATCTTTCCAGCTTTCTTCATCTTCTGGAAGGGCGAGAATAGTAGTGATTTTTTCATCTTGATCGATAGGAAGCAAGTTGACTAAAGCGCGACCACGAGCTTGTGGATTTCCCAAAGGGAGTTTGTAGGTTTTTAATTTGTAGACTTTTCCTTTGGATGAGAAAAACAAGATTGGTGTGTGAGTGTTGGTGGCAAAAATTTCGGTAGCAAAATCTTCATCACGAACATCCATTGCGCTTCTTCCTTTTCCACCACGTTTTTGGGCGCGATAGGCTGAAAGTGCAACACGTTTGATGTAGCC
>JBLHTM010000077.1:0-5645 GCA_047627215.1 Rickettsiales bacterium | reverse complement strand
TGAAAGTCGTCATTTATAATGGCAATTTTTGTTTGTTGAAATTCAAAGAAATTAAGGTTTTAGGTGGTTATTTTGTTACTAATTTTAATAAACGAAAAGTCGTGGTTGCGCACCGAAGACTTTTAGCGGTATCTAGTGATGAAAAGCCAGAACTCCATATTCATGATCTCGTGATTTATCACAAAGATTTGTATCTGGAAGCAGGGAGTTTTCAGATAAAATCCTGACTAAAGACTTTTTCTTCTCAAGAAAAATTTGAAGTTTTCTTGAATATTTAAAATAATCTGCCATTATGCCGCGTCTTTTACAGACAATAACAACCTCTCAAAACAGCAAACATGTCTAATTTAATCGCATTTTCTTATTTAGCTTCTTCGGTTTTATTCATCCTTGCAATCTACGGATTAGCATCTCCAAAAACCGCCAGAAAAGGAAACGCTTACGCCATCACTGGAATGGCTTTGGCAATAATTACCACAATTTCTCTTCCTACCGTTGAAAATAAACTATTAATTTTGCTCGCAATCTCCATTGGTGGAAGCATTGGTGCTTTTATTGCCTTGAAAGTCAAAATGACTTCAATGCCACAATTGGTCGCAGGATTTCACTCTCTTGTTGGTTTGGCAGCAGTTCTAATCACTTTTGCAGCACTTTGGACTCCAGAGTCTTTCGGAATTTTGCACAATGGCGAAATCAAAACCGCCAGCTTGATTGAGCTTGGTTTGGGATTGATGATTGGAGCAATAACTTTTACCGGCTCAATCATTGCCTTTTTAAAGCTTAACGGAAATTTCTCATCCACATTCAAAATCCCTGCGCAAAAATTAGTTGGTATTATTCTGGGTGGCTCAATTCTGGTTTTATTAGTCCTATTTTTCATTTCCGGATCAGAAACCATATTCATAGCCCTCGCTATTGTCTCATTGATTTTTGGCCTTTACTTGATCGCCCCAATTGGTGGAGCTGATATGCCAGTTGTGGTTTCAATGTTGAATTCTTATTCAGGATGGGCAGCTTCTGCCGCTGGTTTCACGCTAGGAAACTCCCTTCTTATAATCACCGGAGCTTTAGTCGGATCTTCTGGAGCAATTCTTAGCTACATTATGTGCAAAGCGATGAATCGCTCAATCTTCAATGTTATTTTTGGCAGCTTTGCAGTTAGCACCGCTTCTGCTGATTCTGGCGAAGAAAAAGAGCAAAAACCAATTCGCCAAGGAAGCGCTGAAGATGTGGCGTTCTTGATGAAAAATTCTTCTTCCGTCATCATCGTTCCTGGATATGGAATGGCGGTTGCCGGAGCTCAGCATGCGGTTGCTGAAATGGCAAACATGCTAGAAGAGCAAGGGGTAACTGTTAAATATGCAATTCACCCAGTCGCAGGAAGAATGCCGGGACACATGAACGTTCTTTTGGCTGAAGCTGGCGTTGATTATGAAAAAGTTGAAGAATTAGAAGAAATTAACAATGATTTCAAAAGCACTGACGTGGTTTATGTTATTGGAGCTAATGACACAACAAATCCAGCCGCTAAGACTGATAAAGATAGCCCGATTTATGGAATGCCAATCTTGGACGTCGCGTCTGCTGCAACCGTTGTTTTCGTCAAGCGCTCAATGGCCGCAGGTTATGCTGGAGTTCAAAATGAGCTATTTTTCAAAGACAACACCATGATGGTTTTTGGTGACGCTAAAAAAGTTAGCGAGGCAATCGTAAAAGAACTAGACTAAGCCTTTCTAAAGCGAGAATAACTTCACATTCTCGCTTTCCACGAAAAAGTTTGTCATTTTTTTACATTGGCAAAATTCCGCTTTTGCACAAAATCTTCCTTCTAATTTTTTAAAATAATAAAAACATGAGAATCAACGCCAACTCACTTCGAGTGGGGAATGTTATTGAATACCAAAAAGGCCTTTGGGTTTTGCTAAAAAGAGATCACGTTAAGCCAGGAAAAGGTGGCGCATACATTCAAGCTGAATTAAAAAACATTACGCAAGGAACCAAAACCAACGTCAGATTTTCATCTTCGGACGATATTGAAAAAGCTCACCTTGAAACCAACAAATTCCAATATCAATATATGGATGGTGATGATTTGGTAGTTATGGACATGGAAAGTTTTGAACAGCTGAATTTTAACAAGGCCTTGTTTGGTGACGCACTGCCTTTTTTACAAGATGAAATGGAGATCAGGGTTGAGTTTTGTAACGACAAAGCAATCAACGCACTTCTTCCAGAGCACGTGACAGTTGAAATTGCCTCAGCTGATGCAGTAGTTAAAAATCAAACTGCTAGCTCATCTTACAAGCCTGCCATTTTAAAAAATGGCGTTAAAGTCATGGTTCCATCTTTTGTTGAATCGGGAGACAAAATCGTCGTTCGGTCAGAAGACGCAACATATGTTGAGCGCGCAAAGAAATAGTTTGTAGGCGATTTAACGTTAATCATGAGTTTTTAGAATTATTCCGACTCATGATTCATAAATCATAATTAATCTAAATGAATTATCTTTTTCTATTCTTCGATAGCCTAAATTCTGCAACCATTCTGCCAATCCACAATGAGATGGCAATCCATGCTCTACTTGCTTTTGACAAACAAAATTCTTATCTAATTTTTATTGTCACTTTATTAGCCAGCACTTTTGGATCTTCGATCAACTGGTTTATTGGCAAAAAACTACAATATTTTAAAAAAACCTCATCCCTAAAAAACAAAAAACCCCAAATCAATGACGCCGAAAAAAAATGGGACAAATACCTAGTCTGGATGCTTCTTCTTGCCCCTTTAAAAATAATTATCAATCCATTGTCAGTTCTGGCGGGCTTTTTAAATACTGGCTTTAAAAAGTTTTTAATAATAATCTTCGCCAGCAAATTTATTTATTATTCCTGGATAGTAAATTTCAGCATCTAATCACTCAAAATCAAAAACAAATGAAATGTCCTTTTTGTGGAAACCTTGAAAGCCAAGTGCGTGATAGTCGAATCTCTGACGACGGTGACGCCGTTAAAAGAAGGCGCTATTGCCCTGATTGCGATTCCAGATTTACTACTTTTGAGCGCGTTCATTTACGAGAAATTGTTGTCATCAAAAAAAGTGGTGAACGTAAGATTTTTGACTCTGAAAAATTAAAAAAATCAGTCGAGATGGCGGTTCGCAAAAGACCTGTCAGCCCTTTGCAAGTCGATAAACTAGTTAACAATATTGTTCGAAAAATTGAAACCGAAGGTCAGACCGAAATTGAATCTACTAGCCTTGGGGATAAGGCTCTAAAAGCTTTGGAAGGCCTAGATAAAGTTGCTTATGTGCGCTTCGCATCGGTGTACAAAAATTTTGAGAAAACCAGTGATTTCCGTGAGTTTATTAAGAAAATTGCTAAATCCACCGAGGAATAATAAAAGCGTTAAAAAAACGCGAAGAGCGTTTTTAGCTTTTATGAGCATTTATTGCAGAGCAATAAATCTCTGCGGACCCAAATTATAAGCTCGAATTAAAATTTATCGCGAAACAAAAATCCAAGCAATCAGCTAAGAAATCCGGATAATCACGACATAAAATTATGAATACAAAATTATTACAAACCTATTTAGAGGCGGGAGTTGACGAAATCATCAGTGAAGTCGCTATCAATCGCCTAGACAGGAAGATTGAAGAAAATCTGAAGGCCAAAGAAGTACAAATTACAAGCGCCACTACCCCAAAAAGTTCACAACCAAAGGATGATTTAGGAAAAAAGATCTCAACCCTTAACGCCATTTCTCTCCTGGCAAACAAACAAAAAGATCAACCCGAAAATACCCGACGACTAGTATCAATCACCGAAAACATTGCCAAAGCCAGTCTGGATGCAGAAAAATGTCAAACTCTCGAAGAATTAGAAAAAGCAGTCCGAGATTTTGACGGCTGTTCCTTAAAAAAAATGGCAACCAACACCGTTTTTGCCGATGGAAATCCAGAATCAAAAATCATGATTATTGGTGAAGCTCCCGGCAATGATGAAGATTTACAAGGAATTCCTTTTTGTGGAGATTCTGGAAAATTACTCGACGCAATGTTTAAGACAATTGGTTTTACGCGCCAAGATCTTTACATCACCAGCACATTGTTTTGGCGACCTCCAGGGAATCGCCGCCCAACTGCAGACGAGCTTGCCATGTGCAAACCTTTTGTTGAAAAACACATCGCATTGATAAAGCCAAAATTAATTGTTTTAATGGGATCAACTGCGATGGTTGATATTTTAAATATTAATGATCCAATCAGTAAATCTTGTGGGAAATTCTTCGATTATCAAAATCAGCATTTTGAAACACCGATCAAATCGATCGTTCTTTTTCATCCAACTTATTTGATGCGTCAATCGTCTAAAAAAAGGGAGACTTGGGCGCACTTGCTCAAAATTAAAGAGTTTTTAAAAAACCAATAAACAAAATATGCAAAATCAAAAATATCTTCTGCCAATTGGTTTTTATGACCTCCTTGGGGATGAAGCGAGAATTAATCAAGAAACCATCAATAGTCTCTTAAACAGCTTTTATGAGTCTGGCTATCAGCTCATAAAAACACCTTTGGCAGAATTTGAAGAAAGTTTAGAAAATCGCAAAACCAGAAGAAAATCCTTCAAAATGGTGGACAATCTTTCGGGAAAAACTCTCGTGATGAGATCAGACATAACACCTCAAATCGCCAGACTTGTGGCCACAAAACTACAAAATGCACCAACCCCGATCAAACTTTGCTATGTTGGCGACGTTCTAAAAACGAAAACCGACAATCTTTATGCCGATCGTCAATTGACGCAAGTCGGAATTGAATTAGTTGGAAAAGATCCTACCCTCAGTTCTTGCTCAGCAAATTCACAAATCATCGAGCTTACGCTCTCATCTTTAAAAAAAGTTGGCCTTTCGGGATTGATGATTAATTTTTGCTGCCCTGGGTTTTTAGATATTTTAATTAATAATCTTAACACGAAAAACACCTGCGAATTAAAAGCGGCCATTATTAGTAAAAATATTTCAAAGATCCAAACTTTGGGCGGGCAGAACAAAGATGATTTGACTTATTTGGCTTTGGAAAATAGTGATTTTTCTCAAATAAGCAAAATAATCGCCAAATTAGGGGCGAGTAAAGAGGTTTTAGATCAATTGGATAAATGGCAAAAAACCATCATTTCTACCCAGAAAAATCACCCAGAAATCGAATTCTCAGTAGATATCTTTGGCGATGATGATTTTTACTATCATCAAAAAATTGGCTTCACCATTTTTGCAAATAATTTTTCCTACCCAATCGCCAGAGGTGGAAGATATCTAATAAACCAAGAAATCCCCGCCGTTGGTTCTACGATTTACATTAGCAATTTAAGAAAAATTTTAACTAAATAAATATGCGCCCTTCAAAAAGAAAACGCGACGAACTTCGAGAAATAAAAATCGTCACCAATGTTAATAATTATGCCGAAGGTTCGTGCATTATTGAATTTGGCAATACCAAGGTTTTGTGCACCGCAACCGTGGAAGAAAAAATTCCTCCATTTTTACGCGGAAAAGGCGAAGGTTGGATTACTGCTGAATATTCAATGCTCCCAAGATCAACTCACAGCAGAAATATGCGTGACGTGAATCGTAAATCTCCAAATGGTAGAG
>JBLHTM010000076.1:0-5860 GCA_047627215.1 Rickettsiales bacterium | reverse complement strand
TTGACAGAGTTTTGCTCAATAACACAAAATATAGAATCTCCACCAATCTGTCCTTAACTGCCAAAGAATCCGCCAGCTATTTAAACAACACCAAGATTGAAACCTCGGATAGAAAACTAACTGTCGGTAGTCTTTCTTTTGGGATTTCTAAATATTTTAAAAATGGCACCAATCTTTATTTAAAACCACAATATTCAAGAGGATTGAAATTGCTCAATGCCAAGCAAGATGGGCAAGGATTAGAAAATGATATCCCTAAAGCGCAATTCCAGCTTTACAAACTTTATGGCAGTCTTTCAAAAACATTTGAAATTCCAAAAATCAATCTACCCATAACTCTATCATCCCAAATGGATAGCCAATTATCCCAGGATACTCTTTTTGGATCGGAGCAATTCTCAGTAGGAGGATATTATTCAGTGCGAGGATTTAGAGAGAATTTCATTGCTGGTGATTCAGGATATTATTTTAGGAATAAGGCTAACATTAATTTAGGACAATTGCTGATTCCATTTCTTAGACAAGATAAAAAATCTAAATCAGAAAATAAAACCTCCAATTTCTTGGGTAAGAATTTACACCATCTTTATAAATTGAGCATGGAGCCATTTTATGATTATGGCTATGTGCAAAATAAATATTCTGAGTCAGGAAAAATCGGTAGCGGAAGATTGTCTGGGGCGGGATTAAAAACAATTTTCTCAAGCAAATATTTTGATGCCGGATTGACCTATTCTTGGTCACTAAACAAATCCAGCTTGATCACACCTGGAGATAAAGAGAACAAAATGCTCTATTTTGAGATAAGTGCGAAATGTTGCTAGTTTTTAGTAAAAGGTATCGTCCGTAATGGTAAGGGGAAATTATCTAACTTTACGGATAAGTTCCAGTTGCAGCTAAAACCATTAAGATTCTACCACTAAAATTAAGGCTCTTTTTCAAAATGAGTGGGTAAATTAATTATCTACTTAAAAAGTGGCCTTGATCTTCCTGATGAAAATAACCTAATTTGAGTGGTAGAATTTTATTTATCGTCATCTTATTTTCCATTTTCACACCCCCTCATAATCTCCAGTACTCACAATCGTTATCCTCACATAATTGCCACACTCACATAATCGTCATCCTCACGAAAGTGAGGATCTCGTGAGTCAGGATTGAGGATTTTTTAAAAGAATAAAGAATAGATTGATTAAGAATTGTAGGCGGATATTTTTCCTCATGAGGTACCGGATCCGAGAGTTTCTAAGGCAGCAAAGCTACCTAAGAAACTCTATGTCCGGCATGACGGTAATTCGTGATGGTAAATTGTGGCAGTAACTCATGATTGTAACTTTTTTACAATTTATGCTTGGGTGCCAAGGTGGCAATTGGTTTACCCACTAATTTTGAAAAAGAGCCAGTTTTTAGAGTTTGGAAGAACGATTCAGAAGCGGTATTATCCCAACAATCACCTTTTCTGCTCACATGATCTTTCAGATAAACCCTGTGGTTGCCAGAAGAATGTTGGGATCCTCTTGTTGAATGCCAAATCAAACCAGATAATTGTTGGGCAAATTTTTTCGGGAGAAGGTTTTCTTAAAATTATGAAAAGCCTTGTTGGAGTGAAGGAAATTATTGAATTTTTAGAATCTTCTTATTTAGAGATTTGAGGATTTTTATTTTTGCTCTGCGAGGTTTTTACAATCCCCTCACATAATCTTCATCCTCGCACAAGTAAGGGTCTCATGAGTCGGGATTGAGGGATTTTTGAGCGAATAGATAGATCAAGAATTGCAGACAGATATTTTTCCTCATGAGGTAATGGATCAAGATTTTCTAAGGTAGCAAAGCTACCTAAGAAAATCTATGTCCGGCATGACGCTAACTCTATCAATAGTAACTAATGACGGTAAATCGCGATAGTAACTAATTGCACCAGATAATGGTGATAACTTTTTTACAATTTATTCTTGGCATTAAGGTGGTAATTAATTTACCCACTCAGATTAAAGAGCTAAAAATTAATTCAGGAGCGCTGCTCTTGCTGCCGCTAGTCTAGCGATTGGAACGCGGTATGGAGAGCAAGAAACATAATCCAGGCCGATTTTATGGCAAAAATAGATTGAGTTTGGATTTCCGCCATGTTCTCCGCAGATTCCAAGTTTTAGGTCGGGACGAGTTTTTCTGCCGCGCTCAGCTGCGATTTTGATCAGCTCACCAACACCCTCGAAGTCAAGTTCGGCGAATGGGTCTTTTTCAAAGATGCCCGCTTTTTGGTAGCTAGGAAGGAAACTTCCAGCGTCATCTCTGGAGAGTCCAAAAGTGGTTTGAGTTAGATCATTGGTTCCAAAACTGAAAAACTCAGCTTCTTGCGCAATTTGGCCAGCCATTAGAGCAGCTCTTGGAAGTTCGATCATGGTGCCAATCATGTATTTCAGAGTTTCACCGCTGATTTTCTCAACTTCTTTTTCAGTTTTGATGATTAGTTTTTTCAAAATTTCCAATTCTTTTTTGGAAGCAACCAAAGGAACCATGATTTCAAGCAGAACTTCTTTTCCGCTTTCTTTTTTCACTTTTGCTGCAGCTTCAAAAATTGCTCTGACTTGCATTTCATAAATTTCTGGATAAGAAATTCCAAGTCTACAGCCACGATGTCCAAGCATTGGATTTTGCTCGTGAAGACCAGCCATTCTTCTTTTTACATAGTCAATTTCAACGCCAACAACTTTTGCAACTTGTGCAATTTCACTTTCTTTGTGTGGCAAAAATTCATGAAGAGGAGGATCAAGTAAGCGAATAGTCACCGGGAGTCCGGCCATGATTTTAAAAATATCTTCAAAATCTTTGCGCTGCATAGGAAGCAATTTTTCTAGTGCATTTTTTCTGCCTTCAATATCGTCAGACAAAATCATTTGACGAACCGAGACGATTCTGTCTTCGCTGAAGAACATGTGTTCAGTTCTGCAAAGACCAATTCCTTGAGCTCCAAAATCAATTGCTGTTTGACAATCTAAAGCAGTTTCTGCATTAGTTCTGATTTTTAATTTTCGAACATTGTCAGCCCAACCCATCAAAGTGTGAAAATCTTCAGAAAGATCTGCTTTCAAAGTTGGAACTTCTCCAAGCATGACTTCGCCGGTTGATCCGTTGATGGTGATCAATTCACCTTCTTTGACTTTGATGCCATTGGTGGTGAAGAATTTTCCTTCAACATCGATTTGCAATCCCGGAGCTCCACTAACGCAAGGTGTTCCCATTCCACGAGCGACAACTGCTGCGTGAGAAGTCATGCCTCCACGAGCGGTCAAAATTCCTTGAGAAACATGCATTCCCTTAATATCTTCAGGACTAGTTTCAATTCTAACCAAAATAACTTTTTCCTGATCAGCTCTTTTTTCAGCGTCAAAAGACGAAAATACAACCGCCCCAGAACAAGCTCCTGGAGATGCCGGAAGACCAGTTGCAATTATTTTTACTTTTGCTTTTGGATCAAGTCTTGGATGCAAAAGTTGGTCGAGTGATTCTGGATCAACTCTTTTGATTGCTTCATTTTTGTCGATCAAGCCCTCAGAAACCATATCAACAGCAATTTTGATTGCGGCAGCCGCGGTGCGTTTTCCACTTCTAGTTTGAAGCATCCACAATTTGCTGTTTTGAACGGTGAATTCAATGTCTTGCATGTCTTTGTAATGCAATTCCAACTTTTTGTAAGTTGCGACCAATTCATCGTAGATTGCTGGCATTGATTCTTCCATTGAAGGAAGTTCTGATCCTGAATCAACACGATCTTTTTTGGTGATGTTTTGTGGAGTGCGAATTCCAGCAACCACATCTTCGCCTTGAGCGTTGATGAGATATTCGCCGTAGAAATTTTTGTCTCCTGTTGAAGGATTTCTGGTGAAAGCAACTCCAGTGGCGCAATCATCGCCCATGTTTCCAAAGACCATTGATTGAATGTTGACGGCGGTTCCCCAGCTTTCCGGAATGTTGTTAAGAGAGCGATAGGTGATGGCGCGGTCATTCATCCAAGAATCAAAAACTGCATTTGTTGCTCCCCACAATTGTTCATTTGCGTCTTGAGGAAATTCTTTTCCTGTTTCTTCTAAAACTTTTTCTTTGAATGAAATTGTCAATTCTTCAAGATGATCTGCACTCATTTCAGTATCAAGTTGGATTCCCAAATCTTGTTTCTTTTCTTCCATCAAAACTTCAAAATTGTAGTGATCAACTTCCAAAACAACGTCCGAATACATTTGTATGAAACGACGGTAAGAATCAAAAGCGAATCTTTTATTGCCGCTTTTTTTGGCAAGCCCAGCAACCGTTTTGTCATTCAATCCCAAATTCAAAACCGTGTCCATCATTCCTGGCATTGAAGCGCGTGAACCTGATCTTACTGAAAAAAGCAAAGGATTTTCTTCGTCACCAAATTTCATCCCAAGATTTTTCTCAATTTCTTCCAAAGAAATCTTAACTTGCTCCTTCAATTCGTCAGAAAATGTGCGATTATTTTTGTAATAAAGTTCACAAACTTCAGTCGTGATGGTGAAACCCAAAGGAACTGGCAATCCAAGTTTGGACATTTCTGCCAGATTGGATCCTTTCCCACCAAGAAGGTTTCTCATTGAAGCATCGCCTTGAGCTTTGCCGTCACCGAAAGTGTAGACTAGTTTTGAACTATTAGACATCGAATTTAGATTGATTGGGTTTAGTAAAAAAAGAGGATCAGAAGGTCGGGGATTTTAATTATTTATTTTTGTAAATCAAACAATTCTGCAGCTTGATTTGCTGGTCGACTAATTGAATTGACATCAAGTCAAATTTAGGTGTTTTTGACAACAAGTTAAGACCTAAAACATGAGTTTTTAGTCGAAATTTGGTATGGCTAAACTAATCACCAAATCTAACCATTTTATCCACCAAAAAGGTCTCAGGATTAATAATCCCAAAGATTTTCTTTGAAATTTTTTGTGATGAATTCTTTATGGGCGTCGATTTCTTCTTCTTTTAAAGGAAATTCGCGCTTAGGAAGGGTATTTTTGCTGGTGATTATTTTGGTTTTTGCGGATAATTTTTTGGAATCAGAATCAGATTCAAACATTGAAATTTGGTTTCCACCCAAAAGCTCAATGTAAATGTCGGCGAGAAGTTCGGCATCGAGCAAGGCTCCATGTTTGGTTCTTCGCGATAAATCTACTCCGAATCTTTTACAAAGTGCGTCGAGTGAGTTTCCGGCTCCAGGGAATTTTTGACGAGCCATTTCTAGTGAATCAATGACGTTGCGTCGTTCAATAATTTCTAAATCGCAACCGCGCAAATGGTGGTTGATGAATTTCATATCGAAGCTGGCATTGTGGGCAATCAGTTTGGCGTCACCTACAAAATCCACAAAATCTTGTGCGACTTTATCGAAAGTTGGCTTGTCTTTTAAGAATTCTCCGGAGAGTCCGTGGATTCTAAAAGCCTCATGCGGCATGTCTCTTTGGGGGTTGACGTAGGTGTGGTAGGTTTTTCCGGTGCGGACTTTATTGATGATTTCAACGCAACCAATCTCAACAACTCGATGTCCGTCTTTAGGGTCTAGGCCGGTGGTTTCTGTATCGAAGCAAATTTCTCTCATGTTTTTATTTGGTAATTATTTTTTAAGGAGGTTTTTCTTTGTAGGTTTGTGGAATTTAATTTATCAAAATTACAAACGAGAAATAATTTTGGTTTTTAATAAACAAAAAGTCGCCATTGCAAATGACGACCAGCAAATAGGGATTGTGTGGAATTGTGAATATTTAAAAAACTATTTCGGTTGACAGAAAGATCTTACGGATTCTGATTTTAGAAAATCAATAACCTGTTTGGATAATTTTCCAGATTGATATTTTGG
>JBLHTM010000075.1:0-6010 GCA_047627215.1 Rickettsiales bacterium | reverse complement strand
ATTACAGCCGGTGCGGCAATTGGCACTTCACATTTTGTGCAAGCAACTCGGGCGGGTAGCTATTTTGGCTTTGATTTATTGTGGCTTATTGTAGTAATCCACATTGTAAAATATCCCTTTATCGAATTTGGTAGCCGCTACACCAGTGCCACTGGGGAGAATTTGCTTGTGGGATATTGGCGCTTTAACAAACCAATTTTTTACTTAATCACCTTTCTTTCAATATTTTTTACGCCATTTTCTTTTGCAGCTAACGGCTTCATTTGTGCGGGTATTATTAAGGCGGTTTTAAATGTTCCATTGAGCATAACGACCATTACAGCTCTTTTGCTGGGTTTTTGTACGATTTTAATTAGCATCGGTCGCTATAAATTGCTCGATGGGGCCATGAAAATTTTTATCGTAATTTTAAGTCTTACGACTTTGGTAGCAGTGATTTTGGCGGCCAAAAATTTTGTACCATTGCCACAGGAGGAAATTTTTTACAGTGATTATTCACCTTTCGAAATGCACCATATTCCTTTCTTAATTGCTTTAATGGGATTTATGCCAGGAAGTATAGACCTTTCGGTGTGGCACTCTTTATGGCTTAAGGCGAGAAATAAAACCAATAATGTGCTGAATTTTAAACAAGCAAGACTCGATTTTAATGTTGGATATGTAATTACAATTATAACTGCGGTTTTGTTTTTAAGCGTCGGTGCATTGATGGTCAATAACTCACAAATGGCGGTGCCAGATGGGGCCGATGATTTTGCCCGTTTGTTGATTGATTCTTATGTCCAGCTAATTGGATCTTGGGCATCTCCAATTGTTGGTTTGGCAATATTGGTAGCAATGATGTCAACTGTTCTGGCGGTTGTCGACAGTTATCCAAGGCTTCTAACAGAGAGCTTCTCGGTAATCAAGCGCATGAAGAATGGGGATGTGAGCGAGAAAGAGGAAATTGATAAAAGTCGTTTAATGCACAGCTTTTTAATGGCATTCTACAGTATTGTGGCGGTTCTGGTGATTATGTTTTTATTTAGTGGCTTTAAGCAAATTCTAGATTTCACTGCAAGCGTAGCTTTTGTTGTGGCCCCACTTTATGCTTTTGTTAATTATAAAATTGTGACCAGTGAATTGCTGCCTGAAGAGTTTAGGCCAGGATTTGCAATTAGGATTTTAAGCTGGTTTGGACTGTTGTTTTTAATGGGCTTTTTGGGGTGGTTTTTGTGGGCGAAGATCTTTGTGATTTAGAGAGAAAAGGTCCTAATGGAGATTTTTATGATTTATATTAAATTAGTTAGATAATTGAACTAATTGACCAATGCCTTCTAGAGAAATTTTACGATATTAAATCATATTTATCACTTTTTAAAGTAGGTATAGCGCCTTAAATTGATTGATTTATTGACAATAAAATTGATCTTGATTTAAAAAAGTTTGATTCATAAAAAATGGATATTACGTTAGAATATAACATCTTAAATTCCAATTCTTCACAAAATATGATTTCATGTAACGATCACAATAAATGCGTTTCCGATTCTATTAATCAAGCCAAAGAAATTTGCCATAAAAATGGTTTGCGATTTACTGATTTGCGCCAAAAAATATTTTCAATTATTCTGCAAAACCACCAACCTTCTAAAGCCTACGACGTGCTGAGTATATTGCAAAAAGAAGATTCATCAGCAAAACCAGCGACAATATACCGTTCTTTAGATTTTTTACTAGAATGTGGATTGATTCATAAATTGCATATTTCAAATAGTTATGTGGTTTGCTCGCACCCCTTGAGGCATAATCGATGCTCTTTTCTAATATGTAATAAATGTAATGAAGTGCAAGAATGTTGTGACAAACAACTTTCCACCGAAGTAGAGAAAATGGGATCTAAAAATAATTTTAAGATCGAATATGTTGCTGTTGAAATTAGGGGAATATGTAGTTCATGCATTTCCTAAGTTTAACAAAAGCCTTGGCTAATTGACAAGGTGTCCGCTAGCAAATGTTAATATGCTAAATAAATACAATCCTGAGGAAATTTTTAAAAAACAATTATTCATTTTTTCATTTTTAGCACAAAAATTCCTCTCTTCTTTTTCACAGCAATTCATTTTATCGGCTTTCAATTTTAGAATAAAAGCCAGAACCAACATTAATCCAGACAAGAGAAGAATTTCAATTTCAAATTTTTCAAAACTTTCAAATAAAGGATTTTCTAGAACTCCTCTCGTAATAAACCCAAGGTTTGTTCCTAGGCCAATAATGGTTGCAAGCAGTGGAATTCCACAGCAAAAAATATGCATCAAACTGCAACCAATTATTAAAGAATAGGCAATAATCATAGTTATGTCGTCAATGTATCTAGGTTCAATAATGTTGTGATAAAACTTTAAAATCTAAAATAAAGTTTTGATACCAACCATGAATGAACGACCTGGAAGAGGAATGTTGTCTTTTAAAAACGAGACATGGTTACGAGCTTCTTGATCAAGCAAGTTTGTGGCATTTAGATATAAAATTGAGCTAGTGGGACCAAGGTTAATCTGATAATCCGTTCTGGCATTAAGCATTACGTAGCCTTCCGTTGGAACCTCTTCGTCTGCAACGTTGTTTTGAGCAAAAGTGTAATCCACATCCAACCTTAACCCGACTTTGTTGTAATCATAAATGGCACTACCCCCAACTCTTGCTGGAGAAATGCGCGGCAAATGTTCGGAAGTGGATCTATTTCTAGCTTCTAAATAATCACCTCTGATTTCAAAATTTACCTTATGTTTATTTTTATCATAAGCATCAAACATAGCCTTTACTTCTGCGCCATAAAATTCTGCAGGCATGTTTACATAATTGTAAATAGGAAGATCTGAATCATGATCTTCTTCTCCGGTTGCATTCAAAGCGATAAAATTTTGAAAATTATTGTAAAACAAACTCACTTCACCGCTTAGGAATCCTGAGTTCTTACGCAAAGAAAGATCAATCCCTACTGATTTTTGCACGTCAAGATCTTGGTTTCCAACTTCAAATGTTTCTGTCGCCAAATGTTCACCGTTTGAATAAAGCTCCTGAGAATTAGGTGCTCTCTGGGTGTATGAAGTGGAAATTGCTGCTGAATAATCTTTTGGTAAATCGTAGACAAAACCAAGTGAGGCGCTTCCAGCCAGATCATTACGTGATTCAACATTTTCAAAAGAGGCAACTTTATCAACATTTATTTCCTGATAATCCAGCCTTCCGCCTATTTGCAATTTTAAATCTCCAAGAGGAACTTCCTCAAGAATGAAAGCTGAGTTTGTATGAGTGTTGCTGGGTGGAACAAAAGCCTCTTCTCCGCTCGCAGAAAAATCACTTCTGTTGGATTGCAAACCAAAAGCCCCCTCGAATATTCCAAATTTATTATGAGTAAATTCAACACGACTATCATATCCACGATTCTCGAATGTTGTTCCTATTTCTTGACCTTCAAATTCTGTGTGCTCATAGTCAGAAAAACCAAATTTATATTTTATGGCTTTTATGTATTCGGATGGGTCTTTGTATAAACCAGCCAAATCAAAACGTCTTTGCTTCATTCCAATTCTGACGTCAGCATCTTCACCTCCATGTTCATCACCATGGTCATCACCATGGTCATCGTGATGGCCACCATGGCCAACAATTCCATAATTAGTTTCATAATTGGTCAGAGACACGCCAAAATATCCCTTATCAAAGAATCTTGAAATTCCAACCGTGACACCATCAGAATCGCTTTGGCTATTATTTATTGCACCTCTTTCCTCTGCCTCATCACCATCTAGAGGTTCTTCAGATCGAGCATTACTTGACCTTGCGTAGCCCGGAATATCAATATCGTCGGTTGTTCTTTTAAAGCCATTAATATGCCACGCATAATTCCCCAATCCGCCTTCAAGCAAGATTGATCCTGAGCGCTCATTATTAACAGAGTTATATTTAAAATCAGTTGCTCCAGTAGCTTTCTCTGGAATTGGCTGATCAGGAATTCTGTTATCAATAATATTTACAACCCCACCAACTGCCTTGGATCCATAAAGAAGGGCAGAAGGACCTCTAATAATCTCAATTCTCTCAACAGATAACGGGTCAATAGCAAGATTGTGGTCAGCACTGTTGCTTGAGGCATCCATATTGTTAATTCCATTTTGCAGAATATTTATTTGGTCACCACCGAGACCTCTAATAACCGGCCTACTTGCTCCTGGCCCAAAATATGTTGAGCGAATACCAGGTTCTCCCGCAAGAGTTTCTCCTATTGTTGGTTGTAATTTTCTATGCAAATCTTTTCCCTCGAGTAAAGTGACAGATTGCGTTAACCTATCCGAAGAGAGACCCAAGGGATTCGCAGTAACAATGACAGGATTTAAAATTACCGCCTGATCTTCAGCAAAAGAATTAAAAGCAGAAAAAGTGACAACAGATGTAACTAATATGGATTTAAAATAATTCATAAATGAGATAAAAGAGATTTGATAAAAGAAATTGTGATTAATTTTTCGTTATGTGATAACATAACATATTAATTGTCAACATAAACGTTAAAAAAAACTTCCGTAAGCTAAAAATAATTATATTTTTTTCAATCCTCATAATCGCCTTCAAATGTTTAACCACAACCAGATTTCTGAGTAAGTTTTAGCTGACTTTATGAGTATTAATAATGATCAATAATTCACTTTAGTGGCATAGGAATTTTTGGAGAATGAAAATTAAAAAATAAAAACTTAAGAACTTTGGTCGACCATTGAATTCTTTGAGAAAGAAAATGTAGTTAATTTTTATTAAAAAAATTATCTAAAAAATGTCTGTAAAAATTATCGATCAATTAAATATTATCCTTGGAAACGAACTTGTTACCATCAACCAATATTTAATTCATGCAAAAATTCTTCGAGATCTAGGTTTCAATAAAATAGCAAGTCTTACCAAAGCTGAATCAATTGATAAAATCAATAATGCTGATGTTATCATTGACCGCATTTTATTTCTAGACGGAACTCCAAACATGAATAATTACAAAAAAATCCATGTTGGAAAAACAGTCGTTAAAATGTTCGATAATGATTTGGCGATTAATGTTAGTACTATTGCAGATCTTCGAATAGCTATTAAAACTTTTTTTGATGTGGGCGATACTGGCAGAAAATATTTGTTAGAAACATTTCTAATCAGCGAAGAGGAGTATTTAGATTTCCTTCACACAATTAGGATTAGTCAAAAATTTGGGAATTCAGAATTATTTAACTACCCAAGTTTAGAATCTAAAAACATTTAATTATTAGACAATGTTAATTAAATGTTTAGTCCCACCTTATTATGGCTCGGATTCTCAAGAAAAATATCAGGGTTAATCTGATATTCCTCAACAACTCTTTTATAAGGAGTTTTAAACTTCAAAGACTTTAATGGTCTTTGATAATTATAAACCAGCAGGAAAGACATTAAATGATCTTTCAACTGCTTAACATCATCATAATGGTATTTTTTCACCGTATGATTTTTAATGATTCTATTAAAGACCTCAACCTGACCATTGGTCCAAGGATGCCTGAACTGGGTTAATCTATGCTCAATATTATTATCTTGGCATATTTGATCAAAAGAATGGATATGATCTTTTGGTCTTAAATGAATTGCCAATAACTCATAAGTAAATTACGAGTGCCATAAACATTACGATTTGACACGAACCTGTTTTATTTGCAGTTACAACTCTTGATTATCTACGTCCCTGTTGTTTGGAAGGCGATTTAACCATTCATAATAACCACTACTGAAAACCTTCATGAATTTGCATAAAGTCGTAATCGGAAATAATGAATTATCAGATTTGTCAGATTTGACGTTGATACAATTATCATTCTGAGAATTGCAGTTATTTTTTATCCACGCACACCTTACCGTGATTCTTTCACAAACTTTGCTGCCGCCTTTTTTAATAGATCACGCTCCTGATTGACTAAAGATAATTCTTTTTTAAGGCGCTTATTCTCTTCAAAAC
>JBLHTM010000074.1:0-6048 GCA_047627215.1 Rickettsiales bacterium | reverse complement strand
ATTTTTCCGAAATAGAGCTTTTTTTATTAAGAATCCCTCTTTTGGAGGTAATAGTTAATAAGTCACTCTTATCCAAATAATCCACATTCAACCAAGAATAAAAATTGTCCGCAATATAGTTAGTATTGACACTTTTGCGCAGCATCTCTGAAATAAATTCATATTCCACACCCTTCTCCTCAGCAACTCTGAATTTATCACCCAGATAATTCATGTAGTTTTGAACGTTATTGACCGAATTGGAAACCGCCTTCTCAACAACACTGGATTGAATGCGTACAGAATCTTTAAAAGATTCAACCTGCCCAACATATATTGAACGAGCATTTATCATCCCAGCAGCAAAAACCAAACTCATAATAATCAGAGAGAATATATTATAAGACCTGGTGATGATCGCCCCGTTGATCTTTCTTAGATCATTGTTTTTTTTGATTGAAAGAGCCTTGAAATATTTGCGCAGATATTTGAACTTAAAAACAACAGCCTCTGACAGAATTTTTTTATATCTGGAAGAGTTGCGTTTCTTTTTTTTCCCAAAATTTTTAAAAAAACCACAAACAATATTTTTACATTCTTTAAATGGATTATTTTTTGTTGGAGATTTCTTGGATTTTTTAGACGACCCGTCTTTCAATCGAGGTGATTTTTTGGCTTTTGTTTTTGAGGTAAAAACACTGTTTTTGGCACTCTTTTTAGAGGTTTCTTTGGCGGTTGTTTGAATTTGAAACAGTTCCTTACTCATTATGAATTAAAAATTATTTTTTATTTGCATTTTCTATTCGGCCAACTATTTGTTAGTTAAAAGTAAGCCTTTTTAATTTGCAACCAATAATAACTCAGAAGAAGGCCTTGTCCCAAAACGACACTATAAAATAAATAATTGACCAATGAATTTAGAAGAAAGCCACAAAAAATCATCAAAAAACCAATCTAACAATAATTGGTTTTTTATCTCTGGTGAGCAATGGTTTCTAAATAAAGAAACTCAAGATACTCTTGAGGGATGCGGGAGCTGGTTTGATTCTGTAATGAAAGTAAGTAAAAAACCTTCACCGAAGAAAAAACGAATAGATATTAATAAAATCACTTTTGTCCACACTAAAGACAAAGATCTCCTAAAGCAATATTATGATTTAAGGGAAAGGCAATATCGAAAAAAACTTGGTTTTGAAAAATATGACGGGCAAGAAAATAAATATGATAAAACTGGCGATATCGTAGTAGCTCTTTATGAAGAAAAGGTAATTGCCGGAGGAAGAATAGATTACTCAAATAAGAATAAAATCATGTGCAATGACGACTCCATTAGTGGATTCACTTACCAGAGTTTATTAAAAGAATTTGACTCTGACACTAAGGAAAAAGATGTATTTTCAGAAATATGCGGATTAGCAGTTAGTGAAAAGATGGGAATTGAGTTTTTTATTAAATTTTTTATGAATCTCATTTCTCACGCAATAGATTCAGGATCAAGATATGTTGTAGGAATAGCCTATCCAGAATTAAATAAGGTCTATGATGACATTTTCACAAGATTTGGATACGGGTTTAAAATTTTCAATGATATTAAACTTACCCCTAAAAATTCTTATGGTGGAAACAAATTAGATTTAAAATTTTACCCAATAGTAGTTAAGGGGTTTAATTAATAGTTAACTTACAGTATATATATTTATGAAAAATATCCTAATTTTTACTACACTACTATCATCTTTGATTTCCGGCCACTCTTTTGCAGAGTCCAAAGTCAAAAACCAAAGGAAGGCTGATGCGGCAAGTGAGGAATTATATAAATTATTCGACTCTGAAATATTTTCCCTTTCTAAAAAAAATGAAAATGCCTTTGATGCCGCATCTTCAATATATGTCCTATCCTCAGAAGATCTAAGGAGGTCTGGATCCAACAGCATTCCTGAGGCCTTGAGATTGGTTCCGGGATTACAAGTTGCCAGAATAGACGGTCATAAATGGGCAATCTCATCCCGTGGTTTTAATAGTCAATTTTCTAATAAAATGCTAGTAATGGTTGACGGAAGAACAGTCTATACACCTGTTTTTTCTGGATCATTTTGGGATGTTCAGGATTACCTGCTGGAAGATGTTGATAAAATTGAAGTCATTCGTGGTTCTGGAGGTGCAATATGGGGAGCTAATGCCGTAAATGGAATCATCAACATCATAACCAAAAATGCCGTCGATTCTCAAGGAGGGTACGCTTCGGGTACAATCGGAAATCAAGATCGATTCATTGGTGAGGTGCGATATGGTGGAGTCACCAAAGATCTCAATCACTATCGAGTCTATGCCAAGCAACTTCATCGAGGTGAGATGAGGAAAATTAATGGCAATCGAGACAATGATGATGGTTATCGTCAGTCTCAGGCAGGATTTAGATATGACATAAGATCAATTCAGGGCAGCACCGTGGCAATTCACGGCGATGTCAGGCAAGGGAAAGCTAATGATTATTTTGATTTTACCTCTGGCGGGTACTCTGCTGACGAACCAACACACAAAAACTCCAGAGGTGCTAATATCGCCATCAATTGGGAAAGGGACATCTCCAAAAAATCCAGCTTCACTCTACAGACTTATATTGATTATGACCAATTTGACACTCAAGTCCTAGCCAGAGACGGTCGGACCGCCGATATTGATTTTCAATATTTTTATGATTTTAACAAGCGGCACCATCTGGTGTTTGGAGCTGGATATCGATTGATATCAGATAAAATAAATGAAGAACCCTTAACCAATGATGTTGTTGTCCTGGACTACAGAGATAAAAGGAGCGATCAAATTTTCAGTGCCTTTTTGCAGGATAAAATCGGCCTTATCGCCGATGTTCTATATCTGACTATAGGATCAAAATTTGAGAATAATGATTATACCGGTTTTGAATTCCAGCCCAGCGCCAAGCTTACCCTCTTTCCATCAAGAACCCAGACTGCCTGGGCTTCGGTTTCTAGGGCAGTACGAACCCCAACTAGGGCAGAAGAATCAATATCCATCACATTGCCAAGTGGAACAAAAGCTCAGGCCGGAGATTCTGATTATGAGTCCGAAGAGGTGATTGCCTATGAAGCGGGATACAGAATCAAGCCAACTCGAACCAGCCTGATTGACGTCGCTTTCTTTTATAATGATTATAGTAAACTAAGAACTTTTAACCTCAAAAATGGTTTTGGAGCAACGACAACCAATTTTGGTGAAGGTGAGTCCTATGGAGCCGAAATAACTGCCAAATTACAAGCGAATAATAATTGGCGACTGGAGGCCGGATACGATTTTCTAAAGCTTGACGTTAGAAATAATAGAATTAGTACCGAAAGTAGTTCACAAATTGACACGGCTGAAGGAGAATCTCCAGAAGGTCAATTTCGCCTGAGATCCAACTACAATATCACTCCTAAAGTCGAATTTGACAATATTTACTATTATGTCGACTCCTTGCCAAATAGTGGCACTAACGGGGTTCCATCATATTCAAGATTTGACACCAGGATAGGCTATCTTTTTAGCCCCAATATAGAATTTAGCATCGGAGCGCAAAATATTACTGACAGAAGGCACCAAGAATTCAAAGGCGCTTTATTTGCCAATAGCACTGAAGTTGGAAGAACTATCTATTTTAAAACTGTTGTTAGATTCTGGTAAATTAGATATAAATGAAAAAAATAATTATTCTCACATTATTAACAATCTTCACTTTTAGCCCCTCGCAAGAGTCTCGGGCGAGAGGTGACATCTATAAGTCGATTGCCAATTTCGTCTATAATATGCCTCGAATGCTGGGGATTGAAAGTCGGAATATTTGTGTTTATGGCTATGATCAAGTTGCGGTGTCGTTAAAAGAAAAATATGAAGAGATTGTGTTTTTCAGAAACAATGAAGATCTTTTGAAGGCGGATTTTGCTTCTCAGAAATGCCAAGTTTTTTATATTTCACAAAACAAAAATGCTGAATTTGAGGCGATCAAACTTGCCAATGCCAGCAATGTTATTTCAGTTAGCATAGATGAGAATTTTATTGAAAAAAGCGGAACCATTTTGGTGCAAATGGGAAGAAGGAATTTTGAGCTCAGCGTTAATCATGCGGCCATGAAGAGATTAAACATTAAACTCGATCCAGTTTTGGAAGGTTTGGTGATCAATTAAGTTTCTATTGTGCCTTTGTTCTTACGTCATTTTTTTGTTAATTTTTGCTTTTTTGCCTAAATTTTTTCAAAAATGACTTAAAAAAGAATCATACAAAAAGCTTATCTAGGTACCAAATTATTCAAAAAATTTTATTAATTAAAAAACCAAAATCATGACAACAAAAGAAACAAACAACAAAGTAAATGGTAAAGATGTTGGTAAGGAAAAAGATAAAAAGGACATTCCTTCCTCAACTGCAACTGTTGATCATTCTGACAGTGAAGTTATCACTCCTGATCAAGAGCCAGCGATTGACCTGAATTATTTTCGTGAAGTGACTAAGGGTGATTTAAACTTTGAAAAAGAAGTCTTTATTCTATATTTGGATACTACAAAAAATACTATCAAGCAAATGGAGGATGCAATTGTTGACAAAAGCAATGCGGCTTGGAGAAAGGCCGCTCATTCGATCAAAGGATCGTCAACTGCAATTGGAGCTTTCAACCTTTCTGAAGCCATCATTCATGCGCAAAATCATCCCAAAGATTCTGCGGAGAATAAAATGAAAACTTTAGATAGAATCAAAACTCAGTTAGAAAAAGTTTATGAATTTATCTATAAAGAAATATCTGAAACAGAGAAACTAGAGAAAATAGAAAAGAAGAAGAAAAGAGAAGAGGCAAAGGCGGAGAAAGAGAAAAATAAAGGGGCATAACTCGAGAATTATTCAAATTAGTTAGCAAGATCTGGTCTGGAAGGAGCCTGATTTCGCTAAATATTTTTTTGAATCTTGATAAAATTTTTTGGCTCTTTTTCAAAATGAGTGAGTGAATTAATTATCCACTTAAAAAATGCCCTTGATCTTCCTCATGAAAATAATCTGATTTGAGTGGAATAATCTTATTTATCATCACTTTATTTCCCACTTTTATATCCTCACATAATCTTCTTCCTCACGAAAGTGGGGGTCTCGTGAGTCAGGACGAATAATCTTTTAAACGAATAGACCGATCAAGAATTACAGGCGGATATTTTGCCTCATGAGGTACCGGATCAATAGTTTCTAAGGAGGAAGAATCTACCTAAGAAACTCTATGTCCGGTATGACGGCGCGGCGACTCTTTTCGCTACGAAGATGATTTTAGAATCTCCATGCCTGGTGTGCCGGTAGTTTTTTTGCCACGGGCAATTTGAGGTGGATTAAAAAACAACACGCACTTAGAAATTATTTTAAAAGCCCACCAAAAAAACTCAAAATCCCCATAAATTGTTGACACGAAAAGCAAAATCCCACTTACTATCCAACCAACAAATTTCTAACAGCAAAACAAACTAATTTATGATTGGAAAACTAAAGGGCATAATCGATTCCATTTTCGATGAAAAATTGATTCTAGATGTAAATGGAGTTGGTTACAATATTTATGCATCAAGAAAAACTCTCAATTACTTACAAGAAAAAAAAGGTCAAGAAATCGCCTTATTGATCGAAACTGTTGTTCGCGAAGACCATATTCATCTCTACGGGTTCGCCCAAGAGATTGAAAAAACTTGGTTTAATGAGCTTTGCAAAGTTAGCGGGGTTGGCAATAAAGTTGGGCTAAAAATTCTCGGGTCAATGTCGATAGGAGATATTGTTTTGGCACTAAATTCTGGAGATAAAGTTTTGTTTTCCAAAGTTCCTGGGATTGGCCCCAAGCTGGCTTTAAGAATTGTTTCTGAATTAAAGGATAGTCCTAAGAAAATTTCTGGAGATTTTATTGTGTCGGCGCCAAATTCAAAAATAGAAAAAAGTTTGGATCAAAATAATAATGAGATTGTTACTGATGCAATTTCTGCTTTAGAAAATCTGGGATATAAAAGATCAGTGATTTATCCAATTGTTAGTGATCAAGTTAGTCAGAAT
>JBLHTM010000073.1:0-6077 GCA_047627215.1 Rickettsiales bacterium | reverse complement strand
TTAAAACAAGAAATGAACTAATTGGCGATATGATTATGGAAACGCCATTGGAATATAAAATCGACAAAGGGGACTTCACGTCTGGCATAAGTCTCACGCCATCAATCTTCATTCCAAATGAAAACTCACCAATTGGCAACGGAAATATAAACGTAGAATTAAGAATAAGATATTAAAAAAAACGAGATATTTTTTAAAATTATTGATCTCAACCATACTTATTTAAATCCCTAATAACCGACCCAAAACCGCACTTATCAATGAAAATACTATTTATCTGCACCGGAAATATCTGCCGATCACCAACTGCTCATGCAATCGCTGAGCATAAAATAAAATCCTTAGGATTAAAAAATATTACAATTGACTCAGCCGGAACAACAAGTTGTCACAGTGGGCAAAAACCAGACTCAAGATCTGTTGTAACCGGGGAAAAAAGAGGGATTGATTTTTCAGGTATTTTATCAAGGCAAATAACACTTGATGATTTTTCAAAATTCGATCTAATTTTTGCCATGGATCGCAGCCACATTTCTTCGCTTCGCCAAATTTGCCCATCGCAATTTGAAAATAAAATTCAGTTGTTTTTGCAATATGCTGATGTGAAAAATTATTTTAATGACGAAATCATCGATCCTTACTATGGAGAAAATGGATTTGAAGAAGTTTTTGATTTGATTGACGACGCTTTGACAAAAATATTGTCCGAAATCCAAGAATAGGATTCCGAACAATATTTCAATAAAATGGAGATAAAAAATTATTTTTTATATTTTTACTCTTGAGCAGCTTTTTTCTTAGATTACCTTTCTGACTTTTTTGCTTTTTTCTTAGCTTCTCTTTCCTCTTTAGCTAATTTGCGTTTTTCCGCTCTTTCTTCTTTAAGACGCTTAGATTCGGCTTTTCTTTCTTCTCTAAGATTTTTCATTGTTGCTTTTTTCTGCTCTTTGCAGGCTTTGGCCCCAGTTTTGTCAGACGCAGATTTTAAACAAGTAATTTCACTAGAAACCGCTGATTTTTCTTTTTCAAGGTGAGAAATAATCATTGATTTGTGCTTAGCAAAAGCTTCAGCTTTTTTCTCTCCTTTAGCAAAGGCCGGAAAAGATGCCAATAAAGATAATGCCAAAGTAATAATAGTAAGTTTTTTCATGATATTTTGGTTTGAAATTAAAAAATTGCCAAAAAAAATTGGCTGGTCAAAAATATGATCTATATTTTTATCAGTCAAGATAAATGAATGGATATTTAGTTTTTATGTCTTATATTGCGCGCTCGCCCAAATAGAAGATCTAGATATACATCTTTAAAGATCGTTAAAAACCCCGCCCTTTCATTTAAAAAAAAACTTAATGCCTGAATTCAAAGATCTACAGCTCAACTCACAAATAATTAGTGCCTTGACAAAAAAAGGATACACTCAACCTACTCCAATTCAAGAACAGGCAATTCCACACATTTTGGAAGGAAAGGATTTTCTTGGAATCGCTCAAACCGGAACCGGAAAAACTGCAGCATTCTCTTTGCCAATTTTAGACAATCTTTTCAAAAGCAACAAACCAGTTCAATCCAATAGAGTGCGCTCATTGATTCTCACCCCTACTCGTGAACTTGCTAGTCAGATTGTTGATAATGTCAAACTCTATGGTCAGGATTTGAATTTGAAATCAGGTCTAATTTTTGGTGGCGTCAACGCCAATCCTCAAATTTCAGCTGCAAAAAAAGGTTTTGATATTCTGGTGGCAACTCCAGGAAGATTGCTTGATTTGATGAATCAAGGCCATATTCGTTTTGCTGAATTAGAAATTTTCGTTCTCGACGAGGCTGACAGAATGCTTGATATGGGATTTATCAATGATGTTAAAAAAATCATCGCCAAATTGCCAAAAGAGAGACAAACCTTGTTTTTTTCTGCAACAATGCCCAAAGATGTGGCAAAATTGGCAGATTCAATTTTGAACAATCCAGTAAAAGTTGAAGTCACACCAGCAGCAACAACCGTTGAAAGAATTGAACAAAGCATTAATTTTGTTGAAAAAAACAACAAGCCACTTCTACTTAAAACCATTGTCAAAAACAGTGAAGATTCTGATTCATTTTTAGTATTTTCAAAAACCAAGCATAACGCCAACCGCATTTGCGCATTTTTGGATCAACATTCCATAAAATCTGCCCCAATTCACGGTAACAAATCACAATCTGCCAGAGAGAAAGCTTTGGAAGATTTTAGAGGTGGAAAAATAAAAGTTCTAGTTGCAACTGACATTGCGGCGCGCGGAATCGATATTTCAACCATCACCCACGTCATAAACTACGAACTACCAAATGAGCCAGAAAGCTACGTTCACAGAATCGGCAGAACTGGTAGAGCAGGAAGAACTGGAATTGCTATCTCTTTTTGTGATAATTCAGAAAAGACTTTCTTAAAAGACATTGAGAAAATCATTAAAATGAAAATACCTGTTGATGAGAATCACGCTCTTCACGGCGTTGAATCCAGCGGAGAATCAAACCCACTACCATCAATAAAACGTGGAAATAGCGGCAGAAACCCCGCACCAAGAGCTCCATCAAACAGAAAACCTTCAGTTAAGTCATCTCCCGCTTTAAAAGCTCCTTTCAAGAAAAATTTTGGATCAAAAGGAAATGACGAAAATCTTTCATATTTTGCCCAAAGCAGAAAAAAAGACGCTGATGGCAGATTTGTTAAACCAAGATCAAAACCTGAAGGAGCAAAATCTAGATTTAATGATGAAGATTCAAGAAATCCTAGGCCACCAAGACCAAAATTCTCCACTGAAGGATCTAAACCAAGATTCAGCGACGAAGTATCAAGACCTCAAAGACCAAGATTTAATGAGGGATCTAAACCAAGATTTGATTCTGACAAAAAACCTCACTCCCCAAATCCTAATAATTTTGGCGGCAGATCTGTGGGTTTTGGCGAAGAAAGACAGGGAAATTCAAATGATCGCCGTAATTTAAAAAACCCTTCAGAAAATAAATTCCAAGGACAAAAACCAAGATTTTCTAACACCGAAGATCGCAGATCCGGAACATATGAAAATAGCGATAGAAGAAGCAGATTCAGCTCCGAAGATAGTGGAAGGGATTTTAGAGGCGCAGATAGAAACAATTCTAGAGGCGGATCTAAAAACAATGTTGACAAAAATTTCAACAAAAAACCAGGTGGTGGTTTCGGCGGGAAACCAGGTGGGTTTGGCGGCAATAGAAGACCAACAAGACCATCAAACTAAATTGTCAAAAACAAAAAACTAACTAAAACTAAAAATGATTAAAGTAAAAGACCTCTCAATTTCATTTTCCGGAAATTCAATCTTTGAGGATGTCAATTTTATTCTCAACGGACGAGAAAAAGCCGGACTCATCGGACGTAATGGTAGTGGAAAAAGTACCTTCCTAAAATTGCTTTTAAATGAACTTGAGCCCGACAGTGGTGAGGTTTCAATTCCTAAGGGATACAAAATTGGGCATTTGGCACAACACATCAAGTTCACATATGAATCTGCAGTTGAAGAGGTTTGTTCTGTTTTGCCTGAAGATCGTGAATATGAAGGATGGAAAGGTGAAGAAATTTTGCGCGGACTAGGATTTTCTGAAGAAGATATGCAAAAAGATCCTCATGAGTTTTCTGGTGGATATCAAGTCAAAATCAATCTTGCAAAATTGCTGTTGGATGAACCAAACATGCTACTTTTGGATGAGCCTACCAACTATTTAGATATTCATTCGGTTCGCTGGTTAAAAAAATTCTTAAAAGATTGGGATGGTGAATTGATCCTCATTACCCATGACCGTGATTTCATGGATAGCATCATCAGTCACACAATCCTTATTCATAGAGGAGATTTCAAGAAAGTCCCCGGAAACACTAAGGGTCTAAAGGAAAAAATCGCCCTAGAGGAAGAAATTTACGAGAAAACCAGAATTAATGAAGATAAGCAACGCGAAAAAACCCAAGAATGGATTGATCGTTTTGGAGCCAAAGCCAGTATGGCGAGTCGAGCTCAATCGAAAATAAAGATGCTTGAAAAGAAAGGTCAAAAAGAGAAATTAGGCAACATTGCCACTCTAGATTTCAAATTTAATGAAATTCCTTACACCAGTAAAGATTCAATGGTTGAAGTCAAAGATTTGACTTTTGGATATGATGGTCATGAAAAATTGATCAAAAAATTGACTTTTAGAATCACTCCTGAAGACAAAATTTGCATCATCGGAAAGAATGGTAAAGGTAAATCAACTTTGCTCAAACTCATTACAGGTGATTTAATCCCAGTTGAAGGAGATGCCAAAGTCAATAATAAAACCGAAATCGGTTATTTTGGACAGATGAATATTGATCGTCTTGACCCAACTTTGAGCGTTTATGAAGAAATGCACAGAGCAGCTCCAAAGCTAGACCAAACCACAGTCCGAAGAACTGCTAGCAACATGATGTTTTCAGGAACATTATCGAATAAAGAAATCGGAGTTCTGTCAGGTGGAGAAAAAAGCCGAGTCATGCTTGGAAAAATTCTTCTCAAACCATCAAATCTTTTGCTTCTTGATGAGCCCACAAATCACCTGGATCTTGAATCTTGCGACTCATTGCTCGGAGCAATAAAAAGATTCGATGGAGCAGTTTTGATGGTCACGCACAGTGAATATTTCTTGAAAGAAGTTGCTAATAAATTAATCGTTTTTGATGATGACAAGACTTTCATTTTTGAGGGAACCTACAAAGATTTCTTGAAGAAAGTAGGTTGGCAAGACGAAAAATAATTTTTTGCCTCACGGTCATAATTTAACCCCTTGACACCCCAAATTCCTAGAAAAACCACAACTTCCAATTTATCATTATTTTAATTTTAAATTAAGGAGTAAATTATGCCTAGAGGATATCCAGATTTAACCAAGGCCAAAAAATAAGAAACTACCCTCATAATCAAAGATAGACGAAGTTCCAGCTTAAATTTCCCATAAAATGATTCTTGAGTTACCCGGAATTTGCTTCACTCATTGACGCTATTCACTCAAAACAGCCATTGAGGCTGTTTTTCCGGAGACAAATCTCCGGTCGTTCAAGACCATTATCCCAAGGACTGGCTTTATTGCTCATTGAAAGCTTAATTTTATTGTCCTTTAATATTTTACCCAACACGTAAAATCAATGGCCTAAACTTGGGATGGATATTTAATTACAATTCCATCGGGTAAATTAGCATTGTCAGACTCTTTTTGTTTTGAATCCTTCTTTTTTATAGGAATATTGATTTTTCTAATTGGACTGAGATTGAATAATTTCATCACCCTTAGAGCTCTTTTGTGATTTTTAACACGCAGAACCGCCAGAGACACTTTTGATAAGATTATTAAATTCTGATGAGTTTCCATCAACTTTAATTAAACAACCAGTGCTAGAATTGTTTTTAGCTAAAGGTTGATATTGCAATTCTGTGTTAGAATTTATGAAACTAGGAGTTTCTGGATTATTGTTTGGTTTTGGCTCAATTGTCAACACACCAGCTTGATAGGTCAGATTGTAGTTTTTAGATTCACCATTTGAGGCAATGATTTTATGCATAACATCATCTGATGATATTGGAGATGTTGTGGTGGCGTCGGTAGTTAATAAAATTGGAGAGCTTATAGAATCTTCTATACTATCTGAATTAACTAGTTGAGATTCTAAATAGCTATATGTTAATTGTGGATTAGCATTACCATAGATTTTTGTTTTATCATCAGCTGTAATTGTTAATGCAGCTTTGTTGATGGTAAGTTCACCATTGTCATAAGTAATATCATAATTAGTTGCTGACGCTCCAGAAGCTAAAATATCATAATCTCCAGCATCTGAAGAAGTGGTTGAAATAGTATTTAAATCAAGATTCAAAACTGCAGAAGCATCATCATCAAGTTTAAATCCTGTATAAGAAGCGGTTAATTCTGGATTAGCATCACCATAGATTTTTGTTTTATCATCAGCTGTAATTGTTAATGCAGCTTTGTTGATGGTAAGTTCACCATTGTCATAAGTAATATCATAATTAGTTGCTGACGCTCCAGAAGCTAAA
>JBLHTM010000072.1:0-6121 GCA_047627215.1 Rickettsiales bacterium | reverse complement strand
AGCAAGCTCCTAATTGAACAAATCAACAAATTCAATGATGATTTTTTTCAGTTCAGCTTCAACTGACTCAGAAATTTTCTTCTCAGCTTTGATTGATTTCAAAATATTACCGTGAGCTGATTTTATTTTACGTAAAAATTCTTTTTCAAACCTGACAACGTCACGAGATTCAATCTTGTCCAAATACCCCTTAACTCCAGTGTAAATTGAGACAACCTGCTCTTCAAAAGGCATTGGTGAATATTGATTTTGCTTCAATAGTTCGGTTAATTTTTTTCCTTTATCAAGCAACTTTTGAGTAGATGCGTCAAGGTCTGAGCCAAATTGAGCAAAAGCTTCCAATTCTCTGAATTGAGCTAAGTCAAGCTTGATTGTTCCTGCAACTTGTTTCATGGCTTTAGTTTGTGCGGCAGATCCAACACGAGAAACTGAAAGACCAACATTAACTGCGGGCTTAATGCCTTTGTAGAATAACTCTGTTTCCAAGAAAATTTGACCGTCAGTGATCGAAATTACGTTGGTTGGAATGTAAGCAGAAACATCTCCAGACTGAGTTTCAATGATTGGAAGCGCAGTCAGTGAACCACCGCCCATTTCATCAGACATTTTTGCAGCGCGCTCCAAAAGACGAGAGTGGATGTAAAAAACATCTCCAGGATAAGCTTCACGTCCTGGTGGTCTTCTAAGCAATAGTGACATCTCACGGTAAGCAACGGCGTGCTTACTAAGGTCATCATATGAAATTAATGCGTGCATTCCATTGTCTCTGAAATACTCACCGATGGTACAACCTGTGTAAGGCGCAAAAAATTGCATTGAAGCAGCTTCCGATGCTGTTGCAGCAACAACAACAGAATATTTCATTGCACCAGCCTCTTCCAAAGTTTTAACAATCGAAGCAACTGTCGATCTTTTTTGACCGATTGCAACGTAGATACAATAAAGTTTTTGTTTTTCATCATCTCCTTCATGGGCAGGAGCTTGATTTATCATGGTATCAAGAACAATAGCTGTCTTACCAGTCTGTCTGTCACCAATAATCAATTCTCTTTGTCCACGACCAACTGGAATCAAGCTGTCAATTGCTTTAATGCCGGTTTGCATTGGCTCACCAACGGACTGTCTGGCTATAATTCCTGGGGCTTTAATTTCAACTTGTTTGTATTCAACATTTTCCAATGCACCTTTGCCATCAATTGGCTCTCCAAGGGCGTTGACCACTCTTCCAAGCAATCCTTTACCAACGGGAACCTCAACAATCTTTCCTGTTCTTTTAACGCTGTCACCTTCTTTAATTTTTTGACATTCACCAAAAACAACCACACCAACATTATCTGCTTCAAGATTTAGCGCCATTCCTTTGATTCCAGAATCAAATTCTACAAGCTCTCCTGCCTGAACATTATCCAACCCATAAATTTTTGCGATCCCGTCACCAACCGAAACAACTTCCCCAACTTCTTTGAGCTGAGCTTCTGTTTTAAAGCCTTCGATTTTGTCTTGTAAAATTTTGGAAAATTCACCTACTTGTAATTGCATAGTTTTAATTATTTAAAATTATAAAATTGATTGAAATTGTTGATTTAGAGCCGATAACTGTCTTTTAAGGCTAGCATCAATCATCATTGATTCGATTTTGATTTGAATACCACCTAAAATATCTTTTTTGATAGATTGCTTGATTTCTATCGAATTGTTGACGTATTTTTTTACCAATATCGACTTGATCTCTTCAATCTCCTTATCATCCAAAGATTTAGCGGCAAACACCTCGACTTCTAAAATATTTTTCTCATTTTTGACTAATTTAGCGAAGTGATTTTCAATCGCAACAATATTAGAAATCCTTCTTTCCTGTGCCACAATCTCTAGAAAAGACACAACTTCTCCAGCTAAAGACATTTTATCTCCAAAGGCGATAATGATATCTTTTAAAGATGCCTTGGAAATTGCCGGATTGGATAATTCTTTAATTATCGATTTAGGCAGCGATGAAACAAAGTTCTTAAGATCAGCTGAAAATTGATCAACGATGTTAGCTTTTTTGGCCACATTAAAAGCGGCGATAGCATATTTTTTTGCAAGCAAATTATTGATTGCCATATAAAAAGATCAAAATAGGAGGTTAAAAAAGAGCGGGCATTTTAAAGTTTATTTTCAAAAATGCAATTATTTGGATATAAATTCTGCAGAATAAATCCAAACCAAAAGTAAGGTGGCCGGAGACACTAAAACCATAGCATCAAATCGATCTAATATGCCACCATGACCTGGAATTATTGACCCAGAATCCTTAACTCCAAAAATTCTTTTTACTTTTGATTCAAGAAGATCACTAGCCTGCCCAAGAATTGACAATAATGCGCTAATGAAAATAAAGAAAATTGCACTTCCAGCGAACATGTATGAACTCAAGAAGCCGATGATAATGCTGGCAATAACCCCACCAGCAATCCCAGACCAAGTTTTACTAGGACTAACGCTTGGCATTAGTTTTGGACCGCCAAAGTTTTTCCCTGCGAAATAGGCAAAAGTGTCGGTTGCAACGATAATTGCAAACATCCAAAACAATATGTCTGAACCACTGACCAAATCATAATCTCTCAACGTCAAAATTGAAAATATTGGCAACAATATATATAAAAATCCTATCAAATGCCACTTCTTCCTCTCTTCCTTTGGTGCGGTTTTTGTTAAATCAACCCATTCAAAAGACATTGCCACAGTCAAGGAAATCAATAATAAAAGGAACAATCCTTTAGAAAAATAAATTGCCGAAATACCGATTACCAGCATTATAAATCCCGAGATAATTCGAGATCTTAGGTTAGAAGCGTCGTCGACTTTACCTATTTTATAAATTAAATTATCTATTGCTCCACTAAAGCTGCGCATGAAATTCTTTGCTAAATTTCCAGCTTTAGTTCCGGATTTATTGAAGTTTTGTTTAAGATTATCTTTTTCCATAATTACGCTTTCTTTTGTTAAATTCCAAAATTGCTAATTCCAAATCCTCTTTAGAAAAATCTGGCCACAATCTCTCTGTAAAATAAATCTCACTGTAGGATATCTGCCAAAGCAAGAAATTGCTGATGCGCATTTCTCCTCCTGTTCTAATTAATAAATCTGGATCCGGTATTTGTGGATTGTAAAGATTCTGACTAATTAAATTCTCATCAACGTCATCTCGACCAACCTTACCATCTTCAATTGCGGTCAATATTCCTTTAAAACTGTCAACCAACTCTTGCCTTGCCCCATAATCAAATGCCACATTTAGACAAATATTTTTATTGTTCTTAGTCCTCTCTTCAATTGATCTTATTTTTTGAACTGTAGATTCTTCAACATTATCCAATCTGCCAGAAACAACGATCTTAACTCCATTTTTAATCAACTCATCAACTTCTTTTGACAAATATTCTTTCAATAAAAACATCAGATTTCCGACCTCTTCTTTTGGCCTTTGCCAATTTTCAGTTGAGAATGCGTATATAGTTAAATATTTAACTCCTAATTGTGCAGCGGATTTGACTAGGGTTTTTATTGCTTTTGATCCAGCCTTGTGACCCATGGCCAGAGGCAATATATTCTTTTTTGCCCATCTGGAGTTGCCATCCATTATTATGGCGACGTGGGTAGGTGTTTTTAGATTTTCCACAATGAAAAATTATGGGTTATGATATTATTATCAATAATCCTTGATTGGACAACAATCGACCCGCAATAAATCTCTGCAGACCATTTAAAATTAGAGATTATTTCTAAAATATCAGAATGTTCGAAGTAGTTTTATAAATAATAAAAAACTGTTAAGTAATTTAACCCATTTAGTCGCTTAAATAAAAAACCCTATATTGTCATTAAGTCTTTTTCTTTGGACGAAACAGCATCATCAATGTTTTTAACATACTCATCGGTTAATTTTTGAATTATGTCAGCAAAAGAATGAGAATCATCCTTACTAGCTCCAAGCTCTTTTTCTTGTTTCTTAAAATCATCCAACGCGTCTCTTCTTGAATTTCGAACAGCAACCTTTTTATCCTCACCATATTTTTTAGCCAATTTGACTAAATCGCGACGCCTTTCTTCACTTAATTTTGGAATTGCTATTCGAAGAACTTGCCCGTCAGCCATTGGGTTAAAACCTAGATTAGCATTAGTGATAGCCTTCTCTATTGGCTTCACCATATCTTTACTCCAAGCCTGAACTGCAATTGTTGATGAGTCCGGAACAGAAATGCTGGCTACTTGCAAAAGTGGCATAAAATCTCCATATGCCTCAACCCTAACGGTGTCAAGCAAAGCAGGATTTGCCCTGCCGGTACTTATGCTGTCTAAATCTCTTTTTAAGAATGACATGATGTCATCCATTTTTTTTCTAGCTTTATCAGATAATGTATTGATCATTTTAATTATTAATTTTAGTTAATGATTGTGAATTTTCCTTCAGAATTTACAACTTCTTGCAAGGCATTTTCATTTTTAATGGAAAAAACTATGATTGGCAACTTATTATCTTTTGCGAGTGTTATTGCGGTTTGATCCATCACCTTTAAATCTTGCTTAATAACCTCACGATAGCTCAATTTTTCATATCTTTTGGCGTCGGAATTTGTTTTTGGATCCGAACAATAAACTCCATCAACTTGGGTTCCTTTAAAAATTGCGTCACAATTAGTTTCGATTGCCCTGAGAACTGCGGCGGTGTCGGTGGTAAAGAATGGATTTCCAGTTCCTGCGGTAAAAATAACTACACGATTTTTTTCTAAGTGCCTTACTGCTCGACGCTTAATATATGGCTCACAAATACTATCCATCACAATAGCAGATTGCATTCTTGTTGGAACTCCAGCCTGCTCCAAGGCGCTTTGCAATGCCAAACCATTCATACAAGTTGCAAGCATCCCCATGTAATCAGCACTAGAGCGTTCCATGCCGGCCGCAGCGTCAGAAACTCCCCGAAAGATATTTCCGCCACCCACAACAACGCATATCTGCAGTCCTTTTTTGGCGGTATTTATGATTTGATTACATATGCGAGAAATTGCAATTGGATCGTGACCGAATCCTTTGTCACCCATCATTGCTTCGCCGGATACTTTGAATAGAATTCTTTTGTACATTATTTTATGAATTATAAGTGCTTAATTTATACCATATCCGCAAATTAACTTACCTCTTAACGAGAGATTTTTAAAATTAATTTTAAAGTGAGGCAATATCAAGATACCACGATCTTTAAAAATAAAGATTAAAAAATAGTAAAGATAAAGTTAGGAGAGGGTATTATTGGTAGAAATGGTATTGGTAAATTATGGGTGGTAAGTTAGTTATTATTCATAACCAGCCCACCCATAATTAACGCTTCATAATTTTATGAGCCGAGATGAGGATTTAAAAAAACTAGCTTGCCATTGAAGCAACTTCAGCAGCAAAATCATTCTCTTTTTTCTCAATGCCTTCACCAAGAATGAAAAGTTTAAAACCAGAGATAACAACATCAGATCCGATTTCTTTACCAAAGTTTTTTACTACATCTTTGATTTTCACTTTGTCATCCATTACAAAATTTTGCTCCAGAAGAACTATTTCTTCGTAATATTTACGAATTCTTCCTTCCATCATTTTTTCAATGATATTTTCTGGCTTGCCAGAAGCTTTGGCTTGCTCTTTAAGAACGACGATTTCTCTTTCTAAATTTTCAGGATTTACCTCTTCTATATTTAGAGATTCTGGCTTAGTGGCTGCAATATGCATTGCGATTTGCTTACCAAAATCCGCCAATTTTTCTTTATCACCGGAAGATTCCAAGGCAACCAAAACAGCGATTTTTCCGAGATTGGTAGCAACTGGGTTATGTACGTAACTAACAACCGAACCATTTTGTACCGACAAATTATCAACTCTTCTAATGTTGATATTTTCTCCAATGATTCCAATTTGATTACTCAATTCTTCACCAACACTGATATCCAAAGATGGAAATCCTTTAGCTTTTAAAGCCTCAACGTCACTTTCAATTCCGAATGAAGCAGAAGCAATATTTTTAACAAAGTCTTGGAATTTTTGATTTCTAGCAACAAAATCAGTCTCAGAGTTCACCTCAACAACTACAGCT
>JBLHTM010000071.1:0-6318 GCA_047627215.1 Rickettsiales bacterium | reverse complement strand
AAAAAGTAACTTATTCTTGCATCCACAGGGCGCAAAAATATCCAGAACTAAGAAAAATAAAACTAATCCCCTTTAATGGCGGCGGACACGCCTTACAGCGCGGAGGAGGAAGGGTTGACGAAATGCCCAATGTTTATGCAAAATCTGCCATGCGGGGAATTTTTTGGAAGGGTTTTAAGAAAAGCCCCATCACTATTCTTCCGCCAATTTTGACCACCCAAGGTCATCAAAATGGGATTTTATTTAGCGCACACAACACCAATAATTTTCTGACCAGCTATTTTTCTCAAAGCATTTTAGCTTCAGCAAAAATGACTGGATTGTTAAATGATGATGAAATTTTAGGTTCAGATGAATCGCCAAATAAAAAGTCAATTCTGGCTCGCAAAAACCGAGAATCATTCTTTTTTGCGGCGCAAGAAAATTACCAAAAAGAAATCGCCACTCCTGATAGTCCAATAAATATTCTTTTTAAACAATCTCCTTGGGCATCGGTGGAACTGAGCAATGTTTCATCAAGGCCTTCAAAAAGATTTGATAATTCTAATTTACAATTAATTGATCAAAGGGCAATTGGTTCTGAAAGATTATGTTCCCACAGCGCAACCCATTTGATCAGCTGGTACAGCGCGAGAGTTGGGTTAGAAGAAATTGGCTTTGATGCGGCAAGAAAAATGTATTTAAGCGACAAAGCCACAAGGGACAGTTTCAGGTCGATGGCAATGTCTTTGGCGCTAACGGATTTTGAAATTTCTTGGAAAATGATGATTGGCGAGGATCGTCCGAATTTAAAAATAATTGATTTATTATCGCAAAAATATCGGGATAAAAATTTCAAGAAATTAAGTGAGAATGAGCAAAATAAAATTACTCTTGCTCATATTGAAATTGAGGCAATAAAAACTGACAATTTAATTCACAAAATAATTGTAAATGACGATTATTCGTCTAGTATTTCTCCCCAAAATTTATTTGGCAAACTTTGGAGGAATTTGGCAATTCGCATCAATCATCGTGAAGAGAAATTGAAATTTGCCCATCTTTTGGAAGCAAAAATAATTGCTAATTTACCGGAGAATGAAAAAAGATATCCAAAAGATTTCAAAACTAAACAATTAATCAGGGCAGTAAACGCCGCCTGTACAGGTTCAGAAGCGCCGAATATTATCATGATAAAATCTACTAATCGTGATTTTATCGGTGGATTTGAAGAAAATATTCAGCAGGATTTAAAAGAGAAATTAGAAATCATTAAATAAATAATGACAATGACTACGCAAATAGAGACAAAAAAAGTAATCGATAATAAAGACATGATGGGTTTTGCCCAAAGTTCTCCTAAAGCCAATATGCAGCGCAAACCTGATTGGATCAGAGTCAAGGCGCCAAGTTCCACAGGAGCATATGCCGACACTGCCGCATTGATGAGAAAATACAAACTCAACACCGTTTGTGAAGAAGCTGCTTGCCCAAATATTAGTGAATGTTGGAGCCAAAAACATGCGACAGTGATGATTCTCGGTTCAGTTTGCACTCGCGCTTGTTCATTTTGCAATATTGAAACTGGTCGCCCAGATTTGTTAGACCCACACGAGCCAGACAATTTGGCAGAAGCTGCTGGAAAATTAGGTCTTAATCACATTGTTATCACCTCAGTTGATCGCGATGATTTAGATGATGGTGGTGCAGATCATTTTGTGCGTTGTATCAATCGCCTTCGTGAAACCTCACCTGCAACCACAATTGAAATTTTAACTCCAGATTTTCTTAGAAAAGACGGCGCGATTGAAACCGTTGCCAGAGCAAAGCCAGATGTGTTTAATCACAATATTGAAACCGTTCCCGGTCTTTACAACTCAATTCGCCCGGGCGCAAGATATTTTCATTCTCTAACTTTGTTAAAAACAGTCAAAAGTGTCGATCCAATGATTTTCACAAAATCTGGTTTGATGGTTGGTCTTGGAGAAAAAAAAGAAGAAGTTTTGCAAGTGATGGATGATTTGAGATCGGCTGATGTTGATTTTTTGACCATCGGACAATATTTGCGTCCGACAGTTCGTCACGCCCCAGTTGATAGATATGTCCATCCGGATGAATTCGAATTCTACAAAAAAGCTGCCTACAATAAAGGTTTCTTGATGGTTTCTTCAAGTCCATTAACCCGTTCTTCATATCACGCTGGAGATGATTTTGTACAAATGAGAAATGAGCGTGAAAAAAGATTAAAATTACAAAAATAATGTCAGAAAATCCCGAAGAAATTAAAGGTCAAAGAATCGCCAAAGTCATTGCAAGATCAGGTTTTTGCTCAAGACGCGAAGCTGAACAAATCATTTTGGAAGGCAGGGTTAAGGTTAATGGGATTACAATCGACACCCCAGCAACAATAATCACCGACCATTCTATCAAGATTGACGGCAAATTGATTGAAGCTAAGCAACCAGCCAAGATTTGGATTTTTCACAAACCAAAAGGCTTAATCAACAGCACTAGTGACCCTAAAGCGCGCAAAAATATTTTTGAAGTTTTGCCAAAGCATTTACCAAGAGTTGTCACCATTGGTCGCCTTGACATCAACACTGAAGGATTGCTTCTTTTGACCAATGACGGTGAACTTGCTAGATATATTGAGCTTCCTGCCAATAAATGGACAAGGATTTATCGCGCTCGTGTTTATGGAATTATTGACATGGACAGACTTAAAAAATTGCAAAAAGGCATCATCATTGAAGGCGTGAAATATGGTGGAATAAAAGTTGAAATGGAGCAAGAAAGAGATTTTAACTCATGGCTTAAAATTTCTCTAACTGAGGGAAAAAACCGTGAAATCAAAAAAGTTCTAGAATATTTTGGTCTCAAAGTTAGTCGCCTAATTCGCGTTTCTTTTGGCCCTTTTCATCTTGGAAATTTGGCAGTTGGTCAGGTGAAAGATGTTCCAAGACCAGCTTTAGTTGACGCTGTTCCAAAAGAATTTCTTTAATCACTCATAATTTATAATTAAAAAACATGATTCCTCGCTACTCAAGAAAAGAAATGTCCAATATTTGGGCGGAACAAAATAAATATCAAATCTGGATGGAAATTGAGGCTTATGCCGTTCAAGCCATGGAAAAATTGGGAATTGTTCCCGCTGGAGTTGGTCAAGAGATTCTTGATAAAGGCAGAGTTGATGCTGACGAAATTGCCGAAATTGAAGCTGTGACCAAACATGATGTAATTGCATTTTTGACTAATTTGGCTGAGTCAATTGGTGAAAATTCACGCTTTGTCCACATGGGAATGACCAGCTCCGATGTTTTAGACACTTGCCTTTCTAAACAACTAGACCAAGCGTCAGAAATTTTGCTTGATGATTTGGAAAGACTTTTGAAGGTTCTAAAAGACCAAGCAGAAAAACATAAATTCACTTTGTGCGTCGGAAGAAGCCACGGAATTCACGCTGAACCAACAACTTTTGGTTTGAAAATGGCGCGTTTTTATGCTGAATTTAAAAGAAATAAAGAAAGGCTAATTGTGGCTCGTAAAGAAATCGCAGTTTGTGCAATTTCTGGAGCAGTTGGAACTCATGCAACAATTGACCCATCGGTTCAAAAACATGTTGCGGAAAAATTGGGTCTAGCCGAAGAAGAAATATCTAGCCAAGTGATCCCAAGAGATCGTCACGCTGCATTCTTTGCAACTTTGGGAATTATTGCTTCATCAATTGAAAACATCGCGGTTGAAATTCGTCATTTGCAAAGAACTGAAGTTTTAGAAGTTGAAGAGTTTTTCTCAAAAGGTCAAAAAGGATCTTCAGCTATGCCTCACAAACGCAATCCTGTTTTGTCAGAAAACCTGACTGGACTTGCCAGAATCGTTAGATCGGCTGTTAATCCTGCTATGGAAAATGTTGCTTTGTGGCATGAAAGAGATATTTCACATTCTTCAGTTGAAAGAATGCTAGCGCCTGACGCAACAGTAACTCTTGACTTTGCTTTGAATCGTTTGATTGGTTTGGTTGAAAATCTTTTAGTCTATCCAGACAATATGATGAAAAACCTTAACAAATTGAATGGCTTGGTTTTCTCTCAGCAAGTTTTGATTGCTCTTATTGACGAGGCCAAAATATCTCGTGAAGATGCTTACAAAATCGTTCAAACTAACGCCATGAAAGTTTGGCAAGATGGTTGTGATTTTTATGAATTGCTAGTTGCTGACGAGAAAGTCAACAAATTCTTGGGCGCGGAAAGGTTGAAGAAAATTTTTGATTTTGGTTTTTACACCAAAAATATTGATCAAATTTTTAGTAGAGTTTTCTAGATTAATTCATTTTGGATTTTGAAATAAATTTTGTTTTGATGCCGATCGCATTCTATTACTTGTGACCTTTCATGTAACAGAAGCACTTATTATTGTGCATTATTTTTAATTATCGTATAATTTATTCTATTCATAAACCACAGATTATAATTTAACAAAATAAAAAATTAGGGTTCTCCTTGATTGAATTATCTATAGTTATTTTAGTTATTGGAATTTCCAAAGGATCAAAAGTGATTAGTGAATCCAAATTAAAATCTGCCAAATCAATAACCAATGGCTCTCCAATTCATATAATTGATGATCTGGCTCTTTGGCTAGAACCAACTAATCCAGATAATATTGCAACAGGAGCTTTTGACGATCCTTTAGATTTTAACTCCGACCTATCTGAAGGGTCTCCAATTTCATCTTGGAGATATTTAACTCCCAGCAACACTTCCTTAATAAATCTAACTCCTGACTCTGATGACGAAAGACCAACCTACACAGAGAAAGGCATTAATGGCCTACCAGCAATAGCATTTGATGGGCTAACTCAAGTTTTAACTAACGCCCAAGGTGTAATTCCAGCAGAACATGAAAGATACACCATGATTGCTGTCTTCACCGGAAACAATGTCACCACAGGTACACACGTACCTTTTTCACAAACCAATGGAGGTTGCAGTGGAACTATAACTGGAATTATTATTCAGGGTAGTGAGGTTGGATATTTTGGATGTGGGGGGGATCAGATCTTAGATCTGCAGCAACTACTGTATTAAACAATAATAACTACATAGTGACAATAGCAGTCAATAAAGCAGCTGCTGGAGATAAAGTTTCTATTTATCTAAACAGCAAATCAACTACCTTGACCGGATCTCCCGCTAACATTTCCGCTGCTTTAGTGGAAGGTCCGACAAGGGTTGGTGACACTTCTTTTTCTGGATCAATATCAGAAATAATAGTTTTTAACGATTTATTAAAATCATCACAAATAGATGACGTTCAAAACTACCTATCTACCAAATATGGTATTAAACTTAATTAATCCATCTGATCTAGCCCTAATTCTTAAGAATTAGGGCTAGATTGAAATTTATTTTGTTCTAGATAGAGTAAAAAGCAGTAAATCCCTAAAATTTACAATTCTCAAGAGAACCTCTTCAGATCAAGATTAAGCAATCATCTAAATCCATGTCAAGAGATGATCTGGGGGCTGATTTTTCTTCATTTCACCCGATACCAACAAGAACAGTTCGCCTAATGGTGAAATCACTTGTGCCCGGAAAGAATCATATATTTTTCTCATAAAACCTAAAAACAGCCGTTTGGGCTGTTTTTTTACGGTTTTATCCAATTTGGTACTTCTCCAGCATTTATTCCGAATACATAGCTAATCACAGTGTATGAAAACAATGTAATGAGTAGGATGGACAATATGTTCATCATTATGCCGATTTTTACCATTTGAGGAACTCGAATGTGGCCGCTGGAAAAAACGATGGCGTTTGGTGGTGTGGCGATAGGAAGCATGAAGGCGCAGGATGAGGCTAATGTTACGCCAATGGTGAATAATAATGGGTTTTCACCTAGGTTGAGAGCAATTCCGGCGACAACTGGCAGGAATATTGTGATTAAGGCTAAATTACTCATGATTTCCGTGAGGAGTAGTGCGATGCAAAAACATATTATCAATATTCCAAATACGTTGAATGTGGAGAAGTTCCCAATCTCCGAGCCAATAACTTCAATCAATCCACTGTTGCGCATTGCTCCGGCAATGCTGAGACCGCCGCCAAATAGCAATAATATTCCCCAAGGCATATCTTGCATATCGTTTGATTTGGGGTCATTTTTCCATTGTAATAAAAACCCTTTCTTGTCTTGCCTGGGAATTAGAAAAAAACTTACTGCGGCTGCGATTGCTATTCCTGCGTCTTTGATTGCAAAAGGCAATAATCCTTTAAATATCCACAATAGAGCTGTTGATGCAAACACGATCAATACGGCAATTTCGTTATATGATATTTT
>JBLHTM010000070.1:0-6335 GCA_047627215.1 Rickettsiales bacterium | reverse complement strand
CAATATCAGCAAAACGTTTGAATAAAACTGATTTTCCTTCCATGACGGGCTTTCCAGCCAAAGCGCCCAAATTGCCAAGCCCGAGAACCGCAGTTCCGTTTGAAATAACCGCAACATAATTTCCTTTCGCAGTGTAGTCATAAGCCAGATCAGGATTCTTTTGAATCTCTAAACAGGGAATTGCAACTCCTGGAGAATATGCCAAAGACAAATCTCTCTGAGTGTTCATCGCCTTTGTTGGCGTCATTTCAACTTTTCCTGGTTTTCCTTCTGAGTGGAATAATAATGCCTCAGTTTCTTTAGCAGGACGAGATGTTTTGGTGTTGTTTGATTTTTTTGTCATGCTTATTTGAATTGGGGTTGAAGTTCTTAGAGATTTCCGATCCGCGGGAGAATATTTGGATGGGAGTTAGAAGTCAAAATATTTTGTCCCCACCTCTTAATTTTGGACATAAAAAAAACCGCCACTTTTTAGGGTGGCGGTTTTTTAAAAACAAGTTAAGAAATTTCAACTTAATTACCATTAACTACAGTGCAACCTTTTTGGAAAAAAGGAAGGTAAAACCAAAATCCACTATATGTACGATCTACATAAGCAACATTATTGATATTACCATCTTTTTTAGCGGCCTCAATTGAAGAGTCCCCTGTTGCAACTATTCCTAGAATGTTAGTTACGCAAGATTCACCTTTTTTGGTTACTTTTACTTCATTATTCACTCTACTAATTGGATCTCTATCTTTCCAAGAAGTGTACATGCCAGAACTCACTCCATTTGAAGTTGTTGTGCAGGAAGAAAGGACGCATAAGGCAAAAATGGCTAATATAATTTTTTTCATGATATTTATTTAGTTTAATTGTTAGAAAAATGTCTAAATTTTTGAATCAAAAGAGAAATAGGGTAGAAACAAATCATATAATGTAATTTATTCATTAATTCTAAGTCAAGTTTTTTTACAGGTTAATAAAACGGCTCTTTTTCAAAATGAATGGGTAAACGCTTCTTTAAAACAACATTCAGTTATCTAAAAAATTCTCGGGTTCGCCAACTTTACCAATCATCGCGCAGGCAGAAGAGATGTTTTTGTAAAAAATATGTAAACAACTTTTTAATTCTAAAACTAGAACCATCAAATTTCCCGTAGGAGCTTTCTTCCCTCTGCTTTCCCGTGCCACGACACGGGATCCAGAGAAGAATAATTTCAATTAGATTTATCTAATTGCTCCATAAGCTTGTAGATAATTGACTAAGAAAGACAATTATGATTATTTTTCTTAGGTCCCGTGTCGCGGCACGGGAAGACAAACTTAGGAGGGAAAATAACCTTAGGTGAGAAGACCGAGTTGGAAAAACGAGGATTGACAAAATTGGTCAAGATTGCTTTTTAAGTCGGTGATTAATTTACCCGCTCATTTTGAAAAAGAGCCATTTATTTTAACTCCAATTCCATCTTCATTAATAAACTCAATTTCAGAGTTTTCAAAAGAAACACTAATATCTCGTAAGGTTCTGGAAAATGGGGTTCTAAATTATCGTTCAAAATTTGCTATTGTGGCTATGCCAATTTCTGGAGGGTTTGCGGATTTTGTTTTGAGATTTAGTGGGTAAATAATTATATCAAGGCCCATCTTTAATAAGAAGAGCCGGTTTATTGCTTTTCAAGCAAGAAAATTTTGCGGTAATCCAAATTGACTTCTTAAGACAACCTATCTATTTTTCTCCCTTCTTAAAATCTCAAAATCAAATCTAGAAATTTCGATGTCAAAAAAATCTAATAATAACAATATCAGCAAAGAAGACTTGATGCACTATTATGAGCAAATGCTCATGATCAGGCGCTTTGAAGAAAAGGCCGGGCAGCTTTATGGAATGGGGTTGATTGCTGGTTTTTGCCATCTTTATATTGGGCAAGAAGCGATCGCTGTTGGGATGAAGGCGAATATGATGGAGGGTGATAAAGTTATCACTACATATCGTGATCATGGACATATGCTTGCTGTGGGGTCTGATCCTAAAAGAATTATGGCAGAATTGATGGGTCGAATTGATGGTTGTTCGCGCGGGAAAGGTGGTTCGATGCATTTATTTGATTTGGAAAAGCATTTTTATGGTGGACATGGAATTGTTGGTGCTTCAGTGCCGATTGGCACAGGTCTTGCATTTGCGGATAAATATAATGGCAATAATAATGTGACTTTTTGTTATTTCGGTGACGGTGCAGCGCATCAAGGTCAGGTTTATGAAGCTTTTAATATGGCTAAAATTTGGGATTTACCGATTTTGTTTATTATTGAAAATAATCATTATGCGATGGGAACTTCGGTTGCTAGATCCTCTTCAATCAACGAACTTCACAAAAGAGGAATTGGTTTCAATATTCCTGGGGTTTTGGTTGATGGGATGGATATTTTTGCGGTGATGGAGGAAGGGAAAAAGGCTGTTGATTATGTTCGATCTGGAAAAGGTCCAATGATTTTGGAAATGAGCACATATCGCTATCGAGGTCATTCAATGTCCGATCCTGCGACTTATCGTTCTAAAGAAGAGGTTAACAATAAGAAGGAAAATGAAGATCCGATTAATAATTTGAGACAGTTTATTTTTGATAAAAAAATGTCTAATGAAGATGAAATCAAAATTATTGATAAAAGGGTAAAAGCTGAAGTTAATGAAATTGCAGAATTTGCCAAAAATAGTCCAGAGCCTGATGAGTCGGAATTGATGACTAATATTTACACGGAAAACAGATAACCGAAATTAACATTTTTTTAATTAAAGAAGAATACAAATGGCACTTAGAAAATTAACAGTTAGAGAAGCATTGTGTGAAGCAATGGCAGAAGAAATGAGATCGGATGAAAAAGTTTATGTGATGGGTGAAGAGGTCGCAGAATATAATGGGGCCTATAAAGTCACCCAAGGATTGCTTGCCGAGTTTGGTTCCAAAAGGGTGATTGACACTCCGATAACTGAGCATGGATTTGCAGGCTTGAGCATTGGCTCGGCTTTTGCCGGTCTTCGTCCTGTTGTTGAATTTATGACTTTCAATTTTGCTATGCAGGCTATTGATCAGATTATCAACTCTGCTGGAAAAACCAATTATATGTCTGGCGGTCAAGTTGTTTGCCCTATTGTATTTCGTGGTCCAAATGGTGCGGCTTCAAGAGTTGGAGCTCAGCATTCTCAATGTTATGCGGCTTGGTATGGCGCAATTCCCGGATTAAAAGTTGTCGCTCCATATAGTGCGGCTGACGCTAAAGGATTGTTAAAGGCAGCAATTCGTGATCAAAATCCGGTGATTTTCTTAGAAAATGAACTAACATATGGAATGTCTTTTGAAGAAGAATATGACGATGATCATGTTGTTGAGATTGGCAAAGCCAAAATTATGCGCGAAGGATCAGACGTTACTATTGTAGCTTTCTCATTGATGGTTAAATATGCGCTTGACGCTGCGGAAGAATTGTCCTCTCGAGGAATTGAAGCCGAAGTTATCGATATTCGCTCGATTCGTCCCTTGGACAAGCAAACTATTATTGAATCAGTTCAAAAAACCAATCGTTGCGTTGTCGCTGAAGAAGGATTCCCATTTGCTTCTATTGGCAGTGAAATTTCTGCAATGTTGATGGATGAAGCTTTTGACTATTTGGATGCTCCTGTGAAAAGACTGGCTTCAGTTGATGCCCCACTTCCATATGCAGCCAATCTTGAAAGTTTGGCATTGCCGAAAGCGGTTGATATTGTTGAGGCTGTTTTAGAAGTTTGTTACAAAAACTAAAGTTTGGTTTTGAAAAAATTTCCCCTCACTAAACAAATTTTCGTCACCATTTGCGTGGCTTTTGCTGTTATATTGTATTTTGCTTATTACTCACTTTTCGGCAGTCGTGGAGTAATAAAATATTTTTATCTCAAAGGAGAACTTCCAAACAAAGAACTAATAAGAAAAAGTTTAGAAAATAAAGTTCAAGATAAACAAAATCTTGTTAATGGAATGAACAGTAAATCATTGAATTTGGATTTGCTTGACGAAGAATCGAGGAAGAATCTTGGCTATTCTGGAAAAGAAGAAATTGTGATTTATGATGGTATGAATCCAAAAAACAAAAAATAGATTCTGCTATGAAAAACTCAAAACATCATATATCCAGTAAATTTGTTCCTAACCACAAAATAAGCCTTCTAAACAAAAAGTCTTTTAAATCATATCAAGAAAAAATCTCTGCATTTTTTAGAAATTTCGGGGAAAAAAATGTGCATAAGTTCGAATCCAAGATGTTTCCCAGTCAAATCAATCGCGTGAAAGATAAATTATCCTTTTCAGCACCGAAAAACATACCCCAAATAGAAACTAAGTCAGAATTTAATCTTGAAGCAACATTTCAAGGAATTAATTACAAAAAAGAGGTACTTAGAAAATCATTTCACATGCTGACGATTCTTATTTTACCCATCTCTTATATTTTTCTTGAAAAGAGAATCATGCTGATGGCAGTTTTGCCAATTTCGATATTAATTATTACAACGGATCATTTTCGTCACAAAATTGCGTTTATTAATAAAATTTTCTATGTAATTTTTGATCGAGTTTTGCGCGAGTCTGAATTAAAAGAATCCACCAAAACTGGAGCTAGCTACACAGCGATGGCTGCAATTTTAGTTTTCTTGGTTTGCCCAAAAATTATTACCATGTGCGCATTTTCCATTTTGGCAATTTCCGACGGGCTTGCAACACTGATTGGAAAAAGACTTGTCAGTAAAGAATTTTTTGAAAAGTCAGTTGCCGGATCTTCGGCTTTTGGAATTAGCGCTCTTGTAATTCTGATAATTTGTGGGATGTTTACCAATCAGGAATTTGGATTTTACCTATTTGGTGTTTTTGCGGTGTTTTCAGTAACAATTCTTGAGGCCAGACCGAGCTTTATAAAAATAAATGATAATTTTCTAATACCGGTGGCATTTTCTATAATTATGTTTATTTCAGGATTCGTTTGGAATATTAATTATTAGTCTTATCAAAGCTTTTTACAGGGCAGTTCTTGCGGTTTAAATCCTCAATCTCTTTTTCGATCTCCTCTTTATTTTTATCCTTTCTGATTTTATCAATACCAGAAACTTGATGCTCATTACCATACATGTCGATGATGGTGGTCATTTCGTCTTCAATTTTGGTTTTCTGATTGGCAATCTCAATTGCCATTTCATTCTTTATCTCATCAAATCCCATTTCTTTTCCCAGAATTCCCAACTCCTCTTTTGCTTTAGAAATTAGATATTTTGTTTTCCCGGCTGCCCTAATCAGATATCTAGTAACCTCCGGCAAGTCCTTTGGTCCGATGATCAGGATTGATAAAATAGCGATAAATGAAAATTCTATTAGTGAAATTCCGAACATAAATTTATGGGTGATGAGTGAAGAGTGAAGTTTTTTGAGTGGCCGACCTCAAATATTTTTCCGCCAATAATTCATAATTAGTTATTCATATCTTCCAAATCGGTATTTGCATCAATATTTAGTATTAATCCAAAGCCAATAAGCATGGTTGCCGTTATTGTTCCTCCGTATGAAATAAGTGGCAGAGGAGCTCCCACAACTGGAAGCAAGCCCATTACCATTCCTATATTCACAAAAACATGAACAAAAAGTATGTTTATGATCCCAAGCGTCAGAAGGCGTCCATATTGATGCTTGGCTCTGATGGCTATTCTGGTTCCCATATAAATTAATAGGGCGTAGGAAAATACGGTAAACGAACTTCCGACCATCCCCAATTCTTCGGCGAGCATTGTAAAAATGAAATCGGTTTGTTTTTCTGGCAAGAATTCCAGCTGACCTTGAGTTCCTCCTAGATATCCTTTGCCGAATATTCCTCCTGAACCAATGGCAATTTTAGATTGAATGATATTATAACCAGTCCCGAGAGGGTCGTTATCAGGATTTAGAAAATTTAAAATTCGCTCTTTTTGATAATCATAAAGCATAAAAATCCACAAAAATGGCACAGCAATTAAGACCGAGGCTCCGGCTAAAATGAATTTCCACATTCGAACTCCGGCCAAAAATAAAATTGAAATACCAACCAAAAGCAAGATTATTGCAGTTCCCAAATCAGGCTGATTAAAGATCAATAAAACAGGAATCAAAATCATGAGGATGGGAATAATGATATATTTAACCTGCCCAATCTGTTTGTCGTCTATGCTATAAAAATATTTTGCCATCGCAAAAACCAGGCACACTTTCATTATTTCTGAAGGCTGAACAGCAATTCCACCAACCCTGAACCACCTGGTTGCACCCATTGCGTTATGTCCTATTGCAGCAACTGCAATCAA
>JBLHTM010000069.1:0-6369 GCA_047627215.1 Rickettsiales bacterium | reverse complement strand
GGTATAGAGAATTATGCAATTCGGATTTATCACAAACCTTTCATGTCTTTCATTTGGCTTGGATGCGTAATGATCTTTGTTGGCGGAATATTAACTGTTACAAAAAGATCTCATAAATACTGATTTTCATTTTTGAGAAATTGTTTTTGTCTAATTAATTATTATCTTTAATAATTGTTTGTGAATTTTAATTCATATTCTTGAGGTCTCAAGTGCCACCATGGGTAATTTTGACTTAAAACAACATTATGAATACGAGGATTTAACAAAATCGGGGAAAAAAAATTGATTGGATAATAATGTGGTTAGATTTGGCGCTGCTTATGACTTCTAATTTTTAAAAACTCAAAAATAGTTTTTTAAATTTGGGCTGTTATCTTTTATTAGATAACAGCCCTTTTTAATTTCTACAATTATGATCTTCAATGCTTCACGAAAATAACGATTTACAAAATCTTATTAAATTATTTTCAAAACTTCCTTCCCTTGGCACTAGGTCAGCTAGGAGAATTGTTTTGGATTTGCTTAATAATAAAGACGCAAAAATGCTGCCCTTAATTGAATCTTTAGATTCAACTCTCAAAACTACTAAGCATTGTCAGGTTTGTGGTAATTTGGACAGTTTTGAGATTTGCTCTATTTGTAGCAATGCTTCACGAGATGATGGTTTGATTTGTGTGGTTGAGGAAGTTTCGGATTTGTGGGCTATTGAGAAGAGTGGAATTTTTAATGGTAAATATCATGTTTTGGGCGGGGTTTTATCGGCGATAAATGGTAAAGGACCAGCGGATTTGAATATTGATAAATTGGTAGATCGGGTGAGGGTTGATGGACCTAAGGAGATAATTTTGGCCACCAATTCAACTATGGAAGGTCAGACTACTGCTTATTATTTAGTTGAAATGCTTAAGGAATTTGATCTGAAAATTTCTAAATTGACTGCCGGAATTCCAATTGGCAGTGAGCTTGATTATTTGGATGAAGGAACTTTAGGGATTGCGTTTAAAACCAGGGGAGGGTTTTGATTTAATTCTCTGATCACTTCTAAACATCCTTATGGTTTTTCTAATAATAAATCTTTCAACACCCGTCTTCCCGGACTTGATCCGGGATCTTGTGAGTTAAATTAAGTGGTTTTGTTTGATTCTGCGTGGGAATATTGCTCATGTGATCCCCGCCTTCGCGAGTATGACGGTTTGGGTGGGGATTTTTAGGTCGAGACGATGACTTGGTATTAATTTTTTAAAAACAACGCCAAAAATGAGCAAATCCAGAAAAATAAAATCCTATCGATTTGGTATTGTCGCGGAATTTGTGGCGATAATTTTTCTGTTCTTCAAAGGTTATAAAATCTTAAAAAGACGATACAAAACCAAACTTGGTGAAATTGATATCGTTGCTTGTAAAAATGATGCAATTATCGCGATTGAGGTTAAGGCTCGCCGGAAAAATGTTCAAAATAATGGATTTTTGATTGATGAAGTATTATCTGTTAATCAACAAAAAAGAATTAAAAGGGCTGCGATGTCTTTCATGAAAAGTAATTTTAAGAAGTATAAAAATCATTCAATTCGTTTTGACTTAATTGTTGTTTCACCTCGAAAAATGCCACTACATCTAGTTGGTTTCTGGGAATAAAATCTCTTAAAACGTGGGCAGAATTTTTGGGTTTCGTGAGCATTTATTTCATAGTAAATAACCTCTCTCAAATTAATTATTTTTTACTGTAGACAAATTATAATTTAGGGTTTAAAAACTACATATAGTATAAACATCTTCAATTAACAACTACATATAGTTTTAAATCTTCTTTCTATGACAAAGCAAAAATCAGCCTTAAAGCCAGTAAAATCAACAAAATCATCTCAAAAGAAAGCTGTAAAAAAGCCTTTCAAAATCAATATTGACAATAAAAAAGACGACAAGCTTAGTCCTTTTGGAAAAGCGGTTTTACAAGATCGTTATTTGATGCCTGATGAGACTTATCAAGAATTATTCGCTCGTGTTTCTAGTTTTTATGCTGATGACGAAGATCATGCTAACCGTCTTTATGGTTACATGTCTAATTTGCATTTTATGCCAGCAACGCCAATTTTGAGCAATGGTGGAACCAAAAGAGGTTTGCCTATCTCTTGTTTTTTGAATGAATCAACGGATTCACTACATGGAATTGTTGATTTGTGGAATGAGAATGTTTGGTTGGCATCTAGAGGTGGTGGAATTGGCAGTTACTGGGGAAATATTCGCTCTATTGGCGAAACAGTTCGTGGAAATGGTAAAACTTCTGGAATTATCCCATTCATCAAAGTTATGGATTCTCAAACTTTAGCAATTTCTCAAGGAAGTTTACGAAGAGGAAGTGCGGCGGTTTATTTGCCAATTGACCATCCTGAAATTGAAGAATTTATTGACGTTCGTCGTCCAACCGGAGGGGATCCGAATCGCAGATCACTTAATTTACATCATGGAATTGCAGTTTCTGACGCTTTCATGAAAGCAGTTGAAAAAAATGGTGATTGGGAATTGAAAAGTCCCCATAACAACGTGGCAGTAGAAACGGTCAAAGCCCGTGATTTGTGGATCAAACTGATTACCACAAGAGTTGAAACTGGTGAGCCTTACATTCTATTTATTGATGCGGTTAATCGCGCAATTCCTGAGCATCATAAACAACTTGGACTAAAAGTTAAGACTTCAAATTTGTGCAGTGAGATCACTTTGCCAACAGGAATTGATCATTTGGGAAAAGATCGTACGGCAGTTTGTTGTTTGTCTTCACTTAATTTGGAATATTATGAAGAGTGGAAAAACAACGATAAAATGATCGAAGATATTATGAGGTTCTTGGATAATGTTTTGCAAGATTTCATTGATAACGCTCCAGATTCAATGGCGAAAGCAAAATATTCAGCCATGCGCGAAAGAAGTGTTGGTCTTGGAGTTATGGGTTTTCATTCATTCTTGCAAAGCAAAAATGTTCCAATTGAATCTGCTATGGCAAAAGTTTGGAATAAAAAAATATTCGGGCAAATCAAAACCGAAGTTGACACAGCTTCTAAAACTCTTGCGGAAGAGCGCGGGGCTTGTCCTGATGCTGCTGAAGTTGGGGCTATGGAAAGATTTTCTAATAAAATGGCGATCGCCCCAACGGCTTCAATTTCAATTATTGCGGGAAACTCTTCTCCTGGAATTGAGCCTTTTGCGGCAAATAGCTTTACTCAAAAAACTTTGACCGGATCTTTCAATGTTCGCAATAAGAACTTGGTAAAATTGTTGATAGAGAAAGAAAAAAACACTGATGACATTTGGTCTTCGATTACAACTAATGAAGGTTCGGTTCAGCATTTGGACTTTTTGGATGAGCATGAAAAATTGGTTTTCAAGACTGCTCCAGAAACCGATCAAAGGTGGATTATTGATTTATCAGCAGAACGTGGTGAATATATTTGCCAAGCACAAAGCCTTAATGTCTTTTTGGCTGGAAATGTTTCTAAGAAGATTTTGCACGACATACATTTTAGAGCTTGGCAAAAAGGATTAAAAAGCCTTTATTATTGTCGCTCAACTTCTGTTCAAAGGGCTGATAAGGTTTCTCATAAGACGCAAGAAAATAAAATTGATTTTAGTGAGCAAGATAAAAAGAATGGCTTTGACAAACCTTCTGATTTGGAAGATAATAAGTATGAAGAATGCTTGTCTTGTCAATAGCCGAGCTTTAAGGCCTTTAAGTGGAGGCTTAATAAATCAACGGTCATAATTTGTGTAAAAAAATTAAGGATATAATTGCTAGTTTTGTTAAAACTAATAACAGCCTTACTTCTTGCTGCCTATTATTAATTGTGTTTTTGAGTTTTGAGTTTTCTATGATTCAAAGTGCTAAAAGCGCAGATTGCACTTCATCAGAAATTCTTGCTGGTGTAAATGGATGCATTCCTGTTGCTTGCCAGTCGTTGGGATCAGAAGAAGCAATAAACCCCGACAATAAAAATTATAATTGTTACTATGCCCCACTAGGAGTTCCACTTCGTCCTTGTAAAGCTTTTCATGGAAATCCCGCAATAGCAAATCCAGAACCAAGAGTAAATTGCTCCGATCTTATTGATATGCCTATATGTTCCATTTTTGGCGCAGACGCACTTCCTGGAATAAATTGTGTAGAAGAGTCTCTCACAATGAGTTTCAGTGGAAAAAGAGGTATTGATCTTGCGATAAACAATGTTGATTCAATTCGTTTTTGCGGAGATGAGCAAGCTGAATGTGGAATTGGAAATGATGATTGTCTTAATACAATCACAACTCAGTGCACAAGCAAAAGATGTCATCAGTTAAGTGTTGACGAAACCCCAATATCAAAAGGTTCCACAGCTAATTGCTCTATTTTACCCTGTAATTTGCTTGCAGTAGAAGAGTTGAAGGTTGGTGGTGATCCGATTGTTGGTGATCCGATTGTTGGTGATTCGAGATTTAAAAATTCCACAAAACAATATTGCGACGGATCGACAGTAAAATGTTATGATTTTTTTAATAATGATCCTCAAAATTTAAAATACGTTAAATATTTTCCATCCGGCAACACAATGTGCCAACTTCACAACTGCGAGCCAACCTCTCCAACTTGCGATCCAGTCAATGATTTTGGTAATCTTTTAGCAAAAAATTCTGCATATAAAGAAAAATATGAAGAATTTATTACTAACGGAAATTCAATTACACAATTTTGTAATCCAATAGTCTGTAGACCAGTAACGCAAAAACAATACAGATGCACTCCGTTGGCAGATGCAGATGCAGATCCTGTGACCCTAAATACGCAATGTGATGAATGCATAAAATGTAATACTAGTGAATCTTGCCTAGAAATATTTCCTTGCTCACCTGGCACAAAAAAACAAGTTTGTAGTGATGGGTATTGTGTTAAGAAGATTGACTGTAATTTAAATGATAATGACAGTAAGCCAGAATGTTACCCAGCCTCTACTTTTGGAGACGATAATGACACCCCTGATTTATTCGATGCTTGGTTTTACCGACCAACACCACCAAATAGATGTGAAAAAATAACTGACTATGAATGCGGTTTGCTTAATGTCGATGATGAAGAAAAGACGGATCTCCATGATGATTGTGGACCTTGCGTTGAATGTTTGACGGGTGAGTCTTGTCCAACATTGGCATCTTGTGGTGAAGGGAGAAAGGCCCAAACCTGCAACAATGGATTTTGTAAAAAAGTGGAAGCTTGTGATGGGTATTTATATGCTAGTGGTTATTTTAAAGAGCACATTTCTGAAATTCTTCGTGAAGACGACGATGGAAAACTGTGCTACACTCCGGATGAAATAATGAAACAGAATGCGTTAGGTGAATATTACATAGGCGGCAGAACTCTGGGGGTTTATTGGCACTTTCCTCATTATGGTGATAGGTACGGAGGAGTTTGTAATGTTGGTGCTTTTGGAGGAAGAGCTATTGGTTATGGAGGTGTTTCGGGCAATAACGGAAGTTTTTACGTGATACCTCCCGAAGAATCTAGTTATATTAAGGGAATTGCCACCACCAACTACACTGTTGACCCTGATGGCAACAGTGTCAGTAATTACAAAATAACTGGATGTATTAGATATACCGACGCTGGATATTTAACTGGGGCTACAGGTCTTCTTTATGGAAAAAGAAATTGTCGCTATACTATTTCAAATAGTCCTCTTGGAACTACTGCACCAATAGTATCTTGCGGACATGATGTTTGTTCCGATATGACAATTTCAAGCAGAGATGCCAATAATTGCTCACTGAAAGATGACGATAAATTGTTCACAAATTCCCATCTAAGTATTTCTTCTCCAAGCTGCGCATCGGATGCTATTGATAGGTCTGTTAGAATGAGAGCCAAAAGATACAGCAATAGAAGAGTGTGTGTATTTATAGATCAAATCGGAGCTTTTGCTTACGACAACCGAAATTATGATGGAACTGAGACATTGAAGGATGGCACTTGTATGGATGGAAGTAAAGGTAGTGATTCAATTTGTGATGGAAAAAATACTAATGAAATCCCAGGGCTGGCTCATTATTGGAGAACCGTGGGTATGATAAAATATATTGGAAACGTTCTAACGAACGATCCATCTGGAAGGAGAGGGTACGTTGATGTTGACGGAGCTTTTTACGCAGAGCAGGAATGCGCTAAAGTTCCTATGAGAATCGGACCTCCAAGGTTTTACAATGTTGGAACCAATGCAAATTTAAGCGCATTATTTGAGCCTGCTTTATATGTAAAATTGATTTATCAGGCAAGAGGCTTGCCTTCCTTGAGGTCGCCCACAGATCTTACTGATTTTTACATGCCGGAAATTTTGATTGCTTATGGAT
>JBLHTM010000068.1:0-6482 GCA_047627215.1 Rickettsiales bacterium | reverse complement strand
ACATTGTTTGGATCTCTTTTGGATGCCAAATCAATTCATGGTGGCAAGCATGAAATTATTGTCGACATTGAGCGCAAACCAATCAGCTACAATCAGCTCATCACACGTTCTTTTGTTTTGGGAGAGCAGATTTCCTACGAGACAAAATCGGGGCAATATGTGGGATTGATGCTTCCTAATATGGTTTCCAGCATCATCACTTTTTTTGGAATTCAAGCCTACGGTCGAGTGGCGGCGATGCTAAATTTTTCAACAGGAAGTAGCAATTTGGTTTCGGCTTGCAAAACTGCAAACATCAAAATCATTTACACTTCAAAGCGTTTTGTGACTCAAGCCAAATTGGATCATTTGATTGAGGCAATGGAAGAAAATGCAGTCAAGATTGTCTATTTGGAAGATGTTGCGGCAAAAATAACATTTATTGATAAATTGAAAAATTTGGCGAGATCAAAATTTGCTAATTTTTATTTTAAGAAAATCAATCAATCGAAATCTGACGATGCTTCAGTAATATTGTTCACTTCGGGTTCTGAGGGAGTTCCAAAAGGCGTGGTTTTGAGCCATGAAAATTTGCAAGCAAATCGTTTTCAATTGGCTTCTCGCATTGATTTTGGTAGCCGCGATGTAGTCTTTAATGTCTTGCCAATATTTCATTCTTTTGGTCTGACGGGAGGAACTCTTCTGCCGATTTTGTCGGGCATTAAAACCTTTTTCTACCCTTCGCCACTTCATTACCGAATTGTTCCCGAACTAATTTATGATGTTGGGGCGACCATCATGTTTGGCACTAACACATTTTTGAGCAACTACGCACGATTTGCTCATTCTTACGATTTTTATTCTTTGAGATATGTTTTTGCTGGTGCGGAAAAGCTCGATGAATCCACCAGAAAGATTTGGTCAGAAAAGTTTGGCGTGAGAATATTTGAAGGATACGGAGCCACTGAGACCGCTCCCGCGCTTTCAACCAACACACCAATGCACAACAAAGCAGGAACTGTTGGAAGGTTGATGCCGGGAATTGAGCATCGTTTGGAAGAAGTCCCAGGTATTGAAGACGGAAAAAGATTGTTCGTTAAGGGTCCAAATGTGATGAAAGGATATTTGCTTTCCGGAACTGATGGTGAAATTATTCCCGCCAAAGACGGCTGGTACGACACCGGAGACATTGTGGATATTGATGAAGGTGGCTACATTTCAATTCGTGGACGCGCCAAAAGATTCGCTAAAATTGGCGGAGAAATGGTTTCACTAACTGCGGTTGAGAGCTATTTGAATAAATTGTGGCCGGATGCAAATCATGCGGTAATTGCAATTTCTGATGCAAAAAAAGGTGAGAAATTAATTTTGATCAGCACCAAGAAAGACGCCCAAAGATCGGAAATTTCTAGCTACGCCAAAGAAAATGGTATTAGTGATTTGTCGGTTCCGAAGGAAATAAAAATCGTTGATGATTTGCCTCTTCTTGGAACCGGAAAGATCGATTACGTTGGGGTTAAGGCTTTAATTGAAGATTAGCGCCTTAGTTTTCCCGGGCACTATTGGCGAATTAATTAGCTAATAGTGCCTAATAAAATCTTGTATTTATTCATCCTAAAATTAGGATACCAAACCACAAAATAGCTTTATTTGGGCTCTTATTTCAAACAATAAATTTACCTTAAAAATGACGACAAAATTACAAAACATCATTGAAGACGCTTTTGAGAAAAGAAGCGAAATTAGCAATAAAACTTCTGGTGAAATTCGTGAAGCGGTTCAAGAAACTCTACTAAATCTTGATAATGGTTCTTTGCGTATTTGTGAAAAAACCAATGGCGAATGGATCGTTAATCAATGGGTTAAAAAAGCAATTTTGCTTTCTTTTCGCTTGAATGACAACGTGCCAATGAATTCTGGTGTTAATCAATATTTTGACAAAGTTCCCTTGAAATTTGACGGCTGGAATGAAGAAGAATTCAAAGCTGCTGGTCTTCGCGCCGTTCCTGGTTCTGTTGTTCGTAAAGGATCTTTCATCGGAAAAAACGTGGTCTTGATGCCATCTTTTGTAAATATCGGCGCATATGTTGACGATGGATCCATGATTGACGCTTGGGCGACAGTTGGGTCTTGTGCGCAAATTGGAAAAAATTGTCACATTTCTGGCGGAGCCGGAATTGGCGGAGTTTTGGAGCCATTGCAAGCAAATCCAGTGATCATTGAAGATAATTGCTTTATTGGCGCGCGCTCAGAAGTTGCTGAAGGTGTTATTATTGGTGAAGGTTCCGTTCTTTCAATGGGCGTTTATTTGGGCGCTTCAACAAAAATTATTGACCGTGCGACTGGTGAAATTTTTTATGGAAAAGTTCCTCCTTATTCAGTTGTTGTTCCTGGAAATATTCAAGATAAAAACGACCCTAAACTTTCCCTTTATGCGGCGATCATCGTCAAAAGAGTTGATGAAAAAACTAGATCAAAAACTTCAATCAACGAATTACTAAGAGACTAAATTCAAATGATCTCTATTCTTGAAATCTTCATTATTGTGGCAATTTTATCCCTTAATTTTGCCACAATAATATGGATCAAGAGCTCCAGCTCACTCATCTTTTCCACAATCTCTACCGGACTGGCAATAATTTTTCTTTGCGTGGTAAATATTTCCGATATTCAAATTCTTCAATCAATTGTCATTGCGATCCTGATTTATTCTGCCGTGGTTATTGCGTTAGTTTCTTCTGCAAATTCTCAACAAAATAGCACACCTCTTTTTAAAAATAAGATTCATGGAGGATTGATTTTGCTTTTTATTTTAGCTGTTAGTTCCGGTGTTTTTTATGTGGGTAAGAACATTGATGGAAGACCTGTTGCTCATAATGAAAATAAGATGGAAAGAATAATGGGGATTGTTGATTCTGTGAGGGTTGTTGGAGAAAAAATGGATCAGAAGAATTTGGAAAATAATGTTTTTTTAAAGAATTCTACGGATGTGATTTTACTGATTGTTGGATTGATGATGGCGATTATTCTGGCTGGAAAATCTAGGGGGAGTCATTCTGGAACCTCCACGACTCAGAAGGAAAAGTCCAATAGTTAGGAGATCAACTCATGAGATCCCGGGTCAAGCCCGGGAAGACGAAATTTGAGAATCGTCTTCCTCACGAAAGTGAGGATCTCGTGAAGATTATTCCTACTTCCTTTTCCTTTGACTAATTTTTGGCTTCCTGATGTACAAAGCCTGATTTTCCTCACCAGCGCCTTCATCTTTAAAAATTATTTCCCCGAGAATTGCAATATTCACAGCGTCAATAAAATCATTCTCGGGATGAATTATTGCTTTTTCTAAGCCATCCTCAATCAGTAGTTTTCCACTTCCTGCTAAAATAAATTCCCCTTCTGGGATAAATTCATTTATTTGATCATCTTTAATCAGAATTGGTTCAAAATTGGATTTCAAACAGCCATTTTCCACCACAAATTCTTGCAAATAAAACTCATCTAATCTGGCGTCATTGACGATGAGGATTTTTTTCTGATCGTTTAAATATTTGTAAGCAATTGCCGCCAAACTGTTCACCGCAACGATCGGAACGTCGGTTGTAATACCCAAAGCTTTAGCGCAAGAAAACCCAACCCGAATTCCCGTGAAACTTCCAGGACCATTGGTGAAGGCGATCAAATCTAAATCGGAATACCAGATTTCTGCTTTATTCAAACATTTTTCAATTAAAGGAATCAGCATTGAGGAATGTTGATTAGACGCGAGAATATTTTCTTGCGCAGCAATTTCTCCATCAAAGAGAATTGCCACTGAGAGTGTTTGATTGGTTGTGTCGAAGGCGAGAATTTTCATTTTTTTCATTTATTAAGTTTTCTCTAACAAACGCGCTACCGGTAGCGCGTTTGTTAGGAAATTATTTTTCAAGCTCATCAATGTAGGAAATAATCACATCCAAACCTTTCTGCCAAAAATCTGCCTTGCTGGCGTCAAGTCCAAATGGAGCGAGCAAATCTTTGTGATGCAAGGTTCCTCCAGCTTCTAGCATGGTTAAATATTTTCCCTCAAAATCTTCAAAGTTGTTCTCTTTAGCATTTTTAAAGACCCCATAAAGTGAATTGACCAAGCAATCACCAAAGGCGTAGGAATAAACGTAGAATGGCGAATGAATGAAATGAGGAATGTAGGACCAGTAATATTTGTATTCATCGTCAAAAGTGAAAATGTCGCCAAGGCTTTCATGCTGAACTTCCATCCAAAATTCATTGATCTGGTCGAGGGAAATTTCCCCTTCTTTTCGAGCATTGTGAATTTTTCTTTCAAAATCTAAAAAGGCGATTTGACGAATCACAGTGTTGATCATGTCCTCAACTTTTCCGGCAATGATTAATTTGCGTTTTTGTGGATCTGTTTGGCGCTTAAGGATTTCTTGGAAGGTCAATTGTTCGCCAAAAACTGAAGCAGTTTCTGCCAAAGTTAGTGGAGTTCCAGCCATTAAATTTCCCTGTTTCCCTGCCAAAACCTGATGAACGCCGTGACCCAGCTCATGAGCCAAAGTCATGACATCGCGGACTTTACCTTGGTAGTTGAGCATCAAATAAGGATGGATCGATGGCACGCAAGGATGGGCAAAAGCACCAGAATTTTTACCGTCTTTAGCGGGAACGTCAATCCAATTATTGTCAAAGAATTTTTGTCCAACTTCTGCAAGTTTTGGTGAGAAAGAATTGTAGGCGGTTGAGACGATTTCTTTGGCATCATTCCAAGATATTCTTTGGTCGTCAGCTTCAGAAATTGGAGCATTGCGATCCCAGTAATTCATTTTTTCCTTGCCCAAAATCTTGGCCTTGATTTTGTAATAGCGGTGAGAAATGGCTGGATAGTTCTTTTTGACGGTTTCAATCAGAGAGTCGACAACTTCATCTTCAATGAAATTGCTCAAATTTCGGCTCGAAATAGGGCTTTTAAAGCCGCGCCATTTGTCGGAAATATCTTTGTCTTTGGCTAAAATATTGGTGATGTAGGCGAGAAGCCTGCTGTTTGATTTTAAGGTTTCGCCAATGGATTTGGCGGCTTTTTTTCTGATTTCCTCATTAGGATTTGACATCAAATCAAAAATTTTCGAAGAATTTAGCTTCTCTCCATCCAATGGAAATTCCAAATTGTCGATGGTTTCATCAAACAAACGACTCCAAGACGAAGCTCCTGTTGCGGATTTGTCGAGTAATAATTTTTCCAGATCTTCACTCAATTGATATTTTTTGAAAACCCTCACATCGCGCAAATAAGGTCGATATCTTTGTAAATCTTTATTCTGCTTGATCAGATCTTCCAATGCTTTGTCATCAATTTGGTTGATCTCAAGATCAAAAAATACCAACAAGCTGTAAATGTCATTAATTCTTTCCGATGAATCTTGATAAAATGCCGCATCTTTTTGGTTATTGAGATTGGTGGTGTAATTCAAATAAGCGAAGCTAGAAATTTTGCCCAAAATCTCTGAAATTTTCTCATATTCTTTGATGCTTTTAGCAAAATATGAAGCTGATATTTTGCCTAAATTACCTTGATATTGAGTTTTAAATTTATCCGCTAATTTTTTAGCATCCGCGAAATCTTTGGTTATTTCTTTATCAGAAATTCCGGAATAAAAATCCGTTAAATCCCAATTTGGAAGATTTCCTAGTTCTGTGTTTTTGTTTGTTTTTGTCATTTCTTTGATTGTTAATTATTTTATTTTGTAAAATACATCCTTACTCGCGAGATCCTTTCGTCAAGGGCGGGAAGACAATTTTTATGCAATATTATTGCATAAAAATCAAGGAAGAATAGTTCGTAGAAAAACCTCACTTCAAGAGAAGGGCGGTTTGATTGCAATAAATTCTTTAAGAAGATTTTTTCATCAATACAAAATTAATGAAGGCGCCAAGCAATAATTCGCCATTAAAATTATTGTTTTTACATTTGATTTCCAGCTCTTGCAGTTTGATGAGTAGGCTAGAAATTGCCTTTGGACTCCAAATATTTAAATGTCTTTTAAAAATTGGCTGTTGTTTGAAAAAGATATTTTGAATTTTCATTTCAAAATCGAGATTGCTGCCATTGGCAACATTGCTTTTGACCAGAAGAAGCTTGTTAAAATAATTGCTTAATAATCGCAAAACCATGATTGGTGAGGTTTTTTCAACGTAGAGTTTGTCAAGATAGAAAATTGATTTTGAAAGATTGCGGCTGGCGAACTCTTCTACCAAACCAAAAGCGGAAACTTCCGCCAAATCAGCGATGTTTTCTTGCAAGGCTTCAATGGTTAGATTGCGATCACTTGCCATGAATAGATCTAACTTTTCAATCTCATTGAGGATTATTTGGCGATTTTTTCCGAATCTTTCCAGCAATATCTGAACAATCTCATTGTTAAAGTTGAATTTTAACTCCCGTAATTTTCCGCCAATAATGGCAGAAATTGTCGCATCATCATCCTCGTAGCAGGCAATTGCTGCAATGT
>JBLHTM010000067.1:0-6649 GCA_047627215.1 Rickettsiales bacterium | reverse complement strand
GCACATTTTTTGGCAATATTGACGGTGTTTTCTATTGCTTCTGGCAAATCGGAGAATAATTCTTCCATCTGTGCGGAGCTTTTAAAATAATGCTCTGGAGTTAGTTTTTTTCTGTTATTTTCAGTGAAATATCTGCCGGTTCCAATGCACGACAAAATGTCTTGCGCTTCAAACATGTCAGGATCGGGGAAATAATTGTCGTTGGTGGCAACTAGTGGAATGTTGGTTTTGTAGGCGAGGTCGATGAGTCTTTTTTCAATCTTATTTTCATCCAAATTTTTGTGGCGAGAAATTTCAATGTAAAAATCTTGTTCGAATAATTTTTTAAATTTTAGTGCCAATTCTTCGGCTTTTTTGTCTTGGTTTGCAAAAACTGCGCTTGATAAAAATCCTTCAAATCCCCCAGAAAGAACGATGATCCCTTCTTTTCTTGAAATTAGTTTTTCAAAATTGATGTGCTCAGGAAGATTGTCTCTTTTTGTCGTAAAGCTGTCACTGACAAGCGCCATAAGGTTCAAATAGCCTTGTTCATTTTTGGCAATGAGAACGATTTTTTTAAAAGAATTTATGTGATCAAGATGGGATATTTTGTGATTTTTTTCTTCACTCAAATCAATGAGAATCTCACAAGCGATGATGGGCTGAATTGCAGATTTTTTACAAGCACTAGAAAATTCTAAAGCGCCAAAAAGATTCCCATTATCACAAATTCCAGCTGCAGGCATTTTGTTTTCCTTAGCCAATTCAACAAGGTCCATAACCATGATGGCGCCGTTGCAGAGGGAATAGTTACTGTGATTTCGAAGATGGATGAACATTTTAGTTGTAAGTGGTAAGTTGCAAGTTGTAAGTAGTTACGGTCTTTTTGACTTACGACTTACAACTTGAACTACTTACAACTAAAATTTATTTAATTTTTACTTTGGAGATTTTATTGTTAAGCAACTTCACAACATCAGAAGAAATGTCTAATTCTTCTTTGTAGAAAACGGTGCTTGAAGAGGCGATGATGAGATCAAGTTCTTTTTCAATTCTGATTTCTTCAACTGATTCTTTAACTTTGTCATTGATTTTTTCGATCACTTTCATGGAAGATTTTTTCAATTCCGCTTGTCTGGAATCAACAAGTTTTTTCAATTTTTCAACTTTTTTAGTGAATTCTTTTTGTTCTTTTTCAAAAGCCTTGTCAGATAAAGTAGATTTTTTAGATTCGATTTTTTTATTTTCTTTTTCTAAAGATTCTTGTTCTTTGTCGATTTCTTTTTGAAATTTAGACTGTTTTTTGCTGATTTTGCTTTGAGCGTCTTTCATCGCTTTTGAGCTTTTCAAGACAGTTTCAAGATCAACAACTGCAATATTTTGGGCTTGTGCTGTTCCTAGATTTACAAAAATTGCAACAAGAGCTAAGGCTAGAAAATTTCTAATAGTGGTAAGTTTCATAGATATTTTTAAATTAAAGGTTTGTTTGGCAATAATTGCCAAGGGAAATAATAATGATCACCAAGAGGCAAACCATCAGGCGCGAAAACTATAAAAGTAGAAATTGGCTTTGCAAGATATTTTCTTGTTTTTTAACCCGCCTTTAGCTAAATTACGCCGCTTTATTTTCCACCTAATTAATAAAATTAATCATGTCAGATAAAATCAATAAACCAACTCAAGAAGAGGCGATGCAAGCCGTTAGAACATTACTTGCATGGGCAGGAGATAATCCGGATCGTGAAGGCTTGAAAGACACTCCAAAAAGAGTCGTCAAAGCATATGGAGAATTTTTCTCTGGCTACGGAGTTGATACAGCAAAAATTTTGGGAAAAACTTTTGAAGAAATTGAAGGTTACGACGATATTGTTTTGCTTAAAAACATGCGTTTTGAATCTCACTGTGAACATCACATCGCTCCTTTTATCGGAACGGCTCACATCGCCTATTTGCCAGATAAGAAAGTTGTCGGTATTAGTAAAATAGCCAGAATTTTAGATGTTTTTTCCAAAAGACTTCAAACTCAAGAAACCATGACTTCGCAAATTGCCAACGCTTTGCAAGAATCTTTAGCTCCAAAAGGTGTTGCGGTCTACATCGACGCTGAGCACCAATGCATGACAACTCGTGGAATTCACAAACCAGGAACAACAACCATCACGACTGCAATGATTGGTGAGTTTAAAAGTAACGCGGATATGAAAAACAATTTTTTCAAGCTGATCAACATTTCTTAAAAAAAATGTCTAATAAAATTAAACAAAATTGCCAAATTATTCTCGCGTCATCTTCAAGGGCGAGAAAGCAAATTCTTGAAGATCTGGGTTTGAAATTTCAAATCATCAGCCCAGATTTTGATGAAGAAGCTGCCAAGCCATCAATTCAAAATTTAAGCATTGCGGTGCAAGCAATGTATTTGGCAAAACAAAAAGCTTTATCAGTTAGTATTTCAAATCCAAGTGCCCTGACTATTGGCTCTGATCAAATTTGTGAACTCGCCGGAATATCGATCGATAAATCAAAAGATCGCCAAGATGCCATCAACCAATTGGCTCTTCTAGAAGGTGAAACTCACATTCAAAATAATGCCGTTTGTCTCTATCAAGGATCAAAACTTCTATTTAAAAACTCCAGTAAGGCAAAATTAACAGTTAGAAATTTAAGCAATCAAGAAATTGAAACCTATGTTGATCTCGATCAATCTTGGGGCTGTGCGGGAAGTTACAAATTTGAATCCTTTGGAAAGCATTTATTTGAGAAAGTTCAAGGAGCGGATAATTCAATCGTTGGAATGAATGTTTTACCTTTGCTTAACTTTCTTCACCAAAACAAATTGATCTCACTTTAGATCGAAGAATCCATTTTTTAATAAATCTAAATAATCAACAAAATGGCAAGGTCACATATTTTATCAGCTTTTAGCTTTAAAAATGAAAAATCATCAGAATTGAAGGTTGATGAAGTTTCTGCCGAACTCAAAAACGACAATTTGTGCTGGGTGCATTTGGATGTTAATAATCCAAAATCTGAAGATTGGCTAAAGGAAGAGGTTGGCTATTTGGATGAGATCATCATCGATGCATTGCTTGCCGAAGACACTAGACCGAGATTAGTTGAATACAAAACTGGATCCATGATCATTTTACGTGGAGTTAATCTCAATAAGAATGCCGAGCCAGAGGATATGGTTTCAGTGCGTATTTGGGTTGATGATAAAAGGATCATTACCGCTCAAAAAAGAAATATCAAAGCCATCAATGACATGGCCAAGAAAGTCAAAGCAGGAGCCTATTTTGCTAGTTCTGGAGAATTCATTGCTGATTTTTGCTACGATCTTGCTGATCACATAGAGCCAATTATTGACGGTCTTACCGACATAACGGATAAGGTCGAGGATAAAATTTTAGATAAAATTTTTGATGAAAATCTTCGTGAAGATGTTATCACGGTCAAAAGGCAAGCAATTACTTTAAAAAGACACATGGCTCCACAAAGAGATGTCATTAATAGTTTAAAGAATTGTCGTCAAAGTTGGATTTGTGATGCTGACAAAAGGCATTTTCAGGAAAATTTTGAGAATATCTCTCGTTATGTGGAAGATTTAGACGAAATCAAGGAGCGTGCCCATGTTGTTCATGATGAAATGGCAAATGCGATCAGCAGAAAGTTGAATAAAAATATGTACCTTATTTCAGTTTTGACGGCAATTTTTATGCCACTAACTTTCATTACTGGTCTTTTTGGAATGAATGTTGGTGGAATTCCCATGGATAACAGTTCTGCGGGATTTTGGCTAATTGCCGTTTCTTTGTCTATTTTAGCACTAATTCCCGCTATTTTGCGCCATAAAATGCTAAAAAATCTTTAAAACTTAATATTTAATAATCATGAAAAACATTAAAAACACGTTAATTATTTTATTTACATCTTTGATCTTGAGTGGTTGTGGACCTCTTGATATTTTAGATATTATTTTCTAGATTTTTAGTCTCAAATCACCAAAAAATGAAGAATCCACCGGAGCAAAAATTATCGGAAAAAATATTCCTCCCCATTTCCAGCCTTTCTGGAGTGGGAGATAAATTATCCGGTTTTTTGTCCCGATTGGTCGGAGGGAAGCGAGTCGTTGATATTTTGCATCACTTTCCTTCACATTCTCACCCAAAAAAATTCCTACCAAATCTTCACGAGGTTCAAAGTAAGGATCTTATCATTGCCAAAGTTATTGTTGAATCGCACATCAAGCCGGCCAATAATCGCGGTCCTCTGAAAATTCGCTGCTACACTCCATCTGGATATTTGAATTTAGTTTTCTTCAAAACTTTTCCAAATTACATCGAAAGAAATTTTCCAATTAATGCCAAAATTGTAGTTAGTGGTGTTGTGGAAAAATTTGGTGACGAATTGCAAATGAGTCACCCGGATTATGTTTTTAGCGCCGATCATATCGATAAAATCCCCAAAAATGAAATAATCTATCCCTCAATTGGAGCCTTTAGTCAGAAATTCTTGCGCGGAAAGATCTTTAGTGCTTTAGCTTGTTTGAAAAATTTTCCTGAGAATCAAGAATGGATTGATCAGGATTTGATGAAAAAAGAGAATTGGAGTAGTTGGAAAGAATCTATTTTTTCTGTTCACAATTCAGACAATATTTTGCCGCAAATAAGGCGAAGACTTGCTTTTGACGAGATTTTGGCAGGTCAAATTGCCGGGCAAATCGCCAGAAAATATCTAAAAAACAAAAATGGTCGCACTTTAGAATTTGGTGATATTTTGCGTCAGAAGCTAGTTTTTTCACTTCCTTTTGATCTGACTTCTGGGCAAAAAGATGTGTTAAATCAAATTGATAAAGACCTAACTTCAAACAAAAGAATGCTTCGTCTTTTGCAAGGGGATGTTGGAAGCGGAAAAACAATTGTTGCTTTTTTGGCAATGCTTCTGGTTGTGGAAAACAAAAAACAGGCTGCGATTTTGTGCCCAATAACTTTGCTTGCTTTTCAGCATTATCGAAGTTTTGAAAAAATTGCCAAAGAAATAGGCATAAAAATTGCACTACTCACTTCTAAAACCACCAAAAAGAACAAACAAAAAATCCTCGATGATTTAGCTAGTGGAGAAATCGACATTCTAATCGGAACTCATTCATTGATCGAGCCAGATGTTATTTTCAAAGATCTGGCAATTGCAATCATCGATGAACAACACCGTTTTGGTGTGGTTCAAAGAATGAAATTGGCCAAGAAGGGTGATCAAGTTGACGTGCTTTTAATGAGCGCAACACCAATTCCTCGCAGCTTGATGATGACTTTTTATGGTGATATGGATATTTCATCTTTGAATGAAAAGCCTAAAAACCGTCTGCCAATAGACACGAGAGTTATTTCCCAGAGCAAAGAAGATGGGGTTTTGGAGGCAATATCTAGGTCGGTTGAAAAAGGCGAAAAAATATATTGGATTTGTCCATTGATTGAAGAATCAGAAGAAAATCCTCAGCCAGAAGGCGGGTTAAATAATGTTACTGATCGTTTCACTCAATTTGAAAAACTTTTCGGAAAAGAAAAAGTTGATCTTATCCACGGAAAAATGAAGGAAAAAGAGAAAGATCAGATAATGAATAATTTTATTTCTGGCAACACTCAAATCCTTGTGGCAACAACTGTGATTGAAGTTGGAATTGACGTTTCTGATGCGACAGTAATTATTATTGAGAATCCAGAAAACTTCGGACTTTCAGCTCTTCACCAACTTCGGGGCAGGGTGGGAAGGGGTGAAAAACAATCTTTTTGTATCTTACTTTATGGCAGAAAATTAGGAGAAAATGGTAAAAAAAGACTATCGATAATGAAAAATAGTACTGACGGATTTTTTATTGCTGAAGAAGATTTGAAGTTGCGTGGCAGTGGCCAAATGATTGGCACCAGACAAAGTGGTCTTGCGGAATATAAAATAGCCAATTTGAATTCTGATCTAGATTTGGTAAAAATAGCTCATCGCCAAGCTCAATTTTTATTGGAAAAAGATTTATCAGATGATGAGAAAAGGAAGATTAAAACTTTGTTAAAAATTTTCAATTACCACGAATGCTTTAAACTACTGTTTGGGGGGTAGTTGGGTTTTGTGGCGCATATCGTCCAAACGGACCCTGATATTTTATAGAGTGGTTTCTGGTACTTGAATTGAAGCAATTACCAACTAAACGTAGTTTATTGCTCGTTAGGTTTTTTTTAGAAGTATTTATTGATATATTTTCGATAAGATTGACCAATAAATAATAAAAAAACTATCAAAATGAAGTTTTAAAGATAATAACTCATAACTCAGAATTTTGTTTCTGACAATCAAATGATTTCCGTAAGAAATTAAACTAGATCAATTCCCTCCAAATTTCCCCCAATATTTTCCACGAAAAACACTTGCGGAAAGTGAATCGTGCGAAAACATCATATTTCGATGATTATCGTATATTTTAAGAATTTTGCTGTCAAAATGCTTCTTTTCCAAAATTCACAAACCCAAAACCTCTAAAAAAATTATCAAAATGCTCATCGGATATATGCGAGTTTCATCTGAAACTGACAGACAAAATACTGATCTTCAAAAAGACGCTTTGCTAAAAGCTGGAATTGACGAAAGAAATATTTTTGAAGATAAAATGTCGGGAATTAGAGAT
>JBLHTM010000066.1:0-6662 GCA_047627215.1 Rickettsiales bacterium | reverse complement strand
GCTCGTCTTTGACGATTTGCATCAATTTTTCACGATCACCTAGAATTGATAGATATTCAGAAATTTCGACGGCAAGTTTTCTCAGTTCTTCATCGATTTTGCTCGCCTCCAAACCGGTCAATCTAGCAAGTCTCATATCAAGAATTGCTTTAGCCTGAATATCGGTGAAATAGAATTTACCATCTTTGATGATATTTCCTTTGTCTTGAACCAATCCGATGATGGCTTCAACTGTTGAAGAAGGCCAGCTTTTAGCAAGCAATTTTTCTTTGGCTGAAGCTGCGTCAGGAGATCCTTTGATCAATTCAACAATCTCATCGATATTGGCAACTGCAACAGCAAGGCCGATCAAAATATGAGTTTTGTCACGAGCTTTGTTGAGCAAGAAATTGGTGCGTCGAGCCACAATCGTTTCTCTGAAATTGGTGAAAAGTCTGATGACTTTTAGCAAGTTCAAAAGTTCTGGACGGCCATGGTTCAAAGCAAGCATATTGACACCAAAGCTTGATTGAAGTGGAGTGTAGCTGTAGAGCTGGTTGATGATGACTTCATCCATCACGTCTCTACGAAGTTCGATAACCACGCGAATTCCTTCACGGTCAGATTCGTCACGAAGATCGGTGATTCCTTCAATTCTTTTTTCTTTAACTAGCTCAGCTATTTTTTCAACTAATTTGGCTTTGTTAACTTGATAAGGAATTTCAGTAATAACAATAGCAACTTTGCCAGCTTTCAACTGTTCGATTTTGTGCTTACCACGCATGATCACTGATCCGCGACCAGTTTTTGCAGCTGAGTCATATCCTGCGCGACCCAAGATGATTCCGCCAGTTGGAAAGTCAGGACCTGGGATGATTTTAATCATCTCTTCAATCGTGATGTCATTATTTTCGATGTATGCCAAACAGCCATCGATGGTTTCACCAAGATTGTGAGGAGGAATGTTAGTAGCCATGCCAACCGCAATACCACCAGAACCATTAACTAAAAGGTTGGGGAATTTGGCAGGCATGATTTTTGGCTCGCTTTCAGAACCATCATAGTTGGGAACGAAATCGACAGTATCTTTGTCAAGATCTTCAAGCATGGTGTGAGCAACTTTTTGCAAACGAGACTCAGTGTAACGCATTGCAGCCGCCGGATCATCATCGATTGAACCAAAGTTTCCTTGTCCGTCAATAAGTGGAACGCGAAGTGAAAAATCTTGTGCCATTCGAACCAAAGATTCATAGATCGCAGAGTCACCATGAGGGTGATATTTACCCATTACTTCACCGACAATTCTGGCGGATTTTTTGAAGGCTTTGTTGTAATCGTAATGTCCTTCATGCATGACATAAAGAATACGGCGATGAACTGGTTTCAAACCATCACAAACATCAGGAATCGCACGAGCAACAATAACACTCATTGCATAGTCCAAATAGGACTTTTTCATTTCAACTTCAATGGCAACAGGAATGATTTCTCTATTGGTAGAATCAGAATTGACAAGGTTTGAAGGAAGGTTAGTCATCGGTTTTTGATTGTTTTATTTAGAGAAAAAATTAGGGCGCAGATTCTATGTATGGTTGCCATAAGTGCAAGAAAAACTTGGCTCATATTAAAGTGATGCACCAACCTTTATCTAGGTAATAAATTAAACTGATGTGACTACCATTTTTCAAACAGTTTTCAGACAAATAAGCATCAAAACTATGCCTATTAAAACTCGACAAAATTATCCTTTAGAATTTAATACACTGTTTTAAGTTGCAAAATGATCTTCTTACTTCAAAATACCATTCATTAAACACCCTCACAAAGCCGCTAAAATTTCCATAATATCCTTAAAATAATGAACGAAAACGAACATCTTCCATCATTTTTTGAACAATTTCATCCGGCCGGATTTTGGGTCAGGACTTTTGCGATTATTCTAGATATTTTCTTTTTTGTGTTAATAGCTTTGACTATTGAATTAATTAACCGCAGCTTCATTAATCTACCAGAAATAATACTCTTAAAATCTCCCTTGGTTTTACTTTATGGGATTTACACAATTTACCTCATCTCTTCCAAATTGCAGGCAACTTTTGGCCAAAGAATCATGTGCATTTACATTGGCGATGAAAACCAGAATAGAATTCCTTTTACAGCCTCCTTCAAAAGATTTGTATTCTTATTTATTTCTTGTTTGATATGCGGAATCAGCCTATTAACCATCATTTTGAACAGAGAAAATCTCACTCCACACGATTATTTTTGTGACACTCGAGTTTTTTACGGAAAAAAATAATGACATTAAATAATTCAAAATTAACAAAAAGCATCTTTGAAGATAAAATATCTAACAAAATCTACGCTGGATTTTGGGTCAGGTTTTTCTCTCACATAGTTGAGGTTTTTTCTTTGGTTGGCTCTCTAATATTGATCGCACCGACGATTGCAATAATCTATTTTGCGGTTTTTGCAACCACCGGAATCCAAATTCATCACAACATAATTGGCTTGACCGAACTTGTCTTTTCCGGAAAAAACACAAATGTAAACATATTGTGTTTTGTATTTTTTGCGCTCTACGTAATTTTCTTTATTTCATCAGGCCACCAAGCAACTATGGGGCAAAAAACAATGTCAATCTATGTGGGCGATGAAGCAGGAAGAAAAACTCTTCTTGTTTGGTCGATTATTAGATTTTCAACCAATTATTTGCCAATAATCATGCCAATAATCATCTGGATGATTATTGATTCATCCTCAGAAAATAGCCTATTCTACATCATTTTGGCTGTTGGATCGTTAGCATTTTTAGTAATCAGCTTGCTCATGATTGTTTTTACAAAACACAAAATCTCTTTACCAGATCTGATTTGCGGAACGAGAGTTTTTTATGGAAAAAAATAATGTTAAATTTCAACAATTCAGATAATCAAATTTATGCCGGTTTTTGGGCAAGAACAAAAGCCTCACTTCTTGATTCACTAATTACACTGCCATTTTTAATCGTGATACTTTATTTAATCGGCATCGATTTTTCTGATTTATCCGAATTGGCGCAAAAAATGATGGACGAAGCCCCTCCCAAAGACGATTGGAACAAAAGAATTCTTGATTTTGTTAGCCTTGTCATCGCAATTGGCTATTCTGTGCATTTCGTAATATCAAAAAAACAAGCCACTATTGGAAAAAGAATAATGAATATCTACATCGCAACTATTGATGGTAAAAAACTATCCCTAAATCAAGCTATTGCGCGAGTCATATTGACAATTCTGCTTCCTTTTGGATTTTTAATGGTTGCTTTTACAAAAGAAAAAACCGCCCTTCACGACATAATCTGCAATACGCGGGTTTTCTGCGGGAAGAAGTAGTTTTGTAAAGAACGGAACATTGGTTCCGCCCCGTTTTACGGGGAACCCCAGCGATCTTCGATCTAGTTTATTTTTTTAAGAACGGAACATTGGTTCCGCCCCGTTTTACGGGGAACCCCAGCGATCTTCGATCTAGTTTATTTTTTTAAGAACGGAACATTGGTTCCGCCCCGTTTTACGGGGAACCCCAGCGATCTTCGATCTAGTTTATTTTTTTAAGAACGGAACATTGGTTCCGCCCCGTTTTACGGGGAACCCCAGCGATCTTCGATCGCATTGTAATTAAATATTAGAAAAAATGACTATTTGTCGCTTTGCACCATCTCCAACCGGATTTCTTCATGTTGGAAACATTAGAACTGCCATCATTAATTATCTTTTTGCCAAAAAAACTGGTGGGGAATTTATTTTACGTCTCGACGACACTGATTCTGCAAGAACCACCGATGAATATCGAGCTGGAATTTTGCAAGACATGGCTTGGCTAGGATTGCAGCATTCTTCACTTTGCAAACAATCTGATAAACTAGAACGTTACGAGGAGGCTAAAAAGCAGCTGATTGCTAGCGGAAAACTCTATGAATGTTTTGAAAGCGACGATGATTTGAAATTGCAAAGAAAGGCGCAAATTGCCTCTGGAATTCCACCGCTTTACGATCGAGCAGCTTTAAATCTCACTCATGATCAAAAAGAAAATTACCAAAAACAAGGAATCGAGCCTTATTACCGATTTTTGCTAGAAGACAAGCCGGTTTCTTGGAACGACAAAGTCAAAGGGAAAATTACCTATCCGGGGCGCAGCTTTTCTGATCCGGTTTTGGTTCGCGCTGGCGGAATTCCCACCTACACCTTTTGCTCAGTGATCGACGATATTGACATGAAGATCACCGACGTCATTCGCGGCGAAGATCACATCACCAACACTGCGGTTCAAATTCAAATTTTTGAGGCTTTAAATGGCAAGATACCTGAATTTTCTCACCTCGCTTTGATCAAGGCTCAAGATGGAAAAATTTCCAAAAGAATTGGCGGTTTTGATATCAAAACTTTAAGAGAAGATGGCCTTGAACCTTTGGCAATCGTCAATTTCTTGGCGCAGATCGGATCATCTGGAAATATCAATATTTTCGACGATTTAGAAAAATTGATCGACAATTTTGATCTCAAAAAATTCAGCAAATCCTCCACAAATTACGATTTGGAAGAACTTGTCATCATTAATCAAAAATTGCTTAAAATCCTACCATTTGAAATTGCCCAAAAAAGATTGGAAGAAAATGAAATCTTCGGCGTCGATCAATCCTCTTGGGATAAATTAAGGTCTAATTTAAATGTCATTGGTGACATAAAAAAATGGATAGAAATTTGCCAAAAACCTTTCAAACATGATCACAAAAAAGAAGATTTGGAGTTTTTGGAAATGGCCGCCAATTGCTTGCCAGAAGATACCGCCCAAGAAAATTCGTGGTCAATTTGGCTTGGAAACATCAAACAAGGAACATCTCGCAAAGGAAAGGAATTATTCATGCCAATTCGCCTGGCAATCAGCGGAGAAGAACATGGCCCAGAACTTAAAAACTTATTGAATCTGATCGACCGAGAGGAAATTCTTCGTAGATTGAGTTAGCTTCGCTGTCCTGATCCAGATTCTTAAAATCGCCTGAAGTTTACACCCGACACTTTCCCACATCACAGAGAGGTAATTCATCTCGTCTCAAAATACGATCAACACCGAGTGTTAATATTTTTTTTCGGATTTTCTTGTAGGGGCGGATTGCATCCGCCCAAATCAAAAGGGCGGATGCAATCCGCCCCTACAAACCCACTTTAGAACCTTTTACGCCTCAATCCAAAAATGACATGGAAATTTTTGATACTTCAGAAAAATTGACTGCTGTGAATGCTGGTTTCATAAAATCTCATAGAATAATTACATTTGCCCACTCATTTTGAAAAAGAGCCAATTAAAACTTCAAATTCTTATTGGCTCGTTTAATTTTAAAAAGTTACTGCCCCTAGGGGCAGTAACTTTTCTTTAGAAGCAATAAAAATAAATTTCTGTTTATTCTTTATTGTTTTTAATGAGAATAGTTAGTTCGCATTCGCGGTCATTTAATCTTAAATTTTTATCTAACATGAAAAAAACTTTCTTAAAATCTGTTGCTACCGGTATTATTGGTCTAACTTTAGTTGGCGGATGTTCAATGATGAGCAAAGACGCTGCTCACAAATGTTCTGCTAGTGGTTGCAAAGCTAAAAAAGACGCCAATTCTTGCAAAGGAAAAAACACTTGTTCCGCTAAAAAAGAAGCTACTCATTCATGTTCCGCTAACGGTTGCAAAGGTAACAAATAATTCATTCTTGTAGTGAAATATTCTAAACAAAGTCCAGCCTCGGCAAATGCTGTCGGGGTTGGTCTTCGTCACCCTCATCACGAATATGTTTTAGCCGAAAAGCCGGCAGTTTCTTGGCTTGAGGTTCACAGCGAAAATTTTTTCAGCAAAGGTGGTCCCGCTTTAAATTTCATTACCAAAATTCGTGAAAACTACCCATTAAGCCTTCATGGCGTCGGTCTTTCACTAGGATCAGCTTCAAGGGTAAATCAAAAACATCTGCAAAGCCTAAAAAACCTAATCTCCAAAACCGAACCATTTTTAGTCTCCGACCATATTTCTTGGAGCAATGTTGAAGATCAAGTTCTCAATGACTTGCTGCCAATTCCCTACACACAAGAATCGCTAGAAATTCTAACAAACAATATTTGCCAAACCCAAGATTTCCTAAAAAGAGAAATCTTGCTTGAAAACCCATCAACATATTTGAGTTTTAAAAACTCCAAAATTCCTGAACATGAATTCATCAATCAGGTTGCGCAAAAATCTGGCTGCAAAATCCTCCTCGATCTCAACAATATTTATGTTGGCTCTCAAAATAACAATTTTTCCGCGCACAAATATTTAACTGGTCTCAACCCCGGAATTGTTGGTGAAATGCATTTGGCAGGACATTCGGTTCGAAAAGTCGATGGCGGACAAATTTTAGTCGACACTCACAATGATTTTGTTTGTGATCCGGTTTGGGATTTGTATGAAATTGCTGCCAAAAAATTCACCCATGTTCCAACGCTGATTGAATGGGATCAAGACATTCCTGATTTCAAAGTTTTGATGGATGAGGCTGCAAAGGCGCAAAAAATCATCGCAAAAATATGAAATTAGAAGAGCTCCAAAAACAATTCGCCGCCCAAATTTACAACACCAAAAGCACTGAGATTGAAAGCCAAATAAATCCTAGCGCCATTGCCACAGA
>JBLHTM010000065.1:0-6825 GCA_047627215.1 Rickettsiales bacterium | reverse complement strand
TGAATGATCATAAGCTTTCTTGCTGTTAGAGCTCATAGTGAAAATCAAGTAAAAATCAGATTCTTCGCCATAAGATACACGCTCCCAGTTTCCTGATTTGGCCGTAGGGAAGAATTCATAACTTATTAAATTCATTCCACTCTTAGTGGTGTTAGATTTTGTGCCTGGGCTGTGGATCGTATTGGTGAGGGAAGAGGGGTTTGGTATCGGGTTTTAAAACAGGTCAAAGCAAAGAATTACTATTTAATGGTGAGGAACGTAGGGATGGCGTTCGCTGCGCTCTCTGGCAAATTTCTACTTCGCTAAATTCCGCTGCGCGTCATTAAGCTGCGTGACGAAATTTGTCGAACCCTCTGTCGGGTTCAAATCCCTCGGGGAAGATGTCAAAGATATTGATTTTGTGAGAAGTTGGTAGACAGAAAATCTTATGTTCTGGCGGAGAAAGAGGGATAGCTTTCGCTTTCGCTCTCTTGCAAACGCTTATTTTTCTAAATTCAGCTGCGCTTCATTAAGAAAAATTAAAGCTTTTTGTCGAACCCTCTGTCGGGTTCAAATCCCTCGGGGAAGATGTCAAAGATATTGATTTTGTGAGAAGTTGGTAGACAGAAAATCTTATGTTCTGGCGGAGAAAGAGGGATTCGAACCCTCGATACAGTCACCCGTATACTTTCTTAGCAGGAAAGCGCCTTCGGCCACTCGGCCATTTCTCCGTCGAATAAAAAACAAATTTTTGGGGGGAATAAAATATCCCGCCGCCAAAAAAGAGTTTTGATGATAGGAACAAAAAATGATTTTGCAAGAAATCTATGCGTAAAAGATCATTGTTCCTGCGCCGGACTCGGTAAATATTTCCATTAGGAGGATATGGTCGACCGAACCGTTGAGGATGTGGGCGAATTCGACCTCGCTTTCTAGGGCACTGATGCAGGTTTCTACTTTTGGAATCATTCCACCTGTGATGACTCCGTCTTTGATTAATTTTCTGGCGGTTGCCACGCTTAGGTGACTTATCAGTTCTTTGTTTGGAAGCAAGACTCCGTCAACGTCGCTTAATATTATTAGTTTGGCGGCATTGAGTGCGGATGCGATTGCGCCGGCGGCGGTGTCGGCGTTGATGTTGTAGGTTTCTCCATTTTCTCCGACTCCGATTGGAGCGATTACTGGGATTATTTCAGAATTTTCAAAGCCATTTAAGATTTCAGGGTCGACATAGGAAGGTTCACCAACGAAGCCGAGATTGAGGATTTTTTCAATGTTTGAATCTGGATCTTTTTTGGTTCTGCTGAGTTTTCTGGCAGTTATCATGTTGCCGTCTTTTCCAGAAAGCCCAACTGCTGAACCGCCGGCGCGATTGATGTGGCTGACGATGTTTTTGTTGATTGATCCACAAAGAACCATTTCAACAATATCGACTGTTTGGGCGTCTGTGACTCGTAGTCCATCAACGAAGGAGGTTTGAATGTTTAATCTTTTTAGCATGGCGCCAATTTGTGGGCCGCCGCCGTGAACAATGACTGGATTGATTCCAACTTGTTTTAGAAGGACAACATCTTCAGCGAATTTTTTGATATTTTCATCATTCATGGCGCTGCCGCCGAATTTGATGACGAAAGTTTCGCCAGCAAATCTTTTCATGTAGGGCAAGGCTTCACATAGGGTTTCAGCTTTGGTGACCCAATCATGATCGTTGCCTTTAACTTCTTTTTGAATCGATAGATCGTTCATAACCACTGCTTTTAGATGGTTTTTATCTTTTTTATTATTGTCGGTCATTTGTAAAATTTAGGTGAGGTCGGGTTGAATAAAATTTTGCACTTCTGAAAAATTGCTAATATGAGGACAATGTCCACAATTGGCAAGAATTTTTAAAGATGAATTGGTGATTTTGTCGGAAAAAATCTTGGCTTGCAGAATATTGACTACCACATCACCTTGACCATGAATGATTAGGGTTCTGGGGAAATTTTCAAAATTCAAATCATGACAAGAAAAACGCCCTAACTCATCAAGCCAGAAAATTAGGTTTTGGTAATTATCTGGTGTTACATAAAGATTTTCGGCTAACTCTTTGGCTCTTTTGGAGTCTCCTAGCATCATCAATAGAGAAAATTTTTCTAAGGTCTGACGAGAATTTTTAACAAAATTATTTCTAAATACATCAAAGCTGGATTCTGGCATTGCGGCGGCAATTCTTGGTGATTTCACAAACTCGAAGGGTACAGAAAATAGAATTAATGATTCGGGGGAGAAGATTTTTTTGGCAATTATCCTGGTGGCAATCTGCCCACCCAGACTCCATCCGGCAATTATTTTTGGTTTTATATTTAGATTTTGAAGCGCGTCATAGCATTCTTGCATGCTTGAGAATTGAGTGTAGTCGAAATGGATAATTTTGTAGAAGGGGAAGGCGGAAGAGAGAATTGCTTCTAGAGAGCCGGGTTTTTGCGCCCAGCCCGCTAAAGATAGAATGATCGGTTGATCAGAATTACATACCGCTGAAGCCACCGAATTTTTTGATAAATTTGTTCATATTATCATCATTTGGATTAACGAAACTTTTGTTTCCGTCTTGCCAAGCTGGGTGATTGAAAGGGTCAATATCGGCTTTTAAAACTTGACCTTCTTTGCCCCAAGTGGTGACAATTTCGATGCTTTCTTTGTTGGACATCGTCAAGGTGATTTTGTGCTGCACTGGATGTTTTGAAGTTGATTCTGCACTTGCTTGATCTTTTGCTTTTGTAGCTGGAGCTTTTGCTGATTTAGTCATTGTGTAAATGAATTTGTGTTTATTTTAGAAAGAAGATTTTAAAGGCGGCAAAATATAGAGAATTATTTTTATTAGTCAATTTACAAAAATTGTTCACGAATAATTCTTTCCTCGAGTGAGTGATCTGGGTCAAATAAAATAGAAAACTGACGAGTTTTATCTTCCCTAACTTCAACTGATTTAACATTTCTGATCTCATTGTAGTCAGCTGTGGCACTGACTGGTCGATTTTTTTTATCTAAAATTGTGAATTTTATTTTTGAATTTGCTGGCAGCAAAGCACCATGCCAATGTCTGGGGCGAAAAGGACTGATTGGAGTAAGCGCGACAATGTCGCTCGCAAAAGGGATAATTGGACCTCCAACCGAAAGGTTGTATGCCGTGCTGCCGGCGGAAGTTGCTACCAAAACTCCGTCAGCTGCCAAGCTTTCAATTCTGGTTTTGTCATTAACGGTGATTTTAATTTTTGTTGCCTGATTGCTTTGTCTGATCAGCGATACTTCGTTGATTGCTAAGAGATGGTGTTTTTTATTGTCAGCATCCGTGGCGATCATCTTTAGGGGATTTAGGACACTTAGTTTTGCATTGTCCACAATTTCTAATAAATTGTTTTTTTTACAATCCGAATTCATTAAAAAACCAACGGTTCCGAAGTTGATTCCATAAACTGGGACTGGTTTTTTTTCAATCAAATGTAGTAAATGCAGCATTAGACCGTCACCTCCAAGCGCTATTATTAAGTCCATTTGCAAAAGTTGTTGATTGAGATTTAAAGATAGATCAACCAAATTGTATTTTTTAACCAATTGTGACTTTCGCAGGATTGCTTGCTTATTGTTGCTAGATATGATGCCAATTTTCTGATATTTCATAATCATTTTTTAGAATTGATGGATGAGACATTGCCCGCAGGCAAAGATGTTCTCTTCTTAGATTTCCAAACTTTTTTCTTAAAAATAAGAGGTTTATTTTTTGAAATGAGCATAACAAAGCTCATCACCGCAAAAAATAGGATATTTAAATAAAGCAATGGAGTGAGATCCGGAGATTTTTCCACCACTCCATATCCTCCGATCAAGATACCGGTGAAAATTATTGCCACAACAATGGCCTTAAAATTGTTAATATCATTGCCATGGCGCTTGAATTTTCCACTCAGAACAAAAGCACAGGCGATCAAAGTGAAGACTATTGAGAGAAGTGGGTAAGTTATTCTCTCGTGAATCTCAATGCGATATTCTCGCAAATCTCTCTTGGTGGAGTTTTTCTCGGGATACAAAAGCTCGTCAATGTATCGCTCATTAGCTTTCCATTTTAGAAGGGCTTCTCCTTGATTGCTGTCTTTGAGGTTAATTACATAGCTATCAAAATGTAATATGGTGGATTTTTTGGTCAAATGAGAAAATCTCTGAGCCGTTCCACTGGTTAGATAAAGCAATATGGCGGAGCCTTTTTGGTTAATATTGCCAGATTTTGAGGTGATTGTGGTGGAATGATCGTTATTGCGATTGTCGTAAATCAAGACTCCTTCGAGCATATTGTTTTCATCTCGATTTTTGGCGTAGATTGTTAGGCTGTTTAAATTCTCGAAAATTCCCGGTGAAATTAACAAATTGGCATAATTAGTTTGAAAATCCGTTCTTATGGTGCGCAATTTTTTATTCGCATAAGGCATTAGAAAAAATGAAACTAAAAAGCATGTCAGGCAACAAATTGTTGCGATCAGAATTGCTGGTTTTGCTAGAGTCAATTTATCCAGACCAGAATTTTTTAAAACGACAATTTCATTATGGCTAATCATTTGGCTGTATGCCACCAGAACGGCTATGAATAAGGATATCGGGGCGATAATCAGCAGCAACTGAGGCAAAATTAGGATGAAAAGATTGAAAAAATCTACAATCGAAACACCACTTTCAGTGATGTATTTTATCAGTGAAATTGCCTTAGAAAACCAAATTAATAAAATCAAGACACCCAGAATCACAGCAAATGAAAGGAAGATTTTACGCAGGAAATAAAGATTGTAGAGTTTCAAGTGGAATTTTAATTAGAATTTAAGCAGGAAATGTGCTTGAGTATATTAACCAGATTAGTATTTTAAAATCAAAATTTATCCAAAAAAAGTAAAATTTATGTACACTCTTTATCATCACCCTCTTTGTCCATTCTCAAAGAAGGTTAGATTTTTATTATCCCAAAAAGAAATCAATTTCGATTTAATGAAAGAAAATTTCTGGGATCGAAGAAAAGAATTTATCGCCATGAATACGATGGGAACAATTCCGGTTTTGCTCGACAATCAAAATCATCACACAATCGTTGGCAGTTCTGCCATTGCGGAATATATTGAAGAAAAACACGATGACAGTCAGAACTATTTTGGCGATTCTTTACTCAAAAGAGCGGAGGCTCGAAGATTGCAAATTTGGTTTGATGAAAAATTTTACAATGAGGTCAGCAAACACATTTTGAAGGAAAGATTTTTTAATCGCTTCGCTCAAAACCAAAATTATCCAAATCCTGAAAACTTGCGTTTGGCAAAATACAATCTCAATATCCATCTAAATTATTTAGAATTTCTTCTTGAGGGCAGAAAATATCTAGCGCAAGACAAAATTTCTATTGCTGATTTTTCTGCTGCAGGTCACATTTCTTCCCTAGATTATTTTGGTGACATTGATTGGCAGGGTCGAGATTCTTTGAAAGAATGGTATTCGGTTGTCAAATCTCAAAGAGGTTTTTTTGATATCATCAAAGATCGAATTTCTGGCGTCACACCATCTTCCAGCTATGTTGCTCTTGATTTTTAATTTGACTTGTTAATAGTGTCGCTTTTTTAGACATTATTAACATGACACAACGTAAAATGAGTGATTTTGAAAAATTAGAATTTGTTCCCCAAGAATCCGGATTTCTTGGCAGCGAAGCAATGGAAGGATCTGACCCAAAAGATGCAAAAGTTATTGTGGTTCCATTTGGACTTGAAGCTTCGGTTTCATATGGTTCGGGAACCAGAACTGGTCCTTCAGCCATCATAAAAGCATCCCCACAGATAGAAATGTTTGATGAAGATCATTGGTGCGAAGTGTTCCGCAAATTTGGCGTTGCAACCTTGAAAGCTCCAAATATTGAATATCCGATCCCTAAAGCTTTGGATCAATTGGAAGTAATAACTCAAACAATTCTCGATGCCGGAAAATTTCCCCTCATTTTGGGTGGCGAACATTCAATCACCGCAGGATCAATTCGCCCCTTCATCAAAAAATATCCTGATTTAGCAATTTTGCATTTTGACGCTCACGCTGATTTGAGAGATGGATATAATGGCGAGCATTATTCTCATGCAGCAGCTCTTCGCAGGGTCATGGACAATCCAATTTCAACTTTGGTTTCTTGTGGAATTAGAAATATTTCAGCTAGTGAAATTCCATATTTAGAAGCAAATCGCGATCGCATAAAAATGCATTTTGCAAAAGATCGTGAAGATTGGAACATTGAAGAAATTGTCGCACCTTTGAAAGGCCGTCCAATATTCATCACTTTTGATTTGGATGGTTTTGATTCAAGCCTGATGCAGGCAACGGGAACTCCAGAACCGGGTGGAATTTTCTGGTCAGATGCAATGAAAATTATCAAAGCCGCTTCACAAATTTCAAATATTGTTGGGGCAGACGTTGTTGAGTTGGCGCCGATAAAACAGCTTCATTCTTGTGATTTTTTAGCTGCAAAACTCTGCTACAAAATTTTGGGATATGCTTTTAATAGGCTTCCTAAATAACTAATTATCTGGGGAATGATCTTATTTCTTCATTGAAATAAGATCATTAGTCCCAAGAAGAGCAAGGCTGTATCCGTCGATTCCAAAGCCAGAAATCACCGCATCGACCACGTCAGACAAGAAGGATTTTTGGCGAAATTCTTCTCTTTTGAAAATATTTGAAATGTGCAATTCAACTTTTGCTCCTCCAAACATTTCTAGCGCGTCGCGAATTGCAACTGAGGTGTGGGTGTAGGCGGCAGCATTGATGATGATTGCGTCGAATTTGTCTATTGCC
>JBLHTM010000064.1:0-6845 GCA_047627215.1 Rickettsiales bacterium | reverse complement strand
TCACTAAGAATCCTAACAGCTTGACCATCGTCATCATTCTCAAATCTAATTCCTTTACCCTCTAATGTATTTTGGATTTTAAAAAATAGCTCAGCAGAACCTTTGTAGTCTCCTGAACTTTTTTCAATTCTTTTCAAAGTATCAACGGACGTATTAGTCATTTCCGCTAATTTTGCTTGTGTCATTTTTAAGAGGATGCGCCCTGCTTTTATTTGAGAACCTAAAATCATTTTATTGCTGACTATTGCCTTTGATGGATGTTTAATGCAACTTTAAGTGCATATTTAAGCTAAATAATGTAGATAGAGAGGTTTTGCCAGAAATAGCAATCTGGAGCTCCTGCAAGAAATTTTAAATGAGATTTATCATATTTTTTTGCAGCAAAATTGCCATTGCTTTTTGCTTCGTATTTTTCATCACCAAAACCCATGATCAAAAATAAAATCGAATATCATTTTCTAAAACGCGCAATTGAGAAATTCGGTCAAGATTTAAATAAAATAAACCTCATCATTTCTAATCAAGCTTTCTCAAATGATGATTTGCTAGACCTGATGCATGATCTGGTTGAAGTGAAAGAAGTTATTGAATCCTTGGAAGAAATTTACTCTGAAAAAAGAATCTTTCTTAAGAATTATTCTTTTTAAAAAGAATGGACTTTGTTTGGGGAAAAAGATCTAATGCCTGAAAATTATCGGCCCTTCAAAAACTACCCAACAAATGCAATATAAATCAAACACAAATGGAATCGAGGTTTTGGTTCGCCCTGAATATCTCAATAGTCAGATCAACAAAGATGGCAGTTTTTTTGTCTGGTCCTACCACATTGAGATCAAAAATAAAAGTGAAGACACACTACAATTGGTCAATCGTCATTGGAAAATCATTGATGAGGTTGGTATTTTGCAAGAGATTAAAGGTATTGGAGCGGTTGGCGAGCAACCAATTTTGGGTCCGGACGACAATTTCAAATACACCAGTAATGTCCATTTGAGCCATCCTTCTGGGGTGATGAGTGGATATTTTGGCATGAAAAAATCAAACGGAGAAATTGTTAAAATAAAAATCCCCGCTTTTTCACTTGATGTTCCGTCCATGAAATCGACGGTGAACTAATTTTTATTCAGACACTAAGCCAACTTCCTCTAGTGAAGTTTTGAAGATGTTTGGCTTGAAAATCTAAAAAACTCTTAATAAATTGGGAATCTTTCACAGAGAGTTTTTACTTCATCTTTAACTGCTTCTTCAAGATCAGCATTTCCTTCTTCACCATTTTTAACAAAACCTTCCAAAACATCACAAATTTTCTGACCAATCCATTCAAATTCAGACTCTTTAAAGCCACGAGTTGTTCCAGCTGAAGTTCCAAAACGAAGACCAGAAGTCACAAAAGGGCTACGAGGATCGTTAGGAATGGCATTTTTATTAGAAGTCAATCCTGCTCTTTCCAAAACTTTTTCAGCTTCTTTACCAGTCAAATCAACCAATGGGGTTAAATCAACCACCATCAAATGACAATCTGTTCCACCCGTAGTTATTTTCAAGCCACGATCGACCAATATTTTAGCTAAAACTTTAGCGTTTTTCACTATTTGAGCGGCGTAAGTTTTGAATTCTGGCTGTAAAGCTTCACCAAACGCAACCGCTTTTGCAGCAATAACATGCATCAAAGGCCCTCCTTGAAGACCAGGGAAAACTGCGGAGTTTATTTTCTTGGCCAAAGTTTCATCATTGGTCAGAATAATTCCTCCTCTTGGTCCACGAAGAGTTTTATGGGTTGTAGAAGTTGTAATGTGAGCGTGAGGAACTGGAGAAGGATAAGATCCTCCTGCAACAAGTCCTGCAACGTGAGCCATATCAACTAGTAAAATTGCACCAACTTCATCGGCAATTCTTCTGAATCTTGCCCAATCAACAATTCTTGGGTAAGATGAAATTCCAGCAATAATCATTTTTGGCTTATGCTCCCTTGCCAATCTTTCCATTTCCTCATAATCAACTAACCCATCATCAAGTCTGATTCCATACTGAACTGGATTTAACCACATTCCTGAAATGGTTTTCATTGCACCGTGAGTCAAATGACCCCCAGCCGCAAGGCTCATTCCCAAAATTGTATCATTTGGCTTTAAGCAAGCCAAATAAACCGCCAAATTTGCCGAAGCGCCAGAGTGCGGCTGAACATTAGCAAATTTTGCGTCGAATAATTTACAAATTCTGTCAATCGCCAAAGACTCCACCTTGTCAACAAATTCACAACCGCCGTAATATCTTTTTGCAGGATATCCTTCAGCGTATTTATTGGTTAAAACAGAACCTTGAGCTTCAAGAACTGCGCTGCTAACGATATTTTCAGAAGCTATGAGTTCAATTGTGTGTTTCTGACGATCAATTTCTTTGGAAATTTCGATAAAAATTTCCGAATCTTGCTGTTGTAGATTTCCTGCAAAAAATTGTTTTTTCATAGATTCTTCAATTAAAGTTTAAATTTATTCCAAATAGTTTTTTCTTCAACTTTATCAATAACTGAGCTGATAATTCCTGATCCGATATTTTCAAGCTTTCCCGAAAGAAACTCTTTTATCATTCCTTTCTTTTTCGGCTCGATATTGATGAATTTTACTTTATCACCAAATTTTTCTTTCATTTTCGATCTCATGTCAGAAATTCCATCAATCAACCCAAGATCTAAAGCGGTTTTTCCAGACCAAAAGGCGCCATTCAGAAGTTTTTCTTCCGAGGCGTTTAGTTTATCTTGGCGCCTTTCCTTGACCAAATCTTTGAAAGATTCGTAAACATCTTTTTGGGCTGATTTAAGAATTTCGATACTGTCCTCATCTTCAGGAGAAAATGGATCCAGAACTGCTTTATTTTTTCCTTGTGCGTAAATTCTTCTTTCAATTCCAGCTTTTTTGATCAGATCTTCAAAGCCAAAACCCGCAGAAATAACTCCGATTGAACCAACTATTGAAGCGTTGTGAGCAAAAATCTCGTCGCCAGCCAAAAGAATAAAATATCCACCGGAAGCTGCAACATCTTGCGCGAAAGTGAAAACGGGAATTTTCTTCTCCTTAGATAATTCTATTATTCTTTGATAAATCAATTCCGACTGAACTGGAGAACCTCCGGGAGAATTAACATTAATTGCAACCGATTTTAACTTTTTGGTCTCAAAAGCTTTGATCAGAATCGGCTCAACATTTTCAATATTAATTCCTGGTTCAATTTTTCCGCCTTTACCAATAACTCCAGAAAGATTTACTACTGCAATGTTTTGGGTCTTTTTACATAAAAAGTTTTTAATTTTTCCAATTAAACAATTTGATTGGTCAGTGTTTTTACAATTCATTTTTTAAAAGGATTTTTATTTAAATTTATCAATCAAACTCTCAAACATTATCAGACCATCGGTCAATCCTATTTGTGATTCAATTGCTCGTTCTGGATGTGGCATCATGCCAAGAATATTTTTATTCTCATTAAAAACGCCGGCAATATTATTCAAAGATCCATTGGGATTAGATTTTTTATCAACCTCCCCTTCAGAATTACAATATCTAAAAGCAACCTGATCATTATCCTCAATTGATTTTAAGGTGCTCTCATCAGCAAAATAACAACCATCCATATGAGCTATTGGAATTTTTATGGTCTGATTTTTTTGGTAATTTGCAGTGAAATTGCTTTGATTATTTTCAACACGAAGATTGACATTGCCGCATATGAATTTTTCATTTTTATTCCTAAGCAAAACCCCGTCAAGCATTCCAGCTTCTGTCAAAATTTGAAAACCATTACAAATTCCCAAAATGTTGACTCCTTTTTGACCCAATTTTTTGACTTCATTCATAACAGGAGAAATTGACGCCATAGCTCCACTACGCAAATAATCTCCATATGAGAAACCTCCGGGGACAATTATCAAATCTAAGTCATCTGGAATTGAAGTTTCTTCATGCCAAATTTTAATAGTATTGCTTCCAGATTTTTCCAAAGCATCAAGGGCATCGCGGTCGCAATTTGACCCAGGAAAAACAATAATAGCTGATTTCATTATTCAATTACCTCAAAACTGTGATTTTCGATAATTTTGTTAACCAAAAGTCTGTCGCAAATCTCGTCAACGATTTGACTAATTTTTTCAATGTCAGTTTCGGCTATTTCTAACTCAACTTGCTTTCCTTGTCTAACTGAAGATATTTGAGTGAATCCAAGATTTTTATTTAAAGAATTTTCAATTGCTTTTCCTTGGGTATCCAAAACTCCTTTTTTTAAGGTAATATTAATGCGAATTTTCATTGTTGATTTTAAAGTATGTTAGAGATTTTTAAGTTCCTGAATTTTGCCAATATCATATTCAAGGTAAATTCTTTTGGCAATCCTTAAATCAATAGCTTTAAGGCCAATTAAGGATCCTTTCATATTGTAAATTTTTATCAAACTATCCCATGATTTTTTAATATTATTACCGCCTTCACTAGGCAGTTTGGCTAGCAATCCATTTTTAAATCTAATATCCCACCTTCTCTTACCTACCCATGTAGCAGAATAGACATCTTTACTTATTTCTGGGTCAGCCGCTAAAATATTAAATAATGATCTCACATTTTCATAAGCGCCATTTCCAGTCAAAACAATCAAGTCACCAAATGATTCTGGATCGTCAAAAGCAATTATTTTTCCCGCCCTACTGACAATATATTTTTTATCATCTCTCCAAATAGCAAAAGGCTGATGTTCACTAATATTAATATTTACAACACCTTGCAAACTAACTACTACAAAAACTTCATCTACCCAAGATAATTTTTTAATTTTTTCTTTTAAAGATTTAGCAAAAATCTGGTTGTTGATGTTTTTTTCTTCAAGAATTTCTTTCCTAGCAATTATCGCAATTTCTTCATATTTGGTCCGGACATTACCAACAATCTTTATCTGGCTGTAATCGTTATTAAAGTTAATTATTTTATAACTTTGAAGAATGATGTTATTTTTTATTTGTTCAATTTTAGGCTTGTCAAAAATCACTAGATAGAAAACTGCGGTCATGACCAAGGCGACCAAAAAATAAAATAGGTATTTAATATAGGGGAAAATTTTGTTGTAGAAAAACAACAGAACAAAGCGAATTTGTGGCCTGCTAATTAGGAAAGATTTGATTTTACCGAATTTTATATTCCACATTTTGCCGATAAAACCAGATAATCGACAATGTCATTGAAAGAAATTCCCTGATGTTTAGCAATTTTTGGCACCAAAGAATTTGGAGTAAATCCGGGATGGGTATTAATTTCTAAAAAATACAATTGATCATCTTCTCCTAAAATAAATTCTGGACGACTAATCCCACTACAACCAATAACTTTGTGACACCTTAAGGCAAGATCTAAAACTTCTTGATATTTTTCAGGTGATATTTTTGCCGGCATAATATATTCGGTCATTCCTGAGGTATATTTGCATTCATAGTCATAAAATAAATGTTTGGGCTTAAGCTCAATAACTCCCAAAGCCTTATTTTCCATGATCGCAACGTCGAGCTCTTGACCAAAAATGTATCTTTCAACAATCATTTGATCTCCGTATTTCCAATTAAAAGATTTTAAATCAAAATCCTCATCCTCTAAAATTACCTGAACCCCGACAGAAGAACCTTCGTCAATTGGCTTGATAACAAATGGTTTTCCTATTTCGTCAAAAACTATTCGACGATTATTAAGGTCGTCTCCTTTATTTATGGTAGCAAATTTAGGAGATTTTATTCCAACTGAGGCACAAACTTCTCTAGTTAAAATCTTATTAATTGAGATAGATGAAGCCAAAACCCCTGAATGGGTGTATGGGATGTTTAATATGTCCAAAAGACCTTGGACACGACCATCTTCACCAAAATGACCATGGAGAGAATTAAAAACGACATCAGGATTAACTTCGTTTAGTTTATTGACGATATTGCGATCAAAATCTATTTTAGTAGATTCATATCCCAGTTCTATTAATGCATTATGGACAGCTTCTCCGCTTAAAAGAGAAACTTCTCTTTCGGAGTTCCAGCCGCCCATCAAAACTGCTATATGTTTTTTTTTCATTTAAGATTGAATTATTCTTGATCTGATTCTTTTTTGGCGATGGCAATTTTAGCTTTTTCTTCTTTTGTGATTTGAATTTCCTCAATAACATATTTGCAAAGATCCTCGAAAGGAACTTTTTGAGTGTCGGAAATTTCTTTCAATTTCATCAAAGAATCCATTAATTCTGCAGAGACTTTTCCACCACGCTCGCTTGCAAGCCAAGCCGCTTGATGAGAAATTGGATTTGATCCTTTTTTAGAATCACCAATATAAAAAGTGACTGGATGATTGTCACCTTTAAAATCACAAGAATACTCGAATTTTTTGACCATCGATTAAGATTATTTAGCTAATTAAAGATGCCTTGATGATCTCATCTTCTAGATTTATATTGATCTTTTTTTCTTCTTTGGAAGTTAAAAGTTCAATGAAATTGTAGAGATTTTTAGAATAAAGTTTGGAAGCATCTTTAGAAATTCTGCTTGGAAAATTATTATACCCAATAATTTTAACTCCGAATTTTTCAATAACTTTTCCGCTTTCAGTGAGTTCACAATTCCCACCATTTATTGCCGCAATATCAACAATTATTGCACCATTTTTCATAGCCTTAACCATCTCTTCAGTGATCAACTTTGGCGCTGGCCTTCCTGGAATAAGTGCAGTTGTGATAACAATATCTTGCTTAATGATGGTGTCAAAAATGATCTGAGCTTGTTTTTTCTTATATTCTTCAGTCATCTCTTTGGCATATCCAGCCTTGGTTTCACCATC
>JBLHTM010000063.1:0-6862 GCA_047627215.1 Rickettsiales bacterium | reverse complement strand
TTGAAAGTTACGACAAAACCTACCTTCAAGAAGCATTTAAAAATCCAAATAAAATACAGCTTGGAAAATTGGCCTACGGAAGGTTGAGCGGAGATCTTATAATTCCAGCTGGAATGGCAGTTTCCAACAAAAATGGAGGAGTTATTGGCGGATTAATTTTTGGCTTACAAATTAAAAAGTTAGTTCATGGAATGGTCAATTCCATTAATGAATCCGGTGTTGAATTTGCTTTTTTTGATCAGGATTATCAAATGATGTTCGGCTCTGAGGGTTTTATTGATTATGAAAATATTTCCAGCAATCTGGCACTTAATTCCAGCAATCAACATTCTGGTTTATTGACAAAATTCTCATTTTTATCCAGAAAATCGACCCTTAACCATTACCAAAAGGTTAATAAGTATCCTTATTTTATCATCACACAGTATGACCGAGAATTGTTTGAAGGGAGCTTGATTTCAAAAATTATACCATATTTTTTAGATCTATTATTAATATTGCTAATACTTTACGCTTTGGTTTTTATTTTTAAAAAACTCATAATCAATCCAATTTTGCAACTATCCTTAATTTCAAAGATTGCCACTATTGACCAAGATGATAAGGATTTTATTTTACCTAAATCCAGAATTCCTGAAATCAATCAACTTTCAAGTGCAATAAAATCCATTGCCGCATTCATCAAAAATGAAAAATCCCTCAACAAAGAAATTCAATTGTCCAATCAAAAGCTTCAGTCTTTAACCAAGTCCGTTAACCATGATTTGCGTAACTACATTGGTGGAATTTTGGGATTAGCTAATATTATCGCCGATAAAAAAGATTTAAAGCGGGAATCTGTTGAAGAAATCATCAAACAAGATCAAGAATTTGGACAAATGATCGCTGATCAAGCAGAATTGATGTTAAAATTTTCTGAATCATTGATGACTGACAAGGGGATTGATAGCATTATTAAGTCACAATATAAAATTTCTAAATCAAATAGCGTGCCACTAACGGGTAATGAAAATGAAGAAATTTCAACCGAAGACTTTGAAAATATTGATGTCAAAGAATTGGTTAAAGAACTAATTTCACTTAAAAAACCATTCCTGGTTGATCAAAAGATTTCTGTTAAAACTGATTTTGACAAAAATCTACCATTTTTGAAAACTAATCTGGTTGAACTGCGCAGAATATTCGACAACCTCATCACTAACGCGGTTAAATATAGCAATGAAGGAGAAGAAATCTTCGTTAGGGTGAAAAAAATAAGTGATCAAAATAAAGATAAAAACCACAATTTATTATATATTGAAATCATTGATAGTGGAATTGGCATGACAAGTGAAGAAGTCATTAAAGCTCTTGCTGGAGAAGGTGAGTCGATTGATAAATCTGATTTGCGCAAAGAAACAAATTCCCATGGTCTTGGATTGCCAATCGTTAAACAGGCGGTTGAAAAGCTGGGCGCCAAGATGGAAATTGTATCTCAAAAAAGGATTGGCACAAATGTGAAATTGTGGTTTTAGATTCTACCCTTGTTTTTTTTGACAATATAAATGATGATTTGGAGAATAAATTCTGCTGGAGGTTCTTCTGTTTGGGAATTATTAATTCCAGATCACCATTAAAAATGGGACGCAACACAACATTTATCAAGCTGTGATCTAAATTTTATTTAAATCTCATCCTGGCATCAAATAAATTCAAATCTTATTCTTGAGAAATATAATCAATAAAAAAATCTTCCTACTAATCTTCTTACTTCTGTTGCAAACATCTTGCCTCAATCGCTTGCAAGATCTTGCAAGTCGTGAAGCTGAGCTAAAAAACCGCAATAGTTTAAGTGGATATTTGGCTCTGGAATATTTGCAATATTCTCGTGATTTGGCTAATAAATATAATTGGGTAGATTCTGATTATTTTGCTTTAAAGGGCATCAAGGCAGCAAGAAATCAAGAGATTTTCCCCGAAATTCCTGAAGAATGGTATTTGGACAACACTCAAATTGAGCAGGCGACTCTAGCTCGCACTCAACTAATCACTCTTTTTTACAATCAAAAAGCCAGGCAAATTCTAACTCCGCAATTGGCACATTTGCATTTACTTTATGATTGCTGGATTTCGCGAGAAAAAGAGCCTTGGCAATTAGCCGATATGGCAAAATGTAAAATATTATTTTTTAGATTGGAAAATGAAATCAATGATTTTTTAACCAAAAAAGAACCAGTTCAAAAAGAAGTAAAAATTATTGAAATTAAGGAACCGGAATTTTCTAAATTTGAAATTTATTTTGATTTTAACTCGACAAAATTTAATCATGCTGCGAATCGTAACTTCATTAAATTATCCAAACATTTGGATGAAATTAACGGCGATTATAAAATTATGATTGTTGGTTTTGCTGACAGGTCTGGAAAGAAATTATATAATGATGTCCTGGCGAGAAAAAGAGCTTTGGCCGTTAAAACGCGCTTAGTCAAAAATGGCGTTCCGGGAAAATTGATTGAACTTAAATCTTTAAGCGAGAATTCTCCAAAAATTATTACTAGCGATGGAATTAAAAACAATAGTAATCGTTTGGTTGATGTATATATTCTTAAAGGTGAGGATAGCCTTTCCCAAATTCCACTGCCGTTAATCGATAATTACATTTACAAAAAAGAAATTCTTAAAACTAAAAAACAAAGAGGAATTTAATGATTTCACCATTCAAAAATAAAAAAAGAATCGTCATAAAAATTGGCTCTTCGCTTTTGATTCGTGATGGAAAAGTCCGTGAAAATTGGCTAAGAGCATTTGCAGAAGATGTATTGCGATTAAAGAAAATGGGCAAAGAAGTTGTTCTTGTTTCCTCAGGAGCTGTTGCTCTTGGTCGTGAGAAATTAAAAAATAAAAATGACAAGTTAAGAATCAAAGAAAAACAAGCTGCCGCTGCAATTGGTCAAATTGCTTTGATGTCACATTATCAATCTTATTTTTCTGAGCTTGGAATGAATGTTGCTCAAATTCTAATTACTGATGATGATTCCGCTGATCGAAACAGATACTTAAACACCAGAGGAACTATTGATACATTGCTTAAAAATGACATTGTCCCCATTATCAATGAAAATGATTCAATAGCAGTTGAAGAAATTAAGATCGGTGATAATGACCGACTTGCAGCCAGAATTGCTCAAATTTCTCTCTCCAATCTTTTGATTTTACTCTCCGATATTGATGGTCTTTATGATAAAAACCCCAAAAATAATGATGATGCAGAACTAATTACATTGGTTGAAAAAATTGATAAAAGAATTGAAAAAATGGCTGGAGGAGCAGGATCTAGCGTTGGAACTGGAGGGATGGTTACAAAATTAAAGGCCGCTAAAATGGCATTTAATTTAGGGTGTAACTGCATTATCTCCAACGGAATTGACCATCATCCAATTCAACGCATTATTGTTGATAAAAAATTTACCCTCTTTAAGGCTGATGGAAAGAAAATTAATGCTAAAAAACAATGGATAGCAGATTGTTTGAGTGCTAATGGTGAGGTTGTAATAGATAATTTTGCAGTTAAAGCTCTTCTTCAAGACTCAAGCCTTTTGCCTGTTGGTGTTGTTGAGCTGATTGGAGAATTTCAGAAAGGTGATGTAATTTTTATCAAAGATCTAAAAGGTCGTCACATTGCTAATGGAATTGCAAAATATGGCTCATTTACAGCAAGTTCGGTTATTGGAAAACAAAGGCAAAAAGAGCTAGTTCACAGAGATGATTTGGTATTGCTTTCTAGCCATTCTTAATTTAGCATCCCGCCCTATTTTTTAATCAATATCAAATCCCAAGATGATAGATAAATTTACAGAAACAACCAGCGCTCTAGTGCCCATGGTTGTTGAGCAGACTAATAAGGGCGATAGATCTTATGATATATATTCCCGCCTTTTAAAAGAAAGAATCATTTTTGTTAGTGGTCAAGTTGAAGACAATATGTCGACTTTGATTGTGGCTCAGCTTTTGTTTTTGGAATCAGAAGACCCAAAAAAAGATATCTATCTTTACATCAATTCTCCAGGTGGAGTTGTGACCTCAGGTCTTGCCATCTACGACACTATGCAATATATCAAACCGGATGTTTGTACTTTGTGTATTGGTCAAGCGGCATCAATGGGATCCCTTCTTTTATCATCTGGAGCGGCAGGAAAAAGATTTTCTCTGCCAAATTCAAGAATCATGATTCACCAACCTTCAGGTGGATATCAAGGGCAGGCGACAGATATCGAAATTCATGCTCGTGAAACCTTGTCTCTCAAAAAGAGACTTAACGAAATCTATGCACATCATACTGGGCAGAAGATCGGTGTGATTGAAAAGGCAATGGAAAGAGACAATTTTATGACCCCTGAAATGGCAGTGAAATTTGGTCTGATTGATAAAATCATGGAAAAAAGAAAATAAAAATGACTAAAGATACAATAAACACAATTTGTTGTTCATTTTGTGGAAAATATCAAAATGACGTTAAAAAACTAATTGCAGGACCAAGTGTTTTTATCTGCAATGAGTGCGTTTCTCTTTGTCTTGATATTGTTAGAGAAGACAGCAAAAAATCTCCCTCAATCAATAAAGAGGGTGATAAAATAACCCCTCAACAAATTGTGAAAATACTTGATGATTACATCATCGGGCAAGATCTGGCTAAAAAAATTATATCGGTGGCAGTCTATAACCACTATAAAAGAATCGATGCTGGAGGAGACTTAACCAAACAAGATGTTGAACTTGCAAAATCCAACATTCTTCTAGTTGGCCCCACTGGCTGTGGAAAAACTTTACTTGCTCAAACTTTGGCAAAAATCGTTGACGTTCCATTCACAATTGCTGATGCAACCTCACTTACTGAAGCCGGATATGTTGGTGACGATGTTGAGAACATAATTTCTAGATTGCTTCAAGCTGCAGAATACAATATTGACAAAGCTCAAAGAGGAATTGTCTATATCGACGAAATTGATAAAATCACCAAAAAAGGTGAAGCTGGAGGTAGAACCAGAGATATTTCTGGGGAAGGAGTTCAACAAGGTTTGTTGAAGATAATCGAAGGAACAGTAGCTTCAGTACCATCTCAACCAGGTAAAAAAGGCAATCAGCAAGAATATGTTCAAATTGACACCAAAAATATCCTTTTCATTTGCGGAGGATCTTTTGCTGGCCTAGAAAAAATTATTGCCAGAAGAGGCAAGGGGACTTCAATCGGATTTGGAGCTGACGTTCGTGAAAAAAACGACAGTGAACAAAAAAACATTTTCAGCCAAGTAGAGCCAGAAGATGTAATTAAGTTTGGAATTATCCCTGAGCTAATTGGTAGAATTCCTATTATTGCACCCCTACAAGATCTGACCGAGGACGATTTGGTTAAAATTCTATCTGAGCCAAAAAATTCTCTTTCCAAGCAATATAAAAAACTTTTTTCTTTAGATAAAGTTGATCTGCATTTTGATGTTGACGCTTTGAAAGAAATTGCCAAAAAAGCTATTGTCAGAAAAACTGGTGCCAGAGGTCTTCGTGCTATTATGGAGACAATTTTGATGGAAACCATGTTCGATATTCCGGCGCAAAAAAATGTTAAATCCGTTCAAATTTCTAAAGAAGTAATTACTGATAATAAAAAACCAGTAATTAACTATTTAAGTAAAGAAGAATTGCTCAAAGCCGTTGAGGAAATCAAGGAGGAAAAAGCCTCCGCCGCAAAAATAGCGGAAGAGAAAACCAAAGAGAAAGTCTCAACAGACAAATAATTAAATAATTTATAACTAACCAACTTAAAATAAAAACATGACTGAAATAAGAAATATCGCCATCATTGCCCACGTGGATCACGGAAAAACCACCTTAATCGACGCCATGCTTGGACAAAGTGGAACTTTTCACTCCAAAGCTGATGTGGCTACCAGAGTTATGGACAGCAATGACATTGAAAAAGAACGTGGAATTACTATTCTAGCAAAATGCACAGCAATCGGATGGAAAGATACGAAAATTAATATCATTGACACACCAGGACATGCTGATTTCGGCGGTGAAGTTGAAAGGGTTTTGCACATGGCAGATAGTGCGCTTATCTTGGTTGACTCTTCTGAAGGACCAATGCCACAGACCAAATTCGTTCTTGCTAAAGCTTTGGCAATGGGATTAAAGCCAATCGTAATTATCAACAAAGTTGATAGACCAGATTCTCGCGTTGATGAAGTTTTGAATGAAATTTTTGATCTATTTGTTGCATTGAATGCGACTGAAGAGCAATTAGATTTTGAAGTTCTTTATGCTGTTGGTCGTGATGGATGGTGTGTGAAAGATTTAGAAAAAGATGAAAGAACCAATCTTGATCCTCTTCTTGATTTGATTTTAGAAAAAGTTAATCCACCAAAATTTGATGCAGAAGCTCCATTCTCAATGCTTGCAACTTTGCTTGAATCCAACCCATTCTTCGGAAGAGTTTTGACTGGAAGAATATATTCTGGAACTGCTAAAGCGATGATGAATTTCAAAGCAATAGATTTGAACGGAAAAGTTGTTGAACAAGGAAGGTTGACTAAACTGCAAGTCTTTAAAGGTGTAGATAGAATCTCAGTCGACGAAGCTGTTGCTGGAGATATTGTTTCAATTTCTGGATTAGAAAAAGCATCAGTTGCCGATACTTTTTGCGATATTTCAGTTAGTGATCCAATCAAATCAACCCCGATTGACCCACCAACAATGTCAATCACTCTTTCAGTTAATGACTCTCCACTTGCTGGAACCGAAGGAACTAAAGTTACTTCACGCATGATTCGTGAGCGCTTATTCGCTGAAGCTGAAACCAACGTTGCTATCACTGTTAAAGAAAGCTCTG
>JBLHTM010000062.1:0-7486 GCA_047627215.1 Rickettsiales bacterium | reverse complement strand
ATCAAAACTAAGGGCATAAATCTCATATCCTTGATTTTTGGCAATAGCGCAAATAGTGGCCGAATCCAGTCCACCACTCAGTAGAATAACTGCTTTTTTCATGACAAGTTTTGTTATTTTAATTTGTGAATCATGCAAATTACTCGAAATTACAAAGTAATTTCTGCGTCATTTGTCATTGAATTTTTAATTTTAATAATGAGCGGCACAGAATAAATTAATTATTTTATAAAATCATCTGGATTTTTTTATTTCAAAAATGATAATCAATGCCTTGATTTTTTTGTGGGTGGTTAGCTCAGGTTTTTTCGTTAAAAAATCGATTGATAATCGATTTTAGAAAAAACGGGTAAAGGAGCGAAGCAACACATACCCAGTCTTTTAATCGTCTTCGAGCTTTCCCTTGGGAAAGTGAGAAAAGCGATTGAAACGAAATTAATTTAGTATTTTATGGGTGGTTAGCTCAGTTGGTTAGAGCGCTGCGTTGACATCGTAGAGGTCACAGATTCGAATTCCGTACCACCCACCAACCATTGATTAACTTCATAGACTTTAGGCAAATCAGACTATTTTCCATATGCTACTTTGAGGTCACAATAAGATCGATTTGCTAGCAAAAAACACCCCTCCCTAAACAGATAATTTCTTATTCACTTTAATTTCAATGACCTCATATCTGTATTTCAAGAGGGAAAATCTAAATATGTTTCCGTAAAAAAGAGGTAATGACGAATTACCGTCATGCCGGACATAGAGTTTATTAGGTAGCTTTGCTGCCTTATAAAATCTATGTCCGGTACCTCATGAGGAAAAATATCTATCTACAATTATTGATCAATCCATTCTTCTAAAAGATCCTCAATCCTGACTCACAAAATCCGCACTTTCGCGAGGATGAGGATTATTTGTTAATTTGCCCACTCATTTTAAAAGAGCCAAAAAAATCTTAAAATTAAGAGTTTTCAAAATGTAGTCAAAAATCTTTCATCAACTATTAATTAATTTTTATAGTTGATGTAAATATTTTTCCATTTTGATTGGAATCAGCATATTTCCACCTCATAAAAAACAAGGAATTAGATTTTTACCCCCACCAATAATATCCCAAAAGAAATCCACCCGAAAATATTGACTTGTTCTTCCAAATAAATATTATTTCTTCTTTAAATTTAAGAAAATCAGGTCCTTTTGCGATAACATTTCAAGAGGACGGAGGTTTAAATTCCCTATTCATCAGAATTTTCTTTTCTTCATCACAAAATATTCAAAATGAAGCTTTCCTTTCTCATATTATTTTCCCTTCTTCTTTCATCTTGCGATGAAGATCCTCAAAAACAAAATAACCAGCAAAAACCGATAGAACTGCCAGTTCGAGTTGAAAAGCCAGAATCTCGACTGGTTGATCAATGGCAAGAATTTACTGGACGTTTTCAAGGGTCGCAGCGTGTTGAAATTCGTGCGAGAGTTGATGGGTACTTAGAAGAAATAAAATTCAAAGATGGACAAGAGGTTAAAAAAAATGACGTTCTTTTTGTGGTCGACCCCAGACCTTTTATGATTGCCTTAACAGAGTCACAAGCTAGTTTTGATTTAGCTGATAGTGAATATAATCGCGCGAAAAAGCTTCTTTTATCTAAAGTCATTTCTCAAGAAAACCATGACAAAAGCCTACGAGAACAACGTATTGCCGAAACGGCACTAAATAATGCAAAACTCAATGTTGAATTTACAAAAGTAAAAGCACCTTTTGATGGAAAAATTAGCAGAACTTTGGTTGATCGTGGAAGTTTGATTAGTGGTGGAAATGGTAACTCAACTCTTTTAACAACTTTGGTTCAAACCTCTCCGATTGATCTTTATTTTGAAGGTAGCGAGACAGACTTTCTCAAACATGTACGCGCCAAAAAGCAGTTAGAAAAATCTGGAGGATCAAAAAATTGTCAGCCAGTTTTTGCAAAATTGCTAGATGAAAATGATTTTATTCATCAAGGAACGGTTAATTTCCTGGATAACGAGCTAAATTCCGATACTGGAACAATCCAAATGCGAGCTTCTTTTGCAAATGAATCTGGAATTTTAGAAGCTGGTTTATTTGCCAGAATTCGCCTTTCTTGGGAAGGGCCTGATCAAAAACTTCTAGTTAAGGACTCGGCGGTTGGAACTGAGCAAACTAGAAAATATCTCTATGTTTTGGATGGTGACAATAAAGCCTTTAGAAAATATGTAACTTTGGGCAGTTTGACTGAAGATGGCCTAAGAATAATTGAGAATGGCTTGCTTGCTGAGGATAGGATAGTTGTCGCTAGTTTACACATGGTTCGGGAAGGAAGTGTTATTTCTCCTATTTTAAAAGAAGTTCAAAAAATTGAAGAAGATCAGAAGGAGTTAAAAAATCCTAAGCGAAAAGCAGAACAAAAAAAGATGATGATTGAAGAAGAGCTTTCAGAGCCAAAAAATAAAGAAAAAACCTCCAAGAAAATCAAAGAAAAACAATAAATGAAATTATCACATTTTTTCATTGATAGACCAAGGTTTGCAACAGTAATTTCTAGTCTCGTCATTATTTTCGGGGCAATTTCCTACCTATCTTTGCCTGTTGATCAATATCCTGAAATTGCCCCACCACAAATTCAAGTCGTTGCTTCATATCCAGGAGCAAACTCCGAAACGGTGGCAAAAACAGTTGCAACTCCATTAGAACAAGAAATCAATGGTGTTGAAAACATGCTTTACATGTCTTCACAATCCACCAATGACGGCTCTATGAGCCTGAGCATAACTTTCAAACCAGGAACTGACATCAACACTGCGCAGGTTTTGGTACAAAACAGAGTTTCCGTTGTCCTGCCTCGACTTCCTGAAGAAGTTCGTCGACGTGGAGTTCTAACCGTCAAAACCTCTCCAAACATTCTTCTTGCCATCAATCTTTATTCCCCAACCAACAGCTATCCGCAGAATTTTATTGGAACCTACGCCAAAATTGAAATCAGTGACAAGCTCAGTCGTTTAGAAGGAATTGGAAATGCGCGAGTTTTTGGAGCAAGCGAATATGCCATGCGATTGTGGCTTGATCCTGACCATCTCACCTCACTAAATTTAACCAGCCAAGATGTTTTGGATGCAGTACGCAGTCAAAACATTCAAGTTGCCGGAGGAGCTCTCAACAAAGCACCCTCACCCAAACAAAATTCTTTTGAACTTACTATTGAGACCCAAGGTCGCTTGAAAGAAATTGCTGATTTTGAGAATATCATTATCAAATCTGGAAACAATGGCGCTTTGGTACACTTGAAAGATGTTGCAAAAGTTGAGCTGGGATCGGAAGATTACACCACAAAAGGATATCTGGGAGAAGATTCATCGGTAGTTATTTTGCTTTTCATGCGCCCTGGATCAAACGCTCTTGAAACTGCTGATTTGGCTAAAAAAGAAATTGAAAAAATTTCTCAAAACTTTCCTCCAAATCTTGAATACAAAATCGTCTACAACCCAACGACTTACATTTCAGATTCAATCAAAGAAGTCATAAAAACTCTCCTAATTGCCATTTTATTGGTGATTTTTGTGGTTATGGTATTTTTACAAAGCTGGAGAACTGCAATCATTCCCGTAATTGCCATTCCAATATCGCTGATTGGAACTTTTGGATTGATGTTGGCTTTTGGATATTCACTAAACACTCTTTCACTATTTGGATTGGTTTTGGCAATAGGAATTGTTGTCGATGATGCAATTGTTGTGGTTGAAAATGTTGAAAGAAAATTGCGAGAAGGCCTTAATGCGGTTCAAGCCACAAAAGAAACAATGAGTGAGGTTGGATCCGCATTGATTGCAACTAGCTTGGTTTTGGTAGCAGTATTCTTGCCAACGGTCTTGATGGGCGGAATCACCGGACAATTCTACAAACAATTTGGAGTGACAATTGCCTCTGCAACAATGATTTCGACCCTAGTTTCATTGACTTTGAGCCCAGCGATGGCGGCAATTTTGATGAGAAAACCTGATGATAAAAATCCCCATGGAATTTTTTCCAAACCAGCAGAATTGTTCAATAATTTTATGGACAGGCTTTCTCGTAGATATGGTTTTTTTGTAGGAAAAATCATTCGCATGGGATTGATTGTTTCTGTGGTATATCTTGCCCTGATTGCACTTGCCGGTTTTGAATTTTCTAAAATACCAAAAGGATTTATCCCCGAGCAAGATCAAGGATACACAATAACTGCATTGAGTCTTCCTGCAGGATCGTCACTGGAGCGCACAGAAAAAGTCATGAAAAAAGTCATCGCTGAGCTTTTGAAAATTCCTGACATCAAAAACACTGTTGGATTCGCTGGATTTTCTGGAGCAACTTTCACTAATGCCACCAACGCAGGAGCGATATTCTCACCCCTCAAACCTTTAGGTGAAAGACGAGATATTGACACAATCATTGCTGACATGAATTCTCGGTTATTTGCAATTGATGAGGCATTCATCATCACCATCAAACCACCTCCCGTCAGAGGAATGGGGAATGCAGGCGGATTCAAAATGATGATTCAGGACCAAGGAGGAGCAGGTTCTGCTGCACTAGAAAAAGCTGCTTGGCAACTCATTGGTGCCGCCAATGGAGCTTTGGAAACATCTCGAGTTTACACATTTTTTGAAACGAGCACTCCTCGAATATATTTGGACATTGATCGTGATCGAGCTTTACGTTTGAAAGTTCCCCTACAAAATGTTTTTGGAACCTTGGAGGCCAATCTTGGCTCTTCCTATGTCAATGATTTCAATCTTTTAGGCAGGACATTTAGAGTATCTTTGCAAGCTGATTCTGAATATCGAATGACTCGCGACGATATTTTGCGTCTTCGAGTTCGAGGATCAGAAGGTCAAATGGTTCCAATCGGATCAATCGCCAAAATTTCTGATATTTCAGGGCCAACAAGGATTCCTAGATATAATCTCTATCCCGCAATTGCAGTTAGTGGAAGCACGGCTCCCGGATTTAGCTCAGGTCAGGCTTTGGATCGAATGGAACAATTGGCTAAGGAATTACCTGATGGATTTGGTTTTGAATGGACTGAACTTGCTTTACAAGAAAGATCAACTGGCAACACTTCAATTATCATTTTTTGTTTAGCTGTTTTGTTTGTTTTCCTACTTCTTGCCGCTCAATATGAAAGTTGGACATTGCCACTTGCTATCATTCTCATTGTGCCAATGTGCCTTCTTTCTGCTGGAGCTGGCCTTTTAATTGCAGGGATGAACAACAATATTTTAACTCAAATCGGGATGATTGTTCTGGTGGGATTGGCTTCTAAAAATGCAATTTTGATTGTTGAATTTGCGAAACAAAATGAAGACCAAAACCCAGGAATGGGAAGCTTTAAAGCTGCAACAAAAGCTGCGAAAGTTAGGTTAAGACCAATTTTAATGACTGCATTTTCCTTTATTTTTGGGGTAATACCTTTGTTATTCACTTCAGGAGCGGGTTTTGAAATGCGAAAAGCAATTGGAACCACTGTATTTAGTGGAATGATTGGGGTTACAATTTTCGGATTGATTTTCACGCCAGTATTTTATGTATTTTGTCGCAAAATTTCTAAATTTAGCTTTTCTAAAAAAAATCAAATAAAGGTTGGTGATGAATAGAAATAAATTATTAACCCAAAATGAAGCTCAAACCACTTTTTGGGAATCTTATAATTTTACGCTCTCGGTAAAAGTTTTATTAATATCTTTTATCATTGCAGTTTCTGGTTGCAAATCTGCCAAAAATTTCGACAAAACTCTTTCTTTGAAAGAAGTAGAAGAGTCAAAAATGGATGATTTGGAAAATAAACGCTTCAAAATCGCAAAGCCAATTCTAAATTGGTGGGAATCCCTAGAAGACAAACAGCTAGATGCCCTCATTTCAAAATCCCTGACCAACAATAAAGATGTAAGCATAGCAATTGCCAACTTATTCAAAGCGCGCCAAGTGACCAGTGAATCTAGATTTGACCGCTTCCCAGCCGTGACAGCAAATGGATCATATCGCAGAACACATTTCAGCCAGGAAGTTGGATTTGTCAACGCTGCAAATGCCAACAATGCTGATATTGGTTTTGACGCTTCTTGGGAGATCGATTTGTTTGGCCGTGTATCTGAGAGAATAAAAGCTAATGTCGCTTTAGAAAATTCCGCCCAGTCGAATCTGCGTAATATGTATGTGGTAATTTCCAGTGAAGTTTCTCGGGGATATATCGAGCTTCGTGGCGCGCAATATCGACTTGATATTGCCAAAAGAAACGTTGAGAATCAAACTGAAACCTTCAAACTAACCGAAAAACTAACTAACGGCGGCATAGGTACAAGGATTGACATTCTCAGGGCTAAAACACAATTAGAAACCACAAAATCAACCATACCTGCCCTTAAGGCTGAAATATCCGCCAATATTAACCGCCTGTCTGTTTTAACTGGGCAAGTTCCAAATGCACTCAAGTCTGAACTTACATCATCAAAACCACTACCAACAATTCCTTCTCAGGTCAATATTGGCAATGTTGCTGATTTATTAAAGCGAAGACCAGATATTTTGATTGCAAAAAATGATCTGAAAGCCGCAATCGCCAATTACAACGTCTCTATCAAAGACCAATTTCCAACCGTTAATATTGTGGGTGCAATTGGATTCGCCGCAACAACTTTCTCAAACATTGGCGCCACTGCCCTTAATGCATTTGCGGGACCAAGCGTTAGTTGGTCAGCATTTGATTTGGGAAGAATTCAGGCACAAATTCATCAAAAAGATGCTGAAGCTCAAATTGCTGTGGCATTTTATGAAAAAACTGTTTTGGAATCTTTGGAGGATTTACAAACATCAATTAGTAATTTTTCTCGCGAAGAAGAAACTAGAGAAAGACTAAAAAAAGCAGCAATATTTAGCAAGGAAGCAGCTCTTTTAGCAAAAATTCGCTATGAGGCAGGAGTTGATACTTTTATTGATGTTTTGGAGTCTGAAGGAACCTTGCTTGCCACAGAAGACGCCCTTGCCGTTAGTGAAATAAATTCTGCTCTTAATCTTATTTCAATCTACAAAGCCTTGGGCGGAGGGTGGGAGGTTAAAAAAAAATAATCTCTGGATAAGAAAATAAATATCATCTTTAATCACTTTTTTAAACTGCATCTTTTTGGTCTAAAATTGAAGAGAAAAACCTTTTATATGCACCGATAAAGGCGGTTTTTCTCTTCAATTTTACCCTAAAAGATACTTTGTTTAAAAAAACAATTAAAGATGAGACTTGGTATTAGATATCGTAAAAAAAGTTCAGATTACCAAGTATTCATCACTGGTTGGAGTCGAATTCCAATATAATAGAAGATATTTGACGTTAAAAATTTTTCAAAATAAAGGATTTTATGATCTGTTTTGATAAACAACATTTGACCCAATACTTATTTCTAAAAATATTACAATTGGCTCTTTTGATGATAAAACTCTAGACTTCAACTCCTC
>JBLHTM010000061.1:0-7524 GCA_047627215.1 Rickettsiales bacterium | reverse complement strand
TAATCTTGCTTAGATTTAAGTTGGTAAAATTAGATAAATTTAACTTATCTAATCATTATCTTAAATCGAACCGAATTAGTGAACTTTTACAAGGATGACAAAGTTTAGGGCGGGGAAGATAAAGCCAGTAATTAAAATTACTTCTTAAGATAGAAATTAATTTACCCACTCATTTTGAAAAAGAGCCAAAAATGATAAGCAAAAAACTCTCCAACCTCAACCTCGAAGCTTATCAATAGCTCCCGCATAATCGCCACTTCCAAAAATAAACGACCCCGCAACCAAAACATTTGCACCGGCGTCAATCGCTTGTTTTGAAGTTATTTCATTAATCCCGCCATCAACTTCAACATCAATTTTACGGTTCATTTTAGCCAACTTATTGCTAATATTTTCAATTTTCCGAAGCTGTGAAGAAATGAATTTTTGCCCACCAAAACCAGGATTCACCGTCATGATCAAAACCAAATCAACCTCTTCCAAAACATAATCCAGAACATTTTCCGGAGTGGAAGGAACAATTGAAACCCCAGCTTTTTTCCCCAAAGATTTGATGTTTTGCACGCTTCGGTGCAAATGTTTGGAAGTCTCCGCATGGACTGTGATGATGTCAGCTCCAGCATCGGCAAAATTTTTCAAGTGCAAATCAGGATTCTCAATCATCAAATGCACGTCAAAGGGCAAATCACTGTGACTGCGAAGTGATTTGACCACGTCAGACCCGATGGTGATATTGGGAACAAAATTGCCATCCATAACGTCAATATGAATGTAGTCGGCGCCAGCTTTTGAGATTGCTGCAACATCACGACCCAAATTGGCGAAGTCAGCGGAAAGAATTGAAGGAGAGATTTTTATTTGATTTGACATGAATTGAATATTTGTGAATTATGAACAAAATTTCCTCCACAATAAATCTTTTTTTAAGAAAATCTATGAGTGATTTTATCGAAATCTACACCGACGGTGCTTGCCAAGGAAACCCAGGGAAGGGCGGTTGGGGTGCAATCTTGCTTTATGGAACGCATAAAAAAGAAATCTCCGGCTACATCCCCCACACCACCAACAACCAAATGGAGTTGATGGCAGTGATTGAATCTTTAAAAATCGTCAAAAAAGAAATCAAAATCACCATCCACACCGACAGCACATATGTGCAAAAAGGAATCACCGAATGGATTTTCAATTGGAAAAAAAACGGCTGGAAAACCGCCAAAAAACAACCGGTCAAAAATTATGAATTGTGGCAAGAATTGGATGGTCTAGCAAAACAACATCAAATCACCTGGAAATGGGTCAAAGGTCATAGTGGCAATAAATACAATGACATCGCTGATCAATTAGCGGTAAATGCGATTAAATAAGAAATTAAATTTTAATGGCAAAAATGAAAATAGATTTTGAAAATTCCAAATTTTGGATTGTATCTGTCATTAGTACATATTTTGCGGCAATATTTTTTGCGCCAAACATCCGTCATTGGTTGATGAAAATAGCAACGGTTGATCACGGACTTGGAATTGCTACCCTCATCGTTACCGCATCGGCATTCTTTTTTGCAGGGCTCGCTTTCATGGTTCAGCGCAAATCACTAAATCATCAAATCCAAGATAGTAAAACTCAGCAAAATCATAATGAAAAAGCATTATTGGAACAACAAACATTAGGCGCTTGGCAAGTTCTTGCAAATAAATCCGCGGGCAACTCTGGCAAGATTGAAGCTATTGAGTTTTTGGCAAAACAAGGAAAATCTCTGCGAGGAATTGATATGTCGACAAAAACTCACGGTGGACAGGTTTACTTGGTTGGTTTTGATGTTTCAGAAAAAAAATTAGGTAAGAAAGCTGATTTGGTTAATGCAAAGTTTCAGGGGGCCGATTTATTTAATGTCAACTTCGAAGGAGCTATTTTGTTACAGACCTGCTTTGAAAGCGCTTATCTATTACATGCTAATTTTGAAAGCGTTGATATGGTTGGAGCTAATTTTGAAGGATCTAATTTAGTTAAGGCTAAATTCCAAGATGCTAGATTACATGCTGTTAAATTTGAAGGCGCTATTTTCTTTGATACTTGTTTTGAAAATAATAATTTATCTGACCAAATTTTTTACGGAGTAAAAAGATTTGATGACGCCGTGTTTAAAAATAATTTCATATTTGATGAGGGTTTATTGCCTGAAGCTCCAACAGAATCAAGATTGCAATTTGATTTTATCTTCAATGAGGATGGCACAAAAAAATCTGAACCAGAACTAGATAAAGATGGTAAAGAAACTGGTAGAACAAAATACCTCATCCATCTAGTCGATAAAAAAACCAAAGAACCTAAAAAATAAAATTGATTAACCCCATTATTGTTTTTTGAATTATTGTGAAATTACCATTGTCAACCAACTCAAATTAGGTCTGGATTGCCGCGTCGCTAAGCTCCTCGCAATGACGATGTTGGAAGTTACGACAAATAAAACTCCCCGCGCCGTCTTGCGAGGAGCGCTTGGCACAGCCCAGCGACGCTGCAATCCAGTCTTTCTTTTTATTGAACTGAACATCCTTCAGCCCAACCTTCTTTATGACTCAATCCTCAAATTGAATTTCTTAAGAACAAATATTCCCATACAAATCCTCCCAATCTGGATTAAAACTTTCGATTAATTTTAATTTGTCTTTTCTGGATCCAGACTTGATTTGTTTTTCTCTGAAAATTGCATAACCCATTTCACCACAATTCTCATAATAGATCAAAATATTACATTTGTATTTGCTGGTGAATCCTTTGGTGATGCTGTTTTTATGTTCCCAGATTCTTTTGGACAAATTGGAAGTGACGCCGACATATAAAGTGCCGTTTCTTTTATTTGCAACTATGTAGATTGAGGGTTGTTTTTGAGGCATGTGGTTGATGCTTTTAATTGGTGTTTTGGAATCTATTTCTCTGGATTGCCGCGGCTTCGCCTCGCAATGACGGCGTAGAGAGTTTGGCGGATAAACTAAAAAACTATCATTGTAATAACGATATTGAAAATTTATCCACTAAACTAAAAACCCCATCATCGCAATTACGATATTGAAAATTAAACTCCAGAACTCCCTGCGCCATCATCGAAATTATGATATTGGAAATTTATCCATAAAACTCCCCACATCGTCATTGCGATCCCTTGTGGCGCGGCAATCCAGAATTGTTTTTGTAATTATTTCATTCTTGAACTATCCATATTAACGCCAATTTCCCCATTATTAATTAGAATAATTCCGGCTTCTTCAAAGATCGTGAAGAAATAGATTTGTTGAATATTGATTTGGCAGATGATTTTATTTTTAAGGGTGATGAGAATTTGATCAGTTTTGTGATTTTTAATTTGCTTAAAAATGCACTTTTGCATAGAGCTAAAATTGAAATTTGGCTTGATTCAAAGACAAAATCACTACATTTCAAGGATAAGAGAGTTGAAATTCATGCTGATAAATTAGAATTGATTTTTGATGAACATAAGTCGCCATTACGAATGACAACTGGAACTGGGCTTAGTTTTTTATTTTGCAAAAGAGTTATGGATGCTTTTGGTGGTGATGTTTGTGTTAAATCTGAGGAAGGTGAGGGGACGGAATTTTGTTTGAAATTTTAGAAAACCAAAGGTCGGATTTACAAAATCCGACCAGCGGGAGGTGTTGGATTTGGTATAAATTAATTTTCTATTTTTAATTAGCCGTTATTTTGGTTTTTTTGATAAATTGTCTGAAAATCGACGTCAAAATTGATTAGTTTGGATTTTTGATGATTTGAATTGTTGAATTCATTTTCTGAACTTCAACCAAAATGTCCCTACCAATCGGAGCTGCGGTTGCGGAACCGCCGCCGCCATGTTCAACAACAATTGAAACTGCATATTTGGGATCGTGAACTGGGGCTAGTCCAACAAAAATTGCGTGGTTTTTGTGTTTTTCTATTTGTGAATCTGACATTTCAGATTCTCTTTTGGAGACGACTTGGGAAGTTCCGGTTTTTCCGGATATTTCAAAACCTTTGGTCCAAACTTTTTTGCCATATGCAGTCCCACCTTTCTCATTAATAACTCTTCTCATTCCTTCTAAAACAAAATCAATATGCTCTTTTTTGGCGATAGGAGTTTTTTGTGAATTGTCTGGTTTTCCCAGATCCTTTTTGTTTTTTACCAAATGGGGAATGATTGGAATTCCACCATTGGCAATTCTGGCGGTTGCAACTGCCATTTGCAAAGGTGTTGCCAAAACAAAACCTTGGCCAATTGCACTATTGAGAGTGTCTCCACCGACCCAAGGTTGATTAAAGACTTTTTGTTTCCAATCGTTTGATGGAAGGTTTCCAGAGTTCACTCCAAAAAGACTGACATCAAAAGCCTCTCCGTATCCGAATCTTTTGGCAACATCAGTGATTTTGTCAATATGCAGATCTTTGGCGATATCGTAAAAATAGATATTACAAGAATGCTTAATAGCGTCGGACATGTTTAAATTTCCATGGCCGTGCTTTTCCCAGCAGTGAAAAGTTCGATTTCCATATCGATAGCGACCATTACAGTGCACTTTTTTATCTGGATCAAAACCGTTTTCAAGTGCCGCAATTGCCACCATCAATTTAAAGGTTGATCCGGGGGGATAGATGGCGGAGATTGGTTTGTTGTTGAGTGGTTTTCGGGGGTTTTGTACTAATTCTTGCCAATAATCATGGCTGATTCCTTCAACAAATTTGTTAGGATCAAAAGACGGGCTGGAAACCATGGAAAGAATTTCGCCGCTTTTAACATCCATCACAACCGCAGAAGCTGTCAACCCATCCAGTATTTTGGTGGTAAATTTTTGCAAGTCCAAATCAATAGTCAAATTGAGCTGTTCTCCTTCAACAGATTCTTTTTGCGACAAACTACGAATCGGAATTCCAAAGGCATTGACTTCGACATAATGAATTCCAAATTTTCCTCTCAAAAATTCGTCAAAACTTCGTTCTATTCCACTTTTTCCGATTCGAAAATCAGGATGCAAAAACAAACCTTGTTCTTGATTGACACTATCTTTTTCTGTGGGCAGTGAAACATAACCAACTAAATGGGCAATGGAAAGAGGGTCTGGATAAGAACGTAAAGTACCACTCTCAATTGATAGGCCGTTGAGTTTGTGATAATTGGATTCAATTCTGGCCAAATCTTCCCAAGCAAGATTGTCAATCAAGGAGATCATGCTTCTTCTGCGGACATTCTTTATTCTACTGGCAATCATTTCCTGATCTTCTGTCGATAAATTTAAAATTATGGTTAATTCTTCTATGGTTTTTTTTAGCTCAGATTGTTTTTCAGTGTATAAAAATAAGCGATAATTAGGGGTGTTGTTGGTTAGGGATTTTGAGTTTCTGTCAGAAATCAAACCTCTGGGGGCTGGGTCGATGAATGCTTTGATGCGATTGCGGTCAGATTTGGTTGAATATTCCTTATGTTGAAAAATTTGCAAATACCCCAGACGCGCCACAAGAACCGAAAAAAGACCAATTTGAGCACCACTAATCATGGCGGCTCTTCTGGTGAATAATTTATTTTTTCGAAAATCTCTTAACATCTATTTTTGTAATAATTTTGTGTCTAGATAGTTAAAAAACCTATGCATGAATATGTAAAATAATGAGGTTATGATAATCTGAATGAGTGGATTTAGGAAATTGTAGAATTTCAGATCATATAAGGATAGAATTATCCATTTGCAAATCATTATTAGAGATAAAAAGGCGATAAATTGGATAAAAATTTGTCGAAAATTTTGCTCAAAAGATGCTCTTTGATTAAAAGCGTTGAATGATTTTACCGCCACAATATAAATAATTGAGGTCATTCCGAGGGGAAATCCATTGATGGAGTCGCAGATCAATCCGAGGATAAATAAAAGCCAAACAGGGTAAATATCTTTACGCAAAACCGCAAAATAATAAATGATCATCACATCAAAAAGTGGCAAATAATCGGCGACAGAATCAATGTTGATGCTGGATAAGTTAAATATCGCAAAAAAAACCGCGATGATCTGGATTATGAAAATATTTTTATAATTTATGACCATAAATTAGTTGTAAGTTGTTAGTTGTAAGTGCTAAGTTTCGGGGGTTTTATGAGGTAAAATAACTCAACGTCTAACAACTTACAACTTTTTAAATGCAGCAATTTCAATCATTATTTTTAAACCAGCTTCAGAGTCGCGGTTTTCTTAATCAAATAACTCACCCAGAAGAGCTTGATGAATTGATGAAAAATCAAAAAATATCAGCTTATATTGGATTTGATTGCACAGCAAAATCCCTCCATGTTGGCAGCTTGATTCAGATCATGATTCTGCAAATTCTGCAACAAAATGGCCATCAGCCAATTGTTTTGCTAGGAGGAGGAACTACAAAAATTGGAGATCCTTCGGGAAAAGATGAGGCAAGAAAGTTTTTGGATGAACAAGGGATTGCAGACAATTTGGCTGGAATTGAAAAAACTTTAAAGAAGTTCGATCTGAGCTTGCAAGATTCAAGCCTCCCAGCTTTCAAGTTTGTAAATAACGATGATTGGCTCAAAGATCTTCAATATATCGATTTCTTGCGTGATTTTGGGAAGCATTTTTCGGTTAACAGAATGTTGACTTTTGATTCAGTAAAAACCCGCCTTGATCGCTCGCAACCGCTTAGCTTTTTGGAATTTAACTATATGATTTTACAAGCTTATGATTTTTATGAATTGAATAAATCACTAGGTTGCACCCTTCAAATTGGAGGATCTGACCAATGGGGGAATATTGTCAATGGTGTTGATTTAACCAGAAGAGTTTCTGCTGCAAACAGCAAGGTTTCTGAAGTTTTTGGTCTAACGACTCCACTTTTGACAAATTCCGAAGGTAAAAAAATGGGAAAAACTGCGGATGGCGCAGTTTGGCTTGATGATTCCATGTTGTCTTCTTTCGACTATTTCCAATATTTTAGAAATGTTGACGATTCTGACGTGGAAAGATTTTTAAGATTTTTCACTCATTTTGATGAGGGAAAAATTTTGGAAATTAAAAAAGAAGGAATTAACCAGCAAAAAGAAATCCTAGCTTTTGAAGTTACAAAACTTTGCCATGGGAAAAAAGCAGCTGACGAGGTTTTAAAGCAAATAAAATCAATTTTTGGCGGCGAAGTTGACATTAATTCTCTGCCTGAAAAATCAATAAAATTTATTGATGAAGAAGTTCAAAATGGTAAGAAGATAATTGAAATATTGCGAGAAATTGGTCTTTGTGAGTCTGGCGGTGAAGCCAAAAGACTGATCAAAGGCGGTGGAGTTAAGGTCGACGATCAAAAAATTGACGAAACTTTCGTAGTTATTTTTGATGAAGAAAAACCATTTTTCAAATTATCAGTTGGTAAGAAGAAGTTTTTCAAGATTATTATTTCAGCATAATTCACCCTCCCGAGCTTGACGCAGAATATCGTGAGACAAAAAAAGAAGGATAGGAACTGTTAGTTAAAGGTTTCTAGTCCCTCAAG
>JBLHTM010000060.1:0-7579 GCA_047627215.1 Rickettsiales bacterium | reverse complement strand
AGTGCTTGAAATAAAAGGCTCTGCGAGAAGTAAGGTGGATATTATTACAAAGGAAATTAATAGGTAAATTTTAAACTTTTTTAAGTAATTTAGGCGTCTTTTTTCTAGAGATTTAACGTATGGTTTGGCATAATTTTCTAAAAAACTCTCATCTTTAATATTTTCTAAATCCATGATTTTTTTATGATTATTAGGTGAAGTCTGTGACACCTATTTGAAAGAGTAAATCTAGATTTGCTTTTTTAAAATGCAAAAATTTAGATCAAAAAAATGTTAAAAAATCAAGAAGACTATCCAACCATTAAATAACCAGCAAGACCGACCATAAAACCAGCCACAGCTCCGAGTGGTGGCAAAAAATGTTTTTCCATCGCAACTTTTGGAGAAATATCTTCAAACACCAAATACAAAACTCCGCCAGCACAAAAAGTCAATATCATTGATAATGCCATTGGTGATTGGGAGAAAACATGGGCCCCAAGAAAAAAATAGATTGGCCCTGTCAAACCAACTATCAAAAATTTCATCAAGAGATTATTTTTAGCCTTTTTGGATTCCGCCATCTCAACATATGCGGCATATCCTTCGGGTAAGTTTTGCGCTGCAATGACGACAGCTATGAATATTGCTTGATTGATATTTCCACTGATAACCACCACACCGAGAATAATTGCCTCAGGGACAAAATCTAACATCATGGCAAAAAACTGAGCTAATTTACTTCCTGATTTTGCCAAAAAAATGTCGATAAACATGAAGCACACTCCGCCCAAGCCAAATGTTATTAGTGAACTAATGTGGCTTTGATGCTCGGTTCCTTCTGGAATCAATACAAAGGCAATGGCTGATATTAGTGCGCCGCCGCCAAAGGCGATGATTGCGTGCTTTAATTCTTCTCGCCCCCAATATGAGTGACACAATTTGACGCTAGCCAGAAAGGCTCCGAGAGTTATGGCTAGACCTGCGAATAAGGATAATATTATTCCGATTGCAATTTCACTCATTGTTTTTGATGGGTTTCTAAGTTTTGATAAATTGGTTTAAGTGTTGAAATAATACTTTGATTTGTTTGCAAATAAAACTAAAAAATTCTGCAGGTTTTAACATTAATAATCATCCAAGTTTTTCAAAGAAAATTTAAAAAATATTAAGTTTTGAAAAGAATAATAAATTAGCAACAGCTTTTATCTGGCGATTTATCTTAAAAAATCTATATTTTCTCCGGAAATGGAGTTTTGTTAACCACGATTTCATATTTATTAAAAATATCAACAACCAACCTGAAATAAATAAGCCATGAAATACCTACACACAATGGTTCGAGTCAATAATATTGAAGAGTCACTCGAATTCTACTGCAATAAACTTGGGTTAATTGAAACCAAAAGACATGAGAGTCAAAAAGGAAGATTCACCTTAATTTTTTTATCCGCGCCAAATGATTTAGAAAATGCCAAAATTAATCAATCACCACTAATCGAACTTACCTACAATTGGCCAGATGAAAATGGTGAAAATGAACAATATAAATCTGGAAGAAATTTTGGCCATTTGGCATTTGAAGTTGATGATATTTATGATTTTTGCCAAAAATTAATTGATAAAGGCGTGTCCATTAATCGACCACCAAAAGATGGCCACATGGCATTTGTTAAATCTCCTGATGGGATTTCGATTGAAATTCTGCAAAAAGGAAATTCTTTGGAAATTTGTGAGCCTTGGAAATCGATGGGAAATTTTGACTCTTGGTAGTACATTAAAAATACAACCCGGAAACTTAGCTCCTTGTTTTTTTCAAAAAAAAATAAATAATAGCCCTGAATCAAAGCCAATGATACTCAACAAAAAAACTCCAACCCAATCCAATTTTAATTAATGCTTCTAAAATTCATCAAACTCAATAATTTCAAATCGATCTACAATCTTCTATTGCCAATCTCGGCGATTTTAGGGGTTGGTTTTTTTGCAATTGGCATCAGAAGCGCGCTTTTCAACTCACCGATCGACTACCAACAATTCGATGCAGTGCGAATAATGTATATTCACGTTCCTTCGGCTTGGTTGGGATTGATTATTTACAGCGCAATGGCAATTTCGAACGTTTCTGGGTTCATTTGGAAAAATCCATTTTCATATTTGATCGCCAAATCCATTGCTCCAATTGGAGCAATATTCACTTTGATCACCTTAATCACTGGCAGCATTTGGGGCAAGCCAATCTGGGGAACTTGGTGGGTTTGGGACGCGCGCCTGACTTCAGTTTTGATTTTGTTTTTCCTTTATTTGGGATACATCATTTTGGTCAACGCTTTTGACGATATTGCTAAGGGTGAAAAAATCGCCGCGATCATCTCTATTGTTGGTATCATCAACATTCCAATCATTAAATTTTCAGTAGAGTTTTGGAATTCACTCCATCAACCAGCCAGCATTTTGCGCAGTGGCGGAGTGGCTATTGCGCCAGAAATGCTCAAACCTCTTCTTTTAATGTTTTCAGCATTTCTTTGTTATTTCATATTTTTCGCTTTGGTTCGCATCAAAAATCAAATAAATTTGAATAAAATTAGAAGAGTTTTGATGTCATAAATATCCAGCAAATAATTGACTTGGATAAAAAAATTTGTATTTTTCTACCAAGAATTTTTTAGATCCTTTTTTCAACCTAATTTTTAAAAAAATAACATGAAACTAAGAAGTAAAATAATTTCAACAATTTTCGCAATATCCCTTCTCAATTTATCAGCTTGCACTAATAATCCATACACTGGAGAAAGAGGCGTTAGCAAAGCTGCCATTTATGGTGGTGGTGGAGCGGCAGCAGGAGCTTTGACTGGATATTTGGCGGGCGGAAACACAAAATCAACTCTGATCGGACTTGGGGCTGGTGGAGCTGTTGGTGGCGGATATGGATATTACCGCGATGTTCAAGAGAAAAAATTGCGTGAAGTCCTAATGAATAGTGGAGTTCAAATTCAAAAAGTGGGAGAGAACGATCTGCGCCTCATCATGCCCGGAAACATCAGCTTTTCGTCAAACAATTCTGATTTGAAAAGCTCATTTTACAAAACTTTAAATTCCATCGCTTTGGTTCTTAAAAAATACGACAAAACCAATGTTACGGTCAGCGGATACACCGATTCAACTGGCAGCAAATCTATAAATAACACTCTTTCAAACCAAAGAGCGGATTCTGTTTCTGACTATTTATCATCTCAAGGAATTGCGGCAAATAGACTAAAATCCTTCGGATACGGATCTTCAAATCCGATTGCTTCAAACGCCAACAAATCTGGTAGAGCTGCTAATCGACGTGTTGAAATCAATCTATCACCAAGAAACTAATTTTTAATTACCATGACTTACGTCGTAACCGATAATTGCATCGCCTGTAAATACACCGATTGCGTAGAAGTTTGCCCCGTTGATTGTTTTTACGAGGGCGACAATATGCTCGTCATTAACCCTGACGAGTGTATTGATTGTGGCGTTTGCGTTCCTGAATGTCCGGCAGAAGCCATTTTTCCTGAATCTGAAGATCTGATCAAATGGACAGAATTTAACCGTGAATATTCGGAAAAATGGCCAGTAATCACAAAACAAAAATCTCCATTGCCTGACGCCGACAAATTTGACGGCGAAAAAGACAAATTAATCAAATATTTCAAAGGTTAAAAAAGAACGTAAGGTTTTATCAAAAAAATATTTCCAACAACCTTATCTTTCGCAACTACAATCTAAAAAAACCCACATGTCCGAAAATATTCTTATCTGGATCACGTTTGCTGTTTTAATTGCAGTTTTTGTTGCTTTCATCAAAGAAATCATTGAGCCACATATTGTTGCCCTCACTGGAATGGTTGTGCTTTTGATCGTTGGAGCTCTTAGTACCGAAGATATGTTGAAAGTTTTTAGCAATAGCGCCCCAATCACCATTGCCTGCATGTTTGTCATCAGTGCCGCACTTGATCATACTGGAGTTTTGGATGGTTTGGGAAATTTCCTATTGAAAATTTCTAGTAAAAATAGACTCCTCGGAATCATGCTGATGATCGGGATAGTTCTATTTATCTCCGCCTTCATGAACAACACACCTGTTGTCATCATTCTCACTCCGGTGATCATTACCCTTGCTAACAAACTAAAAGACTACCCATCAAAATACCTCATCCCACTATCCTACGCTGCAATCATGGGCGGAACCTGCACATTGATTGGAACCTCAACTAATATTTTGGTTAATAGTATCGCACAAGAAAATGGACAGCCGGCCTTTGGAATGTTTGAAATAACTGCCCCAGGTTTAATCATGGCGGCAGCAGGACTAACATTCATGGCGTTATTTGCAAAATATTTATTGCCTGAAAGAATGGCCCCAAAAGATGAATTTCTGAAAGATGTAGCCATAAAGAGATTTTTAGCTGAAATTACCATTCCAAAAAATTCCACCTTGATTGGAAAATCAATTAATGAAATAAAATTCACCCAAGATGAGGATTACGAAATCATCGATTTGGTGCGTAAAGACTCAAGTACTAGAATGTTTGGAATCCCTGTAATTGGTGGATTTATGCAAAAAATGTTTTCTAAAAATAAAAAAACTCCTGACAAAAAAAATAAAATATCAACATTCCGCGACATCCCCTTGGAGTGCGGAGACCGAATCACATTTAAGCTCGAAAAGGATGAAATCATTGAATTGCAAAAATATGTTGGCATTCAATTTGACCCTGAACAAGATCCTTCATCCCAGTCAATGCCAACAAAAAAGATCATCGTTTCAGAAGGAATTTTATTGACGAATTCCAATTTTATTGGGCGCAAAATCAAGGATCTTGCGCTCAGAAGATCTTACGGATGTTTCGCCCTTGGTTTGCATCACAATGACCAGCACATCACCGGTGTTGAACTTGCTGAAACGATTCTAAAAGAAGGTGATTCATTGATTTTGGAGGGGGCAAAAAACGACCTTGAGAGGCTTTTTGCAAATGAACGAATTCTTGATAGCTCTGCCGTTAGAAGAGTTCCTCTTAAGAAAAAAAAGGCAGCAATTGCAATTGCCACAATCATTGGGGTCGTTTCTTTAAGCGCTTTTGGAATCATGCCAATTGCTGGCTTAGCCATGATTGGAACTGTCGTGGTGATTCTAACTGGATGCGTCAGCGCTGAACTGGCCTACAAAACAATTGATTGGAGAATTTTGCTTTTGATTTTTGGGATGCTTGGAGTCGGCACAGCAATGCAAAATACCGGCGCTGCAATGCTTCTTGCGGGTCACGTTGTGGGTTGGGTTGATCAATTGGGTCCAGTTTTCATTCTGGCGGCGGTTTATTTGCTAACTTCAATCCTCACCGAAATGATGACCAACAATGCCGTTGCAATCATCCTCACCCCGATCGTTATTTCACTAGCCACAACTTTAGGATATGAACCAAGGCCATTCATTGTGGCGATCATGCTTGGCGCTTCAGCTAGTTTTGCAACACCAATTGGCTATCAAACCAATACTTTTGTTTACGCTGCCGGTGGATACAAGTTCAACGATTTCTTGAAAATAGGAATTCCAATGAACATCATCATGTTAGTTGTTGCAACTGCAGTAATTCCTATTTTTTGGCCATTTAAGTAATTAAATTTACTTAAAATTTTTCTAAAAAAACCCCATCTCGCCTTCCAAAACAAAATCCACATTTTAATATTAGGCAGATGCTGCTAGTAGCATCTGCCTAATATTAAATCCCATCTTTAAATGGATTTTTTAACTTCATCTTTTTGTTCTAAAATTTCAAAGAAAAACCTTCTGTATATCCCGATAAGGGTGGTTTTTCTTTAAAATTTTATCCTCAAAAATATTTTATTAAAAAACCCATTTAAAGATGGGACTTGGTATAATATTAAAAAACCACTCTTCCGAAATGACCAATAAAACCTTAACTGATTTAGGATATTTGAATCTGCACGAAGATCTTTCACAAATGATTTTAGCAACCAAATCAAAAATCGTCACCATCACGGAGGTATAATTTCATGAAAAAGGATAGAAAAATTTTTAACGAAGAAATTGATCCAAACTCTCTAAAGTGACAAAAAACCAATTAAGAAATTCCATGTCCGGGATGATATTGCCCTCATTTACATCTTGTAAGTCAAAATTAATTACCCAAAACTACTCAAAATACCTACCTATCCAGCTCCCTAGACAAAATATTGCCCACTAAAATTGAGAAATTTTGCATTTCGTCGGAAAATTTATTAATTTTATTGATGTAAATATTGTAGAAAAAAACTGCCGGAATAGCGGCGAATAAACCGATTGCGGTAGCAAGCAAAGCTTCAGCAATTCCGGGGGCAACAACCGCAAGACTGGTATTTTTGCTGATTGCAATTCCTTGGAATGAATTCATTATTCCCCAAACCGTTCCGAATAAACCAACAAAAGGAGCTACAGATCCGATGATGGCTAAAATTTGCATGCTTTGTTCCAATTTCTCAGAAGATTTGTTGCAAGCAACCTGCATTGAACTTTGAATTCTTTCTTTTAAAGATTCCTTTTTGTCACCAAGACCCTCCTTAACAATAGTTTTAACATTGCCACTTTTCCACTCCTTGACTGCAGAAATAAAAATTCTGGCAAATGGGTGATCTGCTGTTTTTTTGGCAATAGTAAAAATTTCATCGAGGGTTTTTTCAGCACGAAACAATGCGTCAAATTTATTGGTTTTTCTGCGCAAAATATAGAATTTAAACATCTTGTCAAAAACAATTGTCCAAGACCAGATTGATGCTGCGGCAAGCAAAACCATCACTAATTGAACAATCAGATCCGCCTGCTGAAGAAGATCTAAAATTGAGGATCCACCTTGATTCATTACACTTGTCATTGATTTATTTTAAAAAGTTGGAAATTCTGGAAACGGAATTGAGTCAAAAACTTTAGCCGCATTATCGATTCCATTTTTGATCTTACCATTATTATTTTTTGCTTGCACAGACAATTTGTAATCTTCAAGATCGACACAAGATTTCGAAGGACTATCCCAACATTTTGAACCTCCACACTCACAAGCTTTTATCGAAGATTGACTACATACTGCATTTTCAGAAACCTGACTTCTGCAATTATCGGCACAACCATTTTTAAATCCTTGCCAATTTCCATTTTGAGATTGGCAAATTTTTCGTTCATCAGATTCCTCTTCTTGATTTTCAGATTCTTGATTTATCGACTCATTTGAAGAAAACTTTACAGAAGGAGGGTCTTTTGGAATTTTATTTGAAGGTGTCTTTAAAAAGCCCCTAATGGTGGATGAGATGACCGAACTATTCTGTGGAAGTTTTATTTGGGGAGGTTTGTAATTACTGCTCCCAACTTTAATTTTCACTGGATCATCTTTGATCTCTTGGGTATGAATTTCTGGATCAAAAATTGGTGGTTTTGCTGGCAAACCCACCGCAATTCTTCTTTCTTCAAGATCTTTAATTTCTTGCTTCCTAGCTTCTATTAGCGGCTCATTTTTTTCATCCCAAATTGATTTAGCTAATTTCTCAGAAATACATTTTCCACCATCCCAGCATTTACCAG
>JBLHTM010000059.1:0-7686 GCA_047627215.1 Rickettsiales bacterium | reverse complement strand
CTCGAATGGGCTTTCTGGTGGTGGATCAACCATCACTCAACAGGTGGTAAAAAACTTTCTTCTCTCCAATGAACGAACTTTTCAAAGAAAGATTAAAGAGGCAATTTTAGCTTTTCGGATGACGGAGAATTTCTCAAAAGATGAGGTTTTGGAACTCTATTTGAATCAGATATATCTTGGTTCGGGGTCTTACGGAGTTGCGGCGGCAGCTCAGGTTTATTTTGATAAGTCAATTGAGGATCTTTCAATTGAGGAAACTGCTCTTTTGGCGACTTTGCCAAAAGCTCCGTCAAAACTTGACCCTAGAAAAAATATTAAGAAAGCTAAAATCAGAAGAGATTGGGTTATTGGTAGAATGCAAATCGAAGGTTTTATTAGTGAAGAAGAAGCTAATTTGGCTATTTTGCAGCCAATCATCCTTGCCAAAAAAAGTGGTGATGAGGTTTTTGATGCGGCATTCTTTTCTGACGCTGTCAAAAAAGAGTTAATTGGTCTTTATGGGTCGGATAATGTTTTTGAAAGTGGAATTGTGGTGAGAACAACAATTGATCCTGAGTTGCAAAAATATGCGTCAGAATCTTTGCAGAAAGGCATTGAAAAATATGACATGAAGCATGGCTGGAGAGGTGTTTTGGGGAAAATTAAAAATATTGAAACTCTTTTGGAAAAGGTGTCTGAGAATAAATCTATTTTGGAGGAAGAACCTTTTTGGGTGGAAGAATTAGGGTCTTTTCAAGTTAAAAATCTTTACAAAGATTCTTGGCAAAAAGCTGTGGTTTTGATCGTGGAAAAAGGATTCGCAAATATTGGAATTGAAGATGGAGCTTCAGGAGCCATCTCTTTGAAAGATATCAAATGGGCAAGAAAATATGTTAGTTCTGATTATAAAGGTGGAAGAGTGGAAAAAATCACAGATGTTTTTGATGTTGGTGATGTTATTTTGGTAGAAAAAATTAAGGATGAAGAATATTCACTAAGACAAATTCCCGAAGTTAATGGCGCATTTTTGGCAATGGATCCACACAATGGCCGAGTTTTGGCGATGATGGGTGGATATGTCGATGCGGTCAATCAGTTTAATCGTGCTACACAGGCACAAAGGCAGCCCGGATCAATCATGAAAACTTTTGGTTACATGGCTGCCCTTGAAAATGGAATGACTCCGGCGACAATCATGATTGATGAGGAGGTTACTTATGATCAAGGTGAAGATTTGCCGCCATATGAACCAACCAACTATTCAGGAAGGTTTTATGGTCCTGTAACTCTTCGTTTTGGGCTAGAAAATTCAATCAATGTTACGACCATTAGAATGGCGAATCAGGTTGGCTTGGAAAATGTTTCTGAAATGATTGATCGTTTTGGAATTGCCAAAAATCCAAAGGCGATTTATTCAAGCGTTTTGGGGTCGTTAGAAAGTAATTTGATTAAGGTTGTCAGCGCTTATGCGGCCATTGTTAATGGTGGAAAAAAAGTTGAGCCAGCAATTATTGAGAAAATTCAAAATCGCCACGGAAAAACTATTTACAAAAGAGATTCTCGGGATTGTGAGGATTGCGCCATTAGAGATGAGGGAAATATTCTCCTTCCTGATTTGCTTGATGATCGAGAAAGGCTGGTTGATCCTGTGACTGCATATCAAATCACCACAATGCTTGAAGGTGTTGTTCAGCGAGGAACTTCCAGAAAGGCAAGAGCGGTTGGAAAGGTTCTTGGTGGAAAAACAGGAACTACTAATAATTCGATTGATTCTTGGTTTGTGGGTTTTTCTCCAGATTTGGTTGCTGGTGTTTACATTGGATTTGACATTCCTAAAACTCTTGGAAAATATGAATCAGGGTCTTCAGCTGCTTTACCAATTTTTGTTGATTTTATGAAAGAAGCTTTAAAAAATAAGCCTTCAACTCCTTTTAGGGTTCCGAATGGCGTTAAATTCGTAAAAATTGATCGTGTGACTGGAGCATCCCCAATTCCTGAAACTCCAAAGGTCGATATCATGTTTGAAGCTTTTAAATTGGACGATGTGGTTGAGGAAGATACCAGATTTGTTCCTGATCAGAGTTACAAAGAAGAGAATGGCGCTGTTGGGATTTATTAGGTATATTGTATTTTTCACGCATTTTCCATTCAACTTTCAAGTCCTTTGCCTTGCATGATCGTCACTTTTTGCGGTAATCGTCATCCTCACGAAAGTGAGGATCTCGTGATTCAGGATCGAGGACTTTTTAAACAAATAGATCGATCAAGAATTACAGGCGGATATTTTTCCTCATGAGGTACCGGATCAATAGTTTCTAAGGCAGCAAAGCTACCTAAGAAACTCTATGTCCGGCATGACGGTTAATTTGGACTTTTTAAAAGAATAGGTTGGTCAAGAATTACAGGCGGATATTTTTCCTCATGAGGTACCGGATCAATAGTTTCTAAGGCAGCAAAGATACCTAAGAAACTCTATGTCCGGCATGACGGTTAATTGGTTCGTAATAAAAGGTGAATTTGTCTGAAATTACGGTGAATTTGGATTTTTTAAGAAAATCTTTGATCCATACGAAGGAAATCGGGGCTATTTTTTAAATAAATATTGACTTTTTACTCCGCAAAACCTTAACTTCGTCTTCTTTTTTAAAAAACGAAATATTTTTAGTGATTTTTACACAAAATCTGACCAAATCTCAATCTTCAAATCTTTTTGCCAATTTTGCATTGGCCGCTTCCCCTGCCTGCTCTTGTTGTTGTATCACTTGCTGTTGCTAACATCCTTTTTTCTTTTCCTTCTTTTATTTTTGAATTTTTTTAAAAAAAATGTCATTTTTTCCATTATTCCTACAGACAAATAAAGCAAGATTCCTCGTCATTGGTGCGGGAAATGTTGGTGTTGCAAAATTGCAAACAATTTTAGAATTCACGAACAATGTTGTGGTTTTGAGTCAAAAAACCAATGAAGAATCAAAGAGTTTTATTGAAGAAAATAATATTGATTTTATTCAAGGAGATTATAAGAAAAAACATCTAGAAAGTTTTGATGTCATTATAGGGGCAACTAATGATGAGGAGGTCAATAAACAAATTTCAGAAGATGCCAAAAAATTGGGAAAATTGATTAGTGTGGTTGATGATCCAGATAAATCGAATTTTATTTTTGGTGCGATAATTAAAAAGAAAAATATCACCGCTGCCATCAGCACTTCTGGAATGTCGCCAGTTTTGGCAAGGTTTTTGAAAAATAAATTAGTTCAAAACCTGCCACAAAATCTAGAAATTTATGATCAATTTATTTCAAAAAATCGCACATTGGTTAAGAATAAATTAACTGATTTACAAGCTAGAAGAATTTTTTGGCAAGAAGTTTTTGAGGGTGAAATTGGCAATCAAATAGAGCAAATAAATTTGCAAAAAGCACAAAAACTTTTGGAAGAAAAACTAAATTCAACGACAAACAAAAAACAATCTGCGGTCTATTTTATTGGCGCTGGACCCGGAGATCCAGAACTCATAACCCTAAAAGCAATCAAACTTCTCTCAAAAGCTGATGTGGTTTTGTACGATCGTTTGGTGGCTAACGATATTTTGCAATATGCGCGCAAAGACGCCATAAAAATCAATGTTGGTAAGGTCAAATCCTTTCACAGGTATGAACAAAATGAGATCGGCAATTTGATCAGAAAATATGCTAGCCAAGGAAACATTGTGGCCAGATTAAAAGGTGGAGATCCGTCAATTTTTGCTCGATTGGAAGAAGAAATCGATGCGATTTTGGACTTGAAAATACCTTATCAAATTGTTCCGGCAGTATCAAGCGCCTTGGGTGCTGCGGCCTGCAGTGGAATTTCTCTGACTTCCAGAAATGTGTCGCGTGCAGTTCGATTTTTGACTCTCTACAAAGAAGATTTTGCCAGTGAAGAATGTTGGCAAGATTTGGCAAAAACTAAGGATACTTTGGTTTTCTACATGTCTGCTGCTAATTTGGGTTTGATTTGCCAGAATTTAGTTAAATTTGGAAAAAATTCAGAAACACAAATTGCGGTTATTGAGCAGGCGACAACAAAATTTCAAAAAACATTTGTTAGTCAAATTGGCAATTTTGAGCAACGAGAATTTGTTTCACCGTCACTGGCAATAATTGGCGATGTGGTTGCTGGGTATGAAAAATACAAATGGCAGGAAGAGAATTTGTTGGGAGAATATTTTTCAAAACTACAACCAAGAGGAGAAAATGCAGCTTAAAGAATTGAACCAGAAATTTAAAAACCAAACTTGGCAAGAAAACTTGACCCAAATTTTGCAATATTTTGAGAATGTAACTTTTTCAACCAGCTTTAGTTTGGAGGATCAAATTATTACTCATTTTATTGAAAAAAATAAATTACCGATTGAGGTTTTTACTCTCGACACGGGTCGTTTGTTTAAAGAGACCTATGACATTTGGCAAAAAACTTTAGATATTTATGGAATCAAAATTCAGGCATTTTATCCGGATGCCAATCAAATAGGTGAATTTGTTTCGCAAAATGGCATTGATGCTTTTTACAATTCTAAAGAATTGCGTGTTTCTTGTTGTCAGATTAGAAAAGTTGAGCCTTTGAAGAGGGCTCTGAAAGGTAAGGATTTGTGGATTAGTGGGCTGAGATCAGGACATTCAGCTTCTCGTGATGATAAAGATTTGGTGGAAAAAGATAAGGGTTTTGATATTACTAAATTTTATCCATTGCTTCATTTGAGTGAAGGTGAGGTTTGGGATTATTTAAAGAAAAATAATGTTCCTTTTAACAAGCTTTATGATTCTGGATTTACTTCAATTGGCTGCGCTCCTTGCACAAGGGCAATTGAAGATGGGGAAGATCCGAGAGCTGGGAGATGGTGGTGGGAAGACTCGAAGAAAGAATGTGGGTTGCATGGGTGATTTGGTTTGGGTAAATTGGATGAGGTAATGGATAAAGATTTTCTAAGCGATAAATCGTTAAGATTATCTATGTCCGGCATGACGATATTGAGGAATAGCGAGATCAGTGGTGTGACGAAACTTACGGGGCGTCTTGGTTAATAAATAAAATTAAATTAATAAAAATGATTACAGATCAAAAAAGACAGCAATTAGAACAATTTTTAAATGGAATTTCAAATGAAGAAATCGCTTGGGCTTCTGGATATTTGGCAGGGTCTTTAAAATCGAGATCTTCAGCTTCGATTCCAGAAATTTCGGCGGCAAATGTTGACGCGACAATTATTTATGTTTCTGAAACTGGCAATGCTAAAAAAATAGCCGGAAACTTGGCGGCTTTGATAAAATCTTCTGGTGGAAAAGCTAAAATGAAGGCAGCTGAACAATATCGTTTCAAGGATTTGGCTAAGGTGAAAAACTTGATTTTGGTGACAAGCACTCATGGAGAAGGTGAGCTTCCTGAAACTGGCAAAGGTTTTTATAAGTTCCTTTTATCTGAAAAACCAAAATTGGATGGTCTTAATTATGCGATTTTATCGCTTGGAGACAGTAATTATTCTTTATTTTGTGAAGCGGGGAAAATTTTTGAAGGAGCTTTGAAAGATCTTGGTGCGAAAGAATTTTTGCCAAAATTGGACGTGGATTTGGATTTTGAAGATTTTGTTCCAAATTGGCAGAATCAAATTTTGCAAAGCCTATCAGGATCTGTTGTTTTGGAATCTGCGGTTTTGGCTCCCAAAAAAAAGAAACTAAATTATCAGGGAAAAATTTTGAGCAATGTCATTTTGAGTGACAAAGGATCAAATAAGGCGGTTCATCACATTGAAATTGCAGCTGACGATTTGATTTATGATGTTGGCGACGCCTTGGCTTTGAAAGTTGGTGAAAATTCACCAAGAATGTATTCGATTGCCTCTGCAATTGAAGCTTTTGATGGAGAAGCTCACATCACTGTTGCCAAGGTTGATAATGGTGTTTGTTCAACCTATTTATCAAATTTGAAAGAAGGTGACGATGTTGAATTCTACATTTCAAAAAATAACAATTTCAAACCACCAGCAATTGATAGAGATGTAATAATGGTTGGGCCAGGAACTGGAATTGCACCATTTCGTGGATTTATTCAACAAAGAGATGCCAAGGGCGCTTCGGGAAAAAACTGGCTATTTTTTGGTGATCAATATTCTCACACTGATTTTCTTTATCAAAGTGAGTGGCAGGAATATTTGGCTACGGGAGTTTTGACAAAATTAGATGTCGCATTCTCAAGGGATCAAGAGGAAAAAATTTATGTTCAAGACCGTATTCGGGAAAATGCTGATGAGCTTAAAAAATGGCTAGATAATGGTGCTTATTTTTATATTTGTGGAGATAAGAAAAATATGGCGAAAGATGTTGAAGAGACCTTGATTGGGATTGTTGGCGAAGATTATTTAAATCAAATGAAGGAAGAGGGGCGTTATTTGAAGGATGTGTATTAATTTATTTTATCGTTAAAGGTCTCGAATTTGATTTGGGGTTTGATCTAGGTTTGATCTAAAAGTTTGATTTGGGGTTTGATCTAAAGTTTGATGTTTGTGAGACAAGATAATCGTCATGCCGGAGCTAGAATTTGTTGGGTGGCTTTTGCTACCCTTAAAAATTCTTCATCCGGTATCTCGTTGAGTCAGGAATATTTTTGGTCTCACGAGGTACCGGATCAAGAGACTCTAAGCGATAAATCGCCAAGAGTTTCTATGTCCGGCATGACGGTTTTTGATTGTTAAAAATTTTATTAACTGGGAATTTTAATAATTAATAATTTTAATCAAAAAGAGTAAGTAATAAGAAATGACTGAACAAAAAGAATTTTAATCAAAAAGAGTGAGTAATAAGAAATGACTGAACAAATAAAAATTAATTCAAATTATTTAAGAGGAACTCTAAAAGAGGATCTTAAAAATCAAGTAACTGGAAGCATCACTTCTGACAATCATCAAATGATCAAATTCCATGGAATTTATGAACAAGATGATCGTGATCGTCGTCAAATCAGAGCTGATAAAAAGTTGGAAAAAGACTATTCTTTCATGATTCGCCTGCGCATTGCTGGTGGAAAAATTTCGTCTAAGCAATGGCTTGGATGTGTGGATGTTGCGGATTTGAACTCAACTGGAACCATCAAAATCACTACTCGTCAGACCATTCAGCTTCATGGGGTGATCAAATCAAGATTGAAGCCAACGGTTCAATCTTTTGATAAATTCGGGTTAGATGCAATTGCAGCTTGTGGTGATGTGAATCGTAATGTGATGTCGAGTGCGGCTAATGTTGGAAGTGCTTTGCAAGAAGAACTCTATCAATTTGCAGTGAAGATTAGTGATGATTTTTTGCCACAAACCAATGCGTTTAAAGAAATTTGGTTAGATGGCGAACCTATTGAAGAAATTTCTTCGGATGACAGAAAAGACGTGGTTGAGCCGATTTATGGCAAAACTTATTTGCCTAGGAAATTCAAAATTGTTTTAGCTCTTCCTCCACATAACGATGTTGATGTTTTTGCCCATGACGTTGGCTTGATCGCTATTGCTGATGATAAGCAAATCAAAGGATTTAACGTTTGTGTCGGTGGTGGAATGGGAATGACTCATGGCAATGAAAAAACCTATCCAAGAGTTAGTGATGAAATTGGCTATGTTTCAAAAACAAAAATCATGGAAGTGGTGGAAAAAATCATTACCACTCAAAGAGATTTTGGAAACCGTGAA
>JBLHTM010000058.1:0-8034 GCA_047627215.1 Rickettsiales bacterium | reverse complement strand
AAATCAAAGGCATTATTTTGATCAAACTCACTAGTGAATCGCTGCGAGGGAAGGGCTTGGAAAATATCGCCATCCTTGATGTATTTTTTAATTTCCTCAACCGTGGAGCAATATTCTTCTTCGCTGAAATTTGATTTAAAGTTAAGTGGTCTTTGGTGAGTGGTTTTCGGATCTTCAATTGATGAATTGAGAAGCTCAATCACTTGCGCAATATTCTTGTTAGCTTTATTTCGAAGTTCTTCTGAAGGTTTTTCTTTATTGTCCTCATAAATCGGTGCATAAACATCAATCACGTCATAAAGACTGTCAAAGACAATCAATATTTGTGGTCGGATGAAAATCGAATCAGGAATATTGACTTCGTCAGGAAGATTTTTATCGGGCAAATTTTCCATCAATCGCACCATGTCGTAAGACATGTACCCAAAAATTCCTGATGACAAAGAAGTATTCTCTTTAGAAATTTGTGATTTATTAATCAAATTTCGAAGTGAAGAGATCGGATGTTCTGGCGCTTCCTTAAAATGATCAGGTCGGTTCTCAAAATCAAAATTTACTAGGGCGACGCCGTCCTTACATTTCCAAATTAAATCCGGCAAAATGCCAATCACGGAATAGCGACCTCGATTATTGCCTTTCTCAATTGATTCAAAAAGAAAATGGTGGGAAGAATATTGATTCTGGATTTTAAGCAATGCCAAAACTGGCGTCAGAAGGTCGGCAGAAATTTGTTTGGAAATTATTTTATTCATTATTCGCAGGATTGCTTCCCGATTCCATTAATTTATTGTTTATTCGAACTGGGAATTTATTTTTCACGTAATTGTTAAAGGCATTCAAAATGTCATTGTTAAAATCATTCTCCAATTGTTCAGAAATTTCCTGAACTTCTGTTTCATTTTTAGTTGGGTTATTAATTTTTCTTACCACTCCAATCGTCATTTCTTCCGCGCCAGATTTTTCAGGATTGGTCGCTTTTCCAATTTCTAAAGCAAAAATCTCTTTAAGTATTTGGCTGGCGTAAGGGACTTTTCTTCCATTTCCTGCGTCAATGACATAAAATCTTGGGAATTCACGATTTATTTCTAATTTAAAACCATTCTTAGTTGCTATTTTATTGGCATCGCCGCCGTCTTGATTGATTTGATCTGTTATTTTTTTGGCAAGATCTTTCATATTTTTTTGTTTTTGATCAAAAATCCACAAATCAGTTGCCGCCACTTTAACTTCATCAAGACTTCTTTGTCTTTTTGGATCAATTTCCTCAACCAAAAGAATGTAGTATTTTTTGTTAGTTTGTGAGGAGAATATTTTTGACAATTTCCCTTTTTCAAGTTCAAAACTATTTTTAACCAAATCATCAAAATCTTTTAAATCAGCAATTAGATTATTCTTTGAATCTAAGCCTTGGGAGTTGAACTTTGGCAAGTTTTTATTGATTGGAGCATTTATTTTTGCTGCCACTTTTATAATTGAATTGGTCGCCAAAATTTCATCTTCAATTTGCTTGAGATTATCGTCAATTTGATTTTCTTCTTTTCTCGAAATCAATGCCGCTTCGATTTCTTCTCTAACTTCAATTAATGACAATTGTTTTTCAGGATTTTGTTTCAAAAGGTAGAAAACATGAAATCCAATATCACTTTTTACAATCTCACTGATCTGTCCTTTTTGTAAAGAAAAGGCGCTGTCACCGATGTTTTTCGGAAGATCTTTTGGAGTGATATTCGCAAGAAGAATATTTGATTCGCCCTTATCCAAATCTTCTGCTAGTGTGATGAAAGCTTCGGATTTGTTCTTGTTATCCGAATTAGTTAAAGATTGATGAAATTCTTTGGCCTCGCTTTCATCATTAAATGAGATGTGGTAAAAATCAGAATTTTGAGAGATTAAATATTCGGATTTATTTTCTTCATACTGAGCAGCGATTTGCACATCTGAAATTTTGATTTCTTTTTTTAAATCATCTAGTCCAAAAGAAATAAATGATATTTTGCGAAGTTCGGGCAAGGTAAATTCTGCTTTATTTTTTTCAAAATAGGCGTTCAATTCAAAATCATTGGGTTTTTGGGGGTTGGAAATATCTTGCGTTGAAATTGTTAAAACATCGACATTGCGAGTTTGAAGGCGATATTGTTGTAAGTCTTTGGCAATTTTGTTGTCATATTTTGGTGATTTGACCAAAGATTGAACCACAATTCCACCGACAATCTCGTCTGATAAATCGGAAATATGCTGCTTTTCGCTCAATCCATTGATGCGAAGAAAGTTTTGGTATAACACTCTGCTGAATTTTCCGTTAGCACCTTGCATCGCATCATTTTTGACGATCTCTTGCAAAATCAAAGTTTTGTCCGGATAAATTTGGAATTCTTTTTGCAAACCTTGGATCAGGCTACGAGTAACAATTCTTCCCAAAACATCTTGCTTGAAAGGTTCAGAATTCAAATATTCCATCGCTTCTGGTGTTGGATTGGAGCGATAAATTGCCTCACGATCACCTTGAACATTGCGTAAAAATTTGTTGTAAGTAATGGTCTTATTGCCGATTTTTGCAATCCAAGCTTCATTTCCACCTAAGATAAACCCACTAACTCCAAACATGATAAATGTCAGTCCCAAAAAACCCAGAAAGATTTTAAAGAAAATATTGCTCGAAAGATTGCGAAATTTTTCCATCATTGGATTTTAAGAATTGAAATTAATTAATTAGCCAATAGTTCCCAAAAAAGGCCTATTTTGAAGATTAGGAGAGTAGTCATTTGCTTTTAGAAACTCAATCATTTTGAGTGACGGATTGCCATTAAAAATCAATTTAACATTAGCGTCCGAAGGGTTCCGATTTTTAAACCTTAAAATCATCGTCAAATCAATTGAGTTAAGACAATTAACTATCTAATCTAACTGAATTTTTCTGACAAAACATCAATCAAAATCAAATCAATGCACCTTGGCGAACTATTTCCTCAATATTTTGAATCTGATGAAAAAATTTCTTCAGTTGAAATTGACTCAAGATTAATCAAACCAGGATCGATTTTTTTTGCCCTTAAGGGCCTCGCTTCTAACGGAGAAAATTTCATTGATTCGGCCTTTGAGAAAGGAGCTATTGCTGTTTTTTGTAGCCTTGATTGTCAAAAACATGACCCCAGAATCATAAAAGTCAAAAATGTTCATGGGGAATTAATTGAAGCTTTGAAGAAGTTTTATAATGATCTTCCGGCCAATATTTTTGCCATCACAGGAACCAATGGAAAAACTTCAATTGCTTATTTTATTCAACAAATACAGGAAATTTTAGGCAAAAAATCTGCCTCAATTGGAACTTTGGGAATCAAAGCTAGTGATTATAAAATTCAGGAAAAGCTAACCCCATTTGTTCTAACCACGCCTGACATTGTGTCGTTTTACAAAAATCTTGCCGTTCTAAAAGAAAATAAAGTAAATGACGTAGTAATTGAAGCAAGTTCAATTGGGTTGGATCAAAAAAGAGCTGGAGGCTTAAGAATTAAACTTGGTGCATTTAGTAATTTTACCCAAGACCATTTGGATTATCACGGATCGATGAAAAAATATTTTGATTGTAAAATGATTCTGTTTAAAGAAATTCTGCAAAAGGGTGATTTTGCAATTCTCAATGCTGATATTTCTGAATTTGAGCAAATGAGAGAAATCGCCACCAAAAGAAATTTACAGGTCTTTTCTTATTCCACTCAAAAATCAAAAATCAGCTCAGCTGCAATGACGAATTTGGAAATCAGAGTTTTTGACAAAGAATATCCTTTCAAAATTGCAATGTCCGGGGATTTTCAAAAAGACAACCTTCTTTGCGCATTATTGAGCGTCGTTTGTTATTACCAACTTGAGCATGGTCAAATTAAATTTCTTATTCAAAATCTCCACAAAGTAAACCCAGCCGAAGGTAGGATGCAAAAAGTTGCAGAACTTAGAAACGGTGCGCAAATTTTCATCGACTACGCTCATACGCCAGATGCTCTTAAAAATGTTTTAGAGACTGCTAGACATATTCCTCACAATAAAATCCATGTTTTATTCGGATGTGGCGGAGATCGCGATAAAACCAAAAGGCCTCAGATGGGAAAAATAGCCAGTGATTTGGCGGATTTTGTGATTGTTTCTGATGACAATGCTAGGTATGAAGATGGTCAGAAAATTAGAAATGAGGTCTTATCTGCCTGTGATTTGACAAAAACCATTCAAATTGGCGGTCGCAGAAAAGCGATTATTAGTGCAATATCTGGTTTAAAAGAGTTTGATATTTTGATTCTGGCCGGGAAAGGTCATGAAAAATATCAGGTTGTTGGTGGGGATAAATTTGATTTTGACGAAGAAAAAATTGTTAGTGAGGCAATTATGGAGTTACATCTTTGATGAGATGTTGGCATTTTGATAGTTTTTTATTGTCTCTTTTCCAAAATGAGTGGGTAAATTAATTAACACCTTGGTGCCCAAGCATAAATTGTAAAAAAGTTACAATCATGAATTATACCAATCATCACAAGTTACTGCCATGATTCACCATAACGAATTACCGTCATGCCGGACATAGAGTTTCTTAGGTAGCTTTGTTACCTAAGAAAATCTTGATCCGGAACCTCATGAGAAAAAATATCCGCCTGTAATTTTTCTTTTCCCCCCTGTTTTTCTTGCGGTACTTCGCGACGTTTTTCTGTCGTCGTTGATATGGTTTTTGATGTGAAATTTACAATTATCTGGTGTGTGTATAAAGTTCAGATTATTTGATCATTTTTCGACTGAATTGTTTTTTTAAACAATCAAATAGAGCCCTAAATGCCGTAATGATTCAAGAAGCGAGCATCGCCCTCAAAAAACATTCTGAGGTCATTTATTCCATATTTCAGCATCGTAAGCCTCTCAATTCCAACTCCAAAAGCAAAACCTTGATATTCTTTGGAATCAATTCCGACATTTTCTAAAACCTTCGGATGAACCATTCCACAACCCAGAATTTCTAAGAAATTTTTTTCAGAACCAATTTTTATGCGACCATCTTTTCTTTCATATCCGATGTCGAGCTCGGCAGAAGGTTCGGTAAAAGGGAAGAAACTTGGGCGGAATCTTGATGAGATATTTGTCAATTCAAAAAATTCTTTCAAGAAAGTTTCTAATGTCCATTTCAAATTTCCCATATTGACATTTTTATCAACCATCAAAACTTCAACCTGATGAAACATTGGAGTGTGAGTTTGATCAGAATCGCTACGATAGACTTTTCCAATTGAGACAATTTTCAAAGGTGGTTTTGAGCCAAGCATTTTACGGACTTGAACGCTGGAAGTGTGAGTGCGAAGTAGCATATTTTTACCGTCATTTTCTGGCAAATAAAATGTGTCCTGCATCTGTCTTGCTGGGTGATTTTCTGGAATATTTAGCGCGCTAAAATTATGAAAATCATCTTCAATTTCAGGGCCTTCAATCATCTCAAAACCCATCTTTCCAAAGATATTTTTGATCTGTAAAATAGTTTGTGATATCGGGTGAAGAGACCCATGAGATTCTTGTCTGAAAGGTGCGGTTAGATCAATTTTTTCCCCCTCTAATTTTTGATTCATCTCGATCAACTCAAGCTCTTCTTTTTTGCTTAGAATTGTCTCTAGAGATTCAGTTTTTAGTTTGTTTATTAGGGCTCCAAAACTCTTCTTTTTATCTAAGTCCAGATTTTTTAAACCTATCATGAGGCTAGTTATTGAGCCTTTTTTACCTAAGTATTTTAATCGCAGATCTTCTAATTTTTCTAGAGAATCAGTCAGTAACATTTGAGCAGAAAAATCTGCTTTTATTAAATTAATATCGTCCAACATTATTTTTCGTAAAAATCAATTCTAGCATTTTGAGGGCGGGCAACAATCCCCTCGTTAAATATGCAAATCAAGCTATCAGCTAACCTAAGGGTTAGTTGCGGGAAGACTCCAGAAACAACAACAAAATTTTCTCGAATTGCATAACCAACTTGTTGTTCACTGCCAAAGATATCAACCTGATTGATGGTTGGGACAATTAAATTTTTATCCTTAAATTGGAAGTAGGTTTCTTTTCCGTCATCAAAAACTTTTAACGGAGTTATATTGCCTGATTTTCCTGCTACGGAATATTTTAAATTCAATTTTTTATCAGATTTAGAAACATCCAGATCCAAAGGTTTGTTGAAGAATTGCTGCTTTAGAGGTGTTTTAACGATCGGCCTTCCGCCACCGCCTCTATTTCCATTTGGATCTAAAGCTGAACCTTTATTTGGGGCACCTGGGTTTGGATTTGAAAGACTTGGAGGAATTGGAATATTTGCCCTGATGTCAGGATAGTAGAAACGAACGGTGTAAACCAATTCTTCATCTGCTCTGCCATCATATTCTGCTGAGGCAATGTCAAATTGATAAGTCCTCTTGTTGGTAATGATGGTCATGTTGGTGTGAGCACCAATTTCCAGTGGGCGAATGAACAATCTTTTTCCTGCAGGTGTGAGCCTCCAAGCGAAAGATTCTCCAATTGAGATCATTTCAGTTTCCTCATCATCTGCAAATTCAATAAATGACTGATATCCGTAATGAAATTTAAGCTGGAAAACCTCATTAGCGCTGTAGACCAAGGTTTTTATGCGAGAGTCAGTTGTGATTGGGGCGATTTGAGCGAAACTATTTTGGGAACAAAATACAGCAGCGATCAAAACAAATGACACAAGAATATTGGGAATTAATGTAAGTAATGATTTAGCTATTGTGGTCAATTTGGATAATATCATTTTTTAATAATCATATTCTTCAGAGATTGAAAAGGAATTGACTTGGAATCCAAGCGGGTTAATCAGCCTTTCTTCAGCGCTTAATTTTAGATCCGTAAAATTGAAACTCATATTAATAATTTCATTTTTTGTGGAGGAGCCATCTTCTTTTGAAAAAAAATCCCTAGCGACTCTGATTTTTATATTTGAAGACCCTAAAAATTCCATTGTTTTAACTCTCAGTTTAATTCTTGAGTCAACACCTAGGCGCCGATAATCGATCCTATTTTTGAAATTAGAATAGATGTTTTGAATTGACAATAAACGCACTTTTTCAGCGTCAAGTCGGTAAGTTCTGGGGTTATATGCCGCTGCCGCCTGAATGAATAGATGGATAAAATATTTTTTAACTGATTCGTCTGCAGTGAGAGTTTCTGATGTTAGTTGATTAACAACGGTAGGAACTCCACTTTTTTCTTCAATTTCAATGACGTATGGGTCGAGAGATTTTGACGAAACCACAAATTTCACAAAAATGATCGATGTGGTCATTGATATTGTTAGGAGAGCTGTCAAAAAGAATAGGATGTTTCTTTGTACCACAACAATTTGGTAGCGATTTGAATACCAGCTTTTGATCTTAAATTTTTGCTCATTTTTGCCAGAAACTATCTTTTTAGCAGATGTTGCATTTTCTGAGTTTTGATCGTTTTTCAGATTGGATTTTTTTTTATTAATCGGCTGTTTCATTGCTTCAAATAGGGGTAAAAAGAGAAGTGATTTTCGAAGACTTTAATCAACTTGATTATTAATATCAAGATGTTTTAATGACGCCGACAAATCCAATATTGGCCGATATTGGGGGCACTTTTACAACTCTCATAAAATGCTATTTTATTTTGAAAAAGACAAAACAATTCTTGAGAAAATTATTGCTTTAAATTGGCAATTTATTTCTCTGATTTTACTTTTATCTTCCATCGGTTTTGCAATGCAATATTCTGCTGCTGGTGGCAGTTTTAATCCTTGGCTTAAAAAACAGCTCATTTTCTTTTTCTTGTTCTTTCCAGTAATGATTCTCATTGCCATTACCAACATTAGGTTTTGGCTGCAAACCGCCTATTTTTATTACGCAATCGCACTGATTCTCTTGATTGCAGTTGCTGCAATAGGACATAACGCAATGGGTGCAACCAGGTGGTTCAGGGTTGGTGGAATTGCTGTTCAGCCTTCAGAAATAATGAAAGTGTGCCTGGTTTTTGCGATGGCAAAATATT
>JBLHTM010000057.1:0-8183 GCA_047627215.1 Rickettsiales bacterium | reverse complement strand
ACTGCTGAAAACCATCCGAAAATTTGCAATAAGGCGGCGGGAACCAGAATCCATGAGCTCACAAGGCGCAACATTGGGCCAGTGACAAAAGCATTGAAGACAACCCATAAAAGCCATATTGCCGAAACTCTTTGAGCGGCATTAATTATTTGCGAACTTTCAAACCATAAAGTGTCGAATTGCTGAAAGATTGCTAGAAATATTATTGATATTATTGGATGAAGAACTCTTCCGGAGCGATGAGTGAACCATTTCTTCGTGAATTTATTCGCGTCAGTTTTTAATTCCTTTATTTCTGGAAATTGCCTGCGAATCATTTGGCTGGCAAGAAAAGATGTAATTAGTGCCGCGGCAACTATCGATATTTGATAGTAGTAATTGGGATTTTGAATCCAGATTGTTAGTTGGGCGAGAAAGTAATCTAGGTTAGTTTTGATATGAGATGTGGCTTGATCGATTACTTGAATCATGTGCGTGATTTTATTGATTGTTTGGAAAAGATATTACCAGCGAATTACGGCCGCACCCCAAGTTAGCCCACCGCCAAGAGCTTCAAAAACAACAATATCGCCTTTTTTTATTTTATTATTTTCCAAAGCAAAATCTAGCGCTAAAGGAATTGAGGCCGCAGAAGTATTGGCGTGATCAGCGACTGTCATGACAACTTTATCGAGGCTTAGATCTAGTTTTTTTGCAACTGAAAGAAGTATTCTGGCGTTAGCTTGGTGAGGAATGAGCCAATCGATATCTTTTTTTTCTAAATTAGCTTCCTTCAAGACATCAATAACCGATTTGGACATTTTATCTACCGCGTGCTTAAAAACGTCTTTTCCTTGCATTTGAATAATTCCAGCGTTTTTAGTGGACGCAACTCCACCACTTGTTTGAAGGATTGAATTGAGTTTTCCGTCTGAATAGAGCTTGGTTGCTAAAATTCCGCTACTTTGATCTTCGGTTGCTTGAAGTAATACAGCTCCGGCTCCGTCACCGAACAAGACACAAGTGTTGCGATCTTTCCAGTCGACGATACGAGAAAGGATATCCGCTCCGATTACAACGACATTCCTGGCTTTTCCGAGTTTGATGAAATTGTCAGCAACACTTAACGCATAAACAAACCCAGAACAAACTGCTTGAATGTCAAAAGCAAAAGCATTTGTTGCACCTAATTTGTCTTGAATTGTTGTGGCTGTGGCTGGAAAAGTTAGGTCGGGAGTTGTGGTGGCAAGGATTATTATGTCAATGTCTTCAGCTTTTAATTTGGCTTTTTCGATAGCTAACTTTGCGGCTTTAGATCCGATGTCTGAAGTTAGCTCATCGGTTGAAGCGATGTGTCTTTTGTTGATTCCAGTTCTTTCTACAATCCACTCATTGGTTGTCTCAATAGTTTTTTCTAAATCAAAATTGGTAAGAAATTTTTCCGGAAGATATGATCCAGAAGATATGATTTTGGAATTAAATATTTTCATTATTTTTCAACAGGTTCATCATAATGATGATTGGTTGAAGATTTTATTTCTTCAATAATTTTTTCGTTAACTTTATCTTCAATTAGTGAAATTGTCACTTTGATAGCATTCGCGAAACTAATTTTATCTGCGCTACCATGACTCTTCACTACGACGCCGTTTAAGCCAACTAGCATAGCGCCGTTATAGTTGCGTGGGTCAAGACGTTTTAGTGCTGATTTTAAGGATCTGCTAGCAAGCAAATATCCGATTTTAGAAAAAATTGATTTACTGAATCCAGCTTTTAGGGTTCCTGAAATCATTTTTACAGTACCTTCAATTGCTTTGAGGGTGATATTTCCACAAAATCCATCGGTCACTACCACGTCAACTGTTCCTTTTGCGATATCATCACCTTCAACATAACCATAAAATGAATCAGAAAGAGGACTTTCTCTTATGAGAACGGCTGCCGCTTTTACTGAGTCACTACCTTTTAAATCTTCTGATCCAACGTTTAAAATTCCAATTGATGGTTTTTTAAGCTTAAGAACTGATTTTGCAAAAGCATTACCCATGACGGCGAATTGAAACAAAACTTCAGAGTCACAATCAACATTAGCTCCCATGTCCAACATGACTGTAGCAGTATTTTTTTGGTTAGGCATGAACGTTACAATTGCAGGACGATCGATTGAAGCAAGAGGCCTTAAAACTATTTTTGAAATTGCCATTAAAGCGCCGGTGTTTCCTGCGGAAATAACTGCATTTGCATCTCCTGATTTTACAGAATTTATTGCAAGACGCATACTTGATTTGGTTCCTTTTCTGAGGGCCGTAGATGGTTTGGCGTGAGAATCAATTACTTGGTCGGCATGAAAAACAGTAGAATTGTTTTTTAAAGCTGGATTTTTATCTAGGACTTGATTGATTAATTCGGAGTTTCCGTAGAGGAGGAAATGGATATTAGGATTTGATGACGAAATAATATTCGCGCCTTCAATAACTGAGTGGGGAGCATGGTCTCCACCCATACAATCAAGGGCAATGTTGATTTTATTATTCACTTTTTCCCTTAAATGTTATTGAATATTTCTAGGATTTATCTTCTTCGTTTTCTTCAACATTGTTGCCTTTGACATCAATGACTTTTCTGCCGTTGTAAAAACCATCAGCTGAAATATGGTGAGACAATTTATATTCACCAGTAGTTGCGTCTACAGTAACGTTTGGAAGTTTTAGGCTGTAAGTGCCGTTGCTGCCTCTGCGCATGTTACGTTTTGATTTGGATGTCTTTCTTTTAGGAACTGCCATTGCTTTAACTAGTTAAATTGGTTACTTAAAATAAATTTTCGGGTAAATATGACCTATGGTGAAAAAAATGATTTGCTATCATAGGAAGGAAAATCCTAAAATCAACTTCTATTTTTTATCAAACCAAAACCATCTATGAAATATTCATCAATATTATTAATCTTAATTTTATCATCTTGCAATCCAATAGAAAAGAGGGGATATGCCTTTGAATTGTCAGATTATGAAATGTTAAATGAAGAAATAAATGACAAAAATGATGTTCTAAATTTCATGGGTTATCCAAGCCTTGTAAGCGAAATCAAAAATGAGGAACTTTGGGTTTATTATTCCGAAGACGTAAGAAATTTTTTATTTTTTCATCCTAAAATACTAGAGCGAAAAATTATGACGATTTCTTTCGACGCTCAAAATGTTATCGATAAAATTGGCAATTACGATTTGGAAGATCAATCTAACATTAAATTTAATAAAAAATATACTAAAGTCGAAAGCCAGAAGAAAAGTTGGTGGTCGCAAATATTTGGAAATATTGGTCAAGTTAAAGCTAACTAAAATATGAAAAAATTATTAATTATAACATTGCTACTCTTTTCTGTTTCTTGTTCTTATCCTGTCAGCAGTTATGGTTTATTTTCCAAGTTTCAAGCCGAATCTAATTCCAACACAGAAATATATTGTCCTAACTCGGGGCAGAAAATTTTGATTTTGTATGCCACAAGGGCGGATGTTTCAAAATCAATAATTGATGCTGTTAAAGAAAAAAAAAGAACAGGGGAAAATAATCGCTACACAACTCTTCATTTTTCTGGAAGAGGCACTTCGATTTACAATACAACTCCGGAGGAACTTTTAAACGAATGCCTGCTTCTTGAAATGGCGAGAAATCCAAACGTTCCTTTGAAAAGATAAATTTAATGACATTTATTCATAAATATTTTACCTTCCTTTCCCTTCAAGAAATACCAATACCAAACCAATAAATTAAATGAAAAAACTCCTAATTAACGGCGGAAAAAAACTATTCGGGAAAGTTCAAATTGCTGGAGCAAAAAATGCTGCTTTGCCTTTAATGGTTGCGTCCATTCTGACCGAAGAAAGCCTAACATTAAGCAACGTTCCTCATGTCGCTGACATTTCGACAATGGCAAATTTACTCTCAAATTTGGGGGTTGATTTTAATATGTCAGGAATGGACTTTGAGGATGGTCATTTGGGAAAAGTTATCACTTTTGATGCTTCAAAACTAAACAATCCGGAAGCTCCTTACGATTTGGTTGTAAAAATGCGTGCATCAATTCTCATCTTAGGACCCCTTTTGGCGCGTTTTGGAAAAGCCAGAATTTCACTTCCTGGTGGCTGCGCAATTGGAACTCGTCCTGTTGATTTGCACCTCAAAGCAATGGAAAAAATGGGCGCAACCATAGATCTAAAAAATGGTTATATTGAGGCTGAAATTTCTGGGAAATTGCAAGGCGCAAAAATCCATTTTGAAAAACAATCAGTTGGCGCAACTGAAAATGTTATGATGGCCGCAACTTTGGCAGAAGGAACGACAGAGTTACATAATGCCGCAAAAGAGCCTGAAATTGTTGATTTGGCAAAATGTCTGAATGCCATGGGAGCAAAAGTTTCTGGGGCAGGAACACCGACAATAACTATTGTTGGTGTTGATAGATTGCACAAAGCAAAACACCGAATTATTGGTGATCGTATTGAAGCCGGAACCTACATTGCCGCGGCTGCAATCACTGATGGATGTCTTGTTTTGTCGGGAATTAATGTTGATTTGTTGCACGGATTTAAAGACAAATTTGAGAATTCTGGAATTTCGATAAAAACCCTAAATCATGATCAAATAGAAGTAAAAAGAAGTGGTGAATACATAACTGCAGTTGATATTTCTACCCAGCCATATCCTGGATTTCCTACAGATATGCAGGCACAATTTATGTCTTTAATGTGTGTGGCAAATGGAACTTCAACCATCAGCGAGAATATTTTTGAGAATCGCTTTATGCATGTTCTGGAGTTGGTAAGAATGGGCGCGGATATTGAAATTCATGGAAATGTTGCGCTTGTCAAAGGATCGCAAGAATTATTAGGGGCGGAAGTAATGGCGACGGACCTGAGAGCTTCGGTGGCGATGGTTTTGGCAGCTTTGATCGCCAAAGGTCAAACTAAGATTAATCGCCTTTATCACTTGGAAAGAGGATACGAAAGATTGTCAGAGAAGTTGATTTCTTGTGGGGCAGATTTAAAAGTTCTTTATTAACAATATTTTATGTTTTTATTGCTCTAGTTTTTGACTAAGTCGGATTATGTAATAATCGTGATTTATTTAAATCCTTCCGGAAGAATATGGTTTATTTTTTATCCTCATGTTAAGCCTCTAGTCTAGGACTTGTTCTCAATTTTCAATAATTCCATCAGCAACATAACGCAATCGCCTAAAATTATAAGTCTAATCCAGAATTGATCTTTTTTAAGAAATTCAAAATTAACATCAAATATACTGCTAAATTTTCCCGTGACATTGCTTGAACTTTTTACCGCTCATGCAAGGGCAAGGCTCGTTCCTGCCAACATTGCCCCAACTTGTTGGGTCTGAGGCGGTGCGGTTTTCTGCGGTCACATTATTCCTGACGGTATATTGAGTTTTGGGTTCATTGTTTAAAGTATCGCCAAAATTTATTGCATTCGGGTCAACTCTACTGGCAAACATTTTTTGTTTGGCGGCAATTTGACTCAAAATATCAATTTCAGCTTGTTTGCCTTCGTCAACTCTGATTTGCGCATGAGCTGATCTGTTGAGAGTAACCTCTTCAATTTGCATCATCATTTCCTCGAATAGTTCAAATGCCTCTCTTTTATATTCCATTAAAGGATCTTTTTGTGCATAAGCTCTAAGATTGATACTGTGACGCAATTTGTCTAATGACGCCAGATGGTCTTTCCACTCTTCATCAAGGGTTGCTAGATAAAGTTGTTTTTGTAATTTTAACTCCACATCTCCATAAAGATCTTTGCGTTGGATAAACAATTCTCTGGTCTGGCCTTGAATAAACTGCAAAATATCAATATCTGCCACACCTTCTTTTTTGGCAATTGTTTTAATGTCTAATTTGAGTCCATAAATTCTCTGAACCTCATTCTCCATTGCTTCAATTCCCCATTCCTCAGGGTAAGAGTTTTTAGGTATTTGTTTGCCAACCAGATCTTCATTGATTTCCTGTCTTAAATCGTCGATTTCCTTTGAAACATCGTCGGACGCGATCAATTTATTTCTTTTCTCAAAAATAGCTTTTCTTTGCTGATTTACTACATCGTCATATTTGATCAGATTTTTGCGAATCTCATAATTGCGCATCTCAACTTTGTTTTGAGCTCTGGCTAAAGTTTTGCTGATCCATGGATGAAAAATTGCTTCATCATCTTTCAATCCCAATCTTGACAGCATGGTTTGTAATTTTTCTGAACCAAAAATTCTCATTAAATCGTCTTCAAGAGAGATAAAGAATTTTGATTTTCCAATATCACCTTGGCGGCCAGATCTTCCGCGTAGCTGATTGTCAATTCTTCTACTTTCATGACGCTCAGTTCCTAAAACATAGAGTCCTCCAGCTGCAATGGCGATTTTCTTATCAGCTGCGATTTTTTGTTTGATCTTAGCTATTTCTTTGTTCAAAAGATTTTCATCTTTTATTTGATCGGTTGCATCTTCAATCAATATTTCTGGATTTCCACCCAACATGATATCAGTTCCGCGACCAGCCATGTTGGTGGCAATGGTGATTGATCCTGGAATTCCGGCGCCAGAAATTATGTGTGCTTCTTTTTCGTGATATTTGGCGTTGAGGACTTGGTGGGGTATTTTTTCTTTAGTTAGAAATTTGGACAAATATTCCGATTTTTCAATACTAACAGTTCCGACCAACATTGGCTGTTTTTTGGCTTGGCATTCCCTAATAACCTTGACAATTGCTTTGTATTTTTCTAATTCAGTTTTGTAAATTTCGTCATCTTCATCAATTCTGGAAACCGTTTGGTTGGTTGGAATATCAACTACTTTTAACCCATAAATTTCTTCAAATTCAACAGCTTCAGTTGCTGCAGTTCCTGTCATTCCAGCTAGTTTGCCGTAGAGGCGGAAATAGTTTTGGAAGGTGATTGAGGCGAGAGTTTGATTTTCATTGCGAACTTTGGCTTTTTCTTTGGCCTCTAAAGCTTGATGTAAGCCATCAGAGAACCTTCTCCCTTCTTGCATCCTTCCTGTAAATTCGTCAATGATGATGACGGAATTATCTTTAACGATGTAGTCAATTTCGTTTCTGAAAATTTTATGAGCTTTGAGAGCTTGGTTAACGTGATGAACAAGTGAAATGTTATTGGCATCGTAAACTCCAGAATCATCTGTGATTAAACCTCTTGATTTTAGCAGTTTTTCTACGCTCTCAATTCCATCTTCGGTTAAAAATACATTACGTTCTTTCTCTTCGATTTGAAAATCACTTTCTTTTAGAAGTGGAATCAAAAGATTAACATCCTCATAGAGTTTTGAATTATCGTCTGTTGGTCCCGAGATGATTAGTGGGGTTCTAGCTTCGTCGATGAGAATTGAATCGACCTCATCAACAATGGCAAAATTATGTCCTTTTTGGGACATTTCTTCTAGCGAGAATTTCATGTTGTCGCGCAAATAATCAAAACCAAGTTCGTTGTTTGTGGCGTAGGTGATGTCGCAATTGTAGGCATCTTTGCGTCCTTCGTCACTAATGTCGTTGGTTATGCAACCGACTGTGAGCCCTAAAAACTTGTGAATTTCGCCCATCCAATCTGAATCTCTTTTAGCAAGATAATCATTAACGGTGACAACATGAACTCCTTTACCCTCTAAAGCATTCAAATAGCAAGGTAGGGTTGCAACTAGGGTTTTTCCTTCCCCAGTTCTCATTTCAGAAATTTGTCCAGAATGAAGAATCATCCCACCAATCAATTGAACGTCGAAATGTCTCATCCCCAAAGATCTTTTGGAGGCTTCACGAACAACTGCAAAAGCTTCACACAAAATATCATCGAGTGATTCGCCATTTTTTAAGCGAGTTCTAAATTCTTCAGTTTTGGCTTTTAGATTTTCATCTGAAAGGGTGGATATTTGCGCTTCAAAAGCATTTATTTTGGAAACATTAGCAGAAAGGGAGTTGATGATACGGTCATTGACTGAGCCAAACAGTCTTTTTGCGATAAAGCCGAGCATTGTTTTTACGGGTTTGAGGTGTTTTGAAAAATTAAGAAGGGGGTGATAGTAATGATCAGTGATTAAAAATCATTAAAAAGTTGGAATCCTTATATTTAATATTTTATGGAAAGAATGGTGCTGTCACCGGGAATCGGACCCGGGACCTCTTCATTACCAATGAA
>JBLHTM010000056.1:0-8313 GCA_047627215.1 Rickettsiales bacterium | reverse complement strand
ACTCTTTCAGTTAATGACTCTCCACTTGCTGGAACCGAAGGAACTAAAGTTACTTCACGCATGATTCGTGAGCGCTTATTCGCTGAAGCTGAAACCAACGTTGCTATCACTGTTAAAGAAAGCTCTGGAAGCGATGCTTTTGAAGTTGGAGGCAGAGGAGAATTGCAGCTTGGTGTTTTGATTGAAAATATGCGTCGTGAAGGTTTTGAACTTTCAGTTTCACGACCAAGGGTACTATTTAGAAAAGATGAAGACGGAACTGTATTAGAGCCAATCGAGGAAGTTGTGGTCGACGTTGATGACGAGTTCAGTGGTTCGGTAGTTGAAAAAGTTTCGATCAGAAAAGGTGAAATGACTGATATGAGACCATCTGGTGGCGGTAAAACTAGAATTACGTTCCTAGTTCCTTCACGTGGTTTGATAGGATATCAAAGTGAATTTTTGACTGATACTAAAGGAACCGGAATCATTAACAGAATTTTTCATGCATATGCTCCCCATAAAGGTGAGCTGAGTTTCAAAAGAAATGGCGCCCTAATTTCAATGGGTAATGGTGAGGCAGTTGCATATGCATTGTTTAACTTGCAAGACCGTGGGATCATGTTCATCAGGCCAGGACAAAAAGTTTATGTTGGAATGATCATCGGGCAAAACTCTAAAACCGGTGACATGGAAATTAATATTCTTCGCGGGAAGCAACTAACCAACGTGAGAGCTTCGGGAACTGACGAAGCAATTCGCCTTACTCCACCAAAAGAATTAACATTGGAAGACATGATTACTTATGTTGATGATGATGAATTGGTTGAAGTTACTCCGAAATCACTTCGTTTAAGAAAAAGATTCTTGGATGCTAATGACCGCAAGAGAGCCAGTAAGTCTAAATCAAGTATGCTTTTTGCTTAATCTTCTATTTCTACTGTAAAAAAACCCTATAAATTACCAATAACATGGCGATCTATAGGGTTTTTTTTGTCTTAAGTTTAAGTTCTATTTCAAGGACATTGAAGTTAGACCAAGACCTATATATAATTTTCTTTTTTAACAAAATATTTTTGAGGATAAAATTTAGAAGAAAAACCTCCCGTATCGGGATATACAGAAGGTTTTTATTCTAAATTTTAGACCAAAAAGATGAAGTTAAAAAAGTTAATTATATATAGGATTTGGTATTATTGCTCATGAGCAATTTTCTAGTTTTTCCAAAATATTGTTACCCATAATGAGATTGATAAATCTACTGAGAAATATTTGGCAGAAAAAGTATATGGCGATGCTTATGGATCAGGAATTATAAAAATAATGATCCAACGTGAGGTTGAGAATGTTTTGATGGATAAAAGACTTCTTTGTGGTTATGCTTCTTATGGCTCTAGAGTCAATGGTAATGACCTTCCTCTGTAAATGTATGAGGTGGAGATGGTGTTCTGGGTTTCTCCTAAAAAATATTCCTAATGGAGAACAGATTTGTTAGCAATTAGGAAATTGTATAGTTAAGAACAAAATACTTTAATGTCTTCTAAGTTTCGAATTGATTTCCCAGTCATTTCTTTACAGGTTCTAGATACCAATCCAGACAATACTTTTCCTGATCCAATTTCAATAACTTCTTTTACCCCCTTGTTTTGTAAGTAAAGCATGGTTTCTCGCCATCTTACTGATCCGGTGATTTGGCTGGTTAATAGATCTTTTATTTCTTCGGGATTTGAAACTTCTGATGCCTTGACGTTAGCAATTAATGGAATTTGAGGGGCTTTAAATTCCGTTTCAGATAATGCTTCTTTCATTTTAATTTGAGCATCTGCCATCAAAGCAGAGTGAAAAGCTCCACTAACCGGAAGTTCAATTGCTCTTTTTGCACCCTTAGATTTAGCGATTTCAATGGCGCGAAGAATTGCTGATTTTGATCCGCTAATAACGATTTGACCAATTGAGTTATCGTTTGCAATTTGGCAGATTTCATCTTGCGCTGCGGCCGCAACAATCTCTTTGGCAATGTCAATTTCAACTCCCAGAATTGCCGCCATTGATCCTTCAGTTTTTTCCCCACAAGCCGCCATTGAATTTCCTCTAATTTGCAAAAGTTTGGCAGTTTGAGCTAGTGAAATTGATCCTGAAGCACAAAGTGCAGAATATTCTCCAAGAGAATGTCCGGCGACAAAACTACACAAATCACCAATTTTCTTACCAAATTCTTTTTCCATAACTTGCGTGAGAGCGATTGAAACCGCCATTAAAGCGGGTTGAGTATTTTGGGTTCTGGTGAGATCTTCCGCCGGTCCTTCGAAAATTATTTGAGATAGGTTGAGACTTAGAATATCATCGACTTCATTAAAGACCTCCTTTGCTGTGTTGAAGTTTTCAAAAAGATCTTTCCCCATTCCAACTATTTGAGATCCTTGACCAGGAAAAACTATCGCTGTTGTTTGTTTTGACATGATTTATTTTGTTATTTTAATTTTAAATATGTGTTTGTGATGTATGGAAGGATTGAATGCCTTTGTGGTCAATGAACAATTCATGTCTACACGTATTTCTTCAAAATTTGCTGAAATTCATCCTTGATTTTTGGGTTATCTAGGGCAAAGGCAATATTAGCCTCTAAAAAACCAAGTACATTCCCGCAATCAAATCTGGTGCCGCTAAATTCTTGGTAATAAAAAGGGTGATCTTTCGACATTGCGTTCATTGCATCGGTGAGCTGAATTTCTCCTCCGCTGCCTTCTTTTGCGCATTCAAGATAGTCAAAAATTTCGGGCTGAAGAATATACCTACCGTTGATTGCTAGATTTGATGGTGCTTTGCCAATTTCTGGCTTTTCAACCATATCTAAAATTTTCCTACTATCGTGATTAGCAGCTATAATTCCATATTTATTGACCTGATCATCAGAAACTTTTGCTACGGCGACAATACTAGAATTTGATTCCTTGCTTTCTTGCAAATCAATCATTGATTTTAGGAAGTTGTGTTTATCCAGAATCATTTCATCAGCTAGAATAACCACAAAAGGCTCGTTACCAATAAAATTTCTAGCGCACCAAACAGCATGCCCCAATCCCAAAGGATCTTGTTGGCGAACAAAAGCGATCTGGCCAGCTTTTGGAAGCCAGCCCATAACCTCATTGAGTTGAGAGTCTTTTCCTTTTCCTCCTAATTTTGATTGGAGTTCATAGGCGTGATCGAAATGATTGTTGATGGCATTTTTATTTCTTCCAGTAACAAAAATAAACTCTTCAATTCCAGCATTTCTAGCTTCTTCAAAGGCATATTGAATAAGTGGTTTATTTGCTACAGGAAGCATTTCCTTGGGGGTGGATTTTGTAGCGGGAAGAAATCTAGTTCCAAGACCACCAACTGGAAAAATTGCTTTGCGGATTTTTTTCATTAAAAGTCAGGTTTTAGTTTACGATAAATTGTTGACCTTCCGACTTTAAGTTTTTTTGAAACTTCAGAGAGATTGCCATCAAAACAGCTAAGTAATTTAGTGAATATCTCGGCTTCAATTTCTTCGAGATTTTTACATTTTCCGTCAGGATAAAATAAGTCCAAAATTCCATCTTTGACGGTAAATTCTTTTGGTCTTCTTTTGCTTTTTCCGACATTGTTATAATTGACAATTTGTGGAAAATGTTCGGATTTCAGATAATCTTCATTGCACAATATAACAGCTCTAAAAATGTAATTTCTGAGCTGCCTAATATTATCTTCCCAGTCAAAGTTGGAAATCATGTAAAGAGTGTCCTCGTCAATGCCTTTGATATTTTTATTTTCACTGATACTAAAATCTCGGCAAAAAGTTTTAGCCAGAATCTTGATGTCCTCCCCGCCTCTTTCTTTGAGAGATGGTATCGATATTAAGAATATTCCTAAGCAATAATAAAGATCTTCTCTGAATTTATCATGTCGTACGTAGCTTTCTAAATCTTGATCGGTTGAAGATATTATGCGAATAGAAACCCTTGTTATGGTCTTGTTGTCTACTTGCTCGCACAGCCCTTCTTGAGCTAATTTTAAAATTTTACCCTGAATGCTAGAATTTAAAGCATGGACATTATTTAAAAATAAAGTTCCACCATCAGATTCTCTAATTTTCCCTGGCACGTCTTTACTGCCAAATAAAATTAAATCAGCGTCACTTTGTTTTATCGCCTCACAATCAACGACAATAAAAGGTTTTCCAGATTTTGACCCTGAGCCATGAATTGCTCTTGCTAAAAGTTCTTTTCCGGTTCCAGATTCACCATCAATTAAAATGGGAATATTGGAATTGCTGGCTTTTTTTGCTAAATTAATAGTGGAAATAAAATCCTTGCTATTGCCAATTAGATCAGAAAATGAAACCTGTTGATTGTTGTTCCGCTCTAAATTTACAACTTGTTGTTTAAGGGCTTTCTTAGCAATAGCACTGTTTATAGAAGTGGTAACTCTAGCAAACAAGTCTTTCTCACCTTTAACTATATAGTCCATTGCCCCAAGATTGGCGGAAGTTATTGCCGATGAAACCTCGTCGCTTGCTGTTAAAATTATTACCTGTAGGTCTCCTTTATGATGCGCAATTTGTCTTAAAATTGAAATTCCATCAGTTTCTGGCATTGAAAGATCCAGTAGCATCACAGAGACTTCATTTGGACGAACCCCGTTCAGTGTTTTTTTATTTATGAAATAATCAATAACTTCATTTCCGTCACTCATTGCAATTGGGTTGTGCCCTATATCAGTAACGAATTTGCTCATTAATTTAATTTGAACTAATTCGTCATCAACTATTAAAATATTTTTGGCAGTCATGTCTATTTTATTTGGTTGTTAATTTTAGTTATTTTCGCGCTTAGCTTGAAAAAGTTGGGTAATTTTAGCGGCAGTTTCTTCTACCGATCTTTTGGTAACGTCAATTACTGGGCAGTTTAATTTGGCAAACAACCTTCTTGATTCAGAAATCTCGCTTTTAACGGCTTCAATATCTATATAGTCACTATCAAGATCTCCGCCGATTAAGGCGAGGCGATTTTGACGAATTTGAATTAATTTTTCAGGATTAATCGTCAATCCGACAATTAATGGCTTTTTTAAGTCATAAAGATTTGTTGGAACAGTTTTTATATCCGCAAAAGAGACGTTAGCGGTTTTATAGCCCCTGCAGGATAAATAAACTGACGTTGGTGACTTTGAAGTTCTTGAAACTCCCAAGATGACTATATCGGCGTCATACAAATCCCAACTTGATTGCCCATCATCGTGATTAATAGTGTAATTTATTGCCTCCATTTTGGAAAAATATTCTCGGTCTAAATTGTGTTGCCTTCCTACTGCATGATTTACATTTAGGCCTAGATAATTAGAAAATTCATCAATGATCCGAGATAATGCCGGAATGCAAGGAATGTTCAACTTATAGCAATGTTTCTTTAAATCCTCAATTAGGTTGTCTTCCATAATTGTATAGAGAACGATTCCTGGATTCTTGGCAATTGATTCCTTAGCTTTCTCAATCTGACTTTTTGTTCTGATTAGTGGCCAAATAAAATCAATTGATTCAACATTCTCAAACTGCGATAAAACGGCCCTGGAAATTGAGCTTAACGTTTCCCCCGTGGAATCGGATATTAGATGGAGATTGACTGTTTTGGTGGAATTTTTATTCATCTACGGCCTCTCATTTTTGGTATCGACATGTCAGCATTGACAACAATTGTCATTTTGGTTCCTTGGGGAACTCTTATAACCGGGCTTAGATTGATGGCGTTAGTAGATATTTCACTGACCGTGCTAACTAGAGTTGTTGCTACATCCGCAATGACTTGCGCGGAAGGAGAGCTAGTCATTGTCGTTGTTCCTGTTGTTGGACTCGATGTCGTTGTGTTATTATCTGCCCCACTTAGTTTTTCAGCTCCGATCGCTCCACCTATGGCTAGAATGCTGGTTAGGAGTGAATTAGTTAAAGCGGCACCATATTTATTGTTAACATCCCCTTCTATTCCCGATCTTCCAAATTGATCAGCCGCAACAAAACCAATACTTAAATCAACCCCATCCGGCCTAATTAGTCTGCTCCAGTTGATTTCCACTCTACCTTGCCCGCGCACAATATTGGTCGAGTAAGACCCAAACAATCTTGAGCCCTTTGGTATTAATATATTAAATCCAGATTCCGCATATACGTCACGACTAATTATTCCTCTGATCGACCCTGGTATTTCCGTGTTGATGGCAGTCTCCAAAACTGCTGTCATCATTTTTCCTTGAATGATTGTCGTCTCTCTGTCGCGGACAATTGTTGGGATAATGGAGTTGGCGGTATTTTCTAGGCTGTCAATTGCATCTTCGTTGAGGGGAATTATTCCTCCTGCAAAACGATCATTCTCCAAAGCGCTTGCCGCTAAACCTCCAACGCCAGTGCTTTCAACAATTATTGGTGATCTTCTTATATCTAGTGGTATTTCTACGGGAATTTGTGGAATTTGTGCAGATTGTGAGGAATTTGTTCCAACTTGATTTACAGTTTCTACCCCTATCGATGGATCAAATGGCGGCAAAGTCGGGAAGGTTAGTTCGGCGGGAATGGTTGGTAAGGCAGGAATTTCTGGTATTTTTGGGGTTATGAGAATATCATCATCAGGAGCATTCTCGAATAGTGATATCGTTTCGTCTGGGCCTGCCGGAGATCCTGATGAGGGAGTTTCTGATCCCACAACTGTCTGATTGCTAACCTCCTCTAATTCCGCAACATTAATTTGATTTTCACCTTTAAAGAAAAGAAAATAGATTACGACAGTAATTAAAATTGCCGAAGCAAAAACCACCATCATTTTGTTATTTTTACTACTCGAAACCCCAGTTTTAGCTGAATAAACCTCAGCTTTTTCATCTTCGTACTCATGCTCCTCCTCATCCAAATGTGCCTCTACCTGTTCGTCCTCTTGTTCTTTTTTGTATTTTTTAAATAGTTTGCTTTTCATTATAAAAAGGTAGCATTGGTATTTCTTAGATAGGGGTGTTGTTTATAATAAAAACTCAACTAATAATCAATAAATTTAAGTTATGATCAAGACTGTATTTAACATCGTTCAAAGTGAAGCAAAAGGTGGGGGGATGGAAAACATTTTCTTTGATTACAGCAGAATTATCCAAAACAATAAAAATGTTAGATTAATCTGTCTTGTTCCAGAAAAATTCTGTCATTTAGAATCCCTTAAGCAGGAAAATATTAAAATTGAATTTTTAAGAATCAGAGGGCATTTTGATATTTTTGCCAGCTTAAAATTATTTTTTCTCATCAAAAAATATTCACCAGAATTAATTATCGCACATAATGGTCGATCATTTGCAGCCGTTAATCTATGTAAAAAATTAATTGGTAACTTTAAATCAATAGCTGTTAGCCATGGTGGCTCCATTAAAAGAACTTTAGGTTTTGATCGAATAATTTGTGTGGCAAATCATATTGAAAAAAGGGTCGTAAAAGAAAATTTTAAAGGCGATTGCGCTACCATCTTTAACGGACATAAAATTGTTCCTTTCGTTAAAGATAAAACATCCGAAATTTTTACCTTCGGAATTTTATCTAGAATTTCAAAAGAAAAAAATATTGATGGTGCAATTAGGCAGTTTCAGAAATTTCATAGCCAGATAAATCAAAATTCTCGATTAATAATTGCTGGAAAAGGTTACGAGGAAGAAAATTTAAAAAAATTAGTTAATACACTAAACCTAACTAACGTTGTTGATTTTATCGGTTGGAGTAAAAATAAATCTGACTTCTTTAATAAAATTGACGTTTTTTTGCAGCCCGCACTAAATGAACCTTTTGGAATTACTATTCTGGAGAGTTTTAATTATCAAACTTTGGTGGTGGCTTGCAATTCTGACGGACCAAAAGAAATTATAAAAAATGGTTTTAGTGGATATCTGTTTAAAATAGATGATGAGAATTCTTTGTTTGAAGCGATGAAAAAATCTTATTTAAATCAAGATGATTCAAATAACATCATTAAAAATGCTAGTTTGGAATTGGAAAAAAAATTCAGTTTTGAAGTAATGCAGTCGAAGTTATTGGATTATTTATCATTTTGAATTGACTTAAAGCAAAGCAAAACCTAGATTTTGCAGCTATGGGAATGATAAGAAGAAAATTCATTAAAACAATATCTTTAACGACAATTTTCGGCACTGCAGGATTTTTCCTAACGCGCAATAATTTTCATCAATCAATCAATTTTAATCAATCAAAAAAAGGAAAAATTATGACTTTTGAACTTCCAAAATTACCTTACGCAAAAAATGCTTTAGAGCCACATATCAGTGAAAATACTT
>JBLHTM010000055.1:0-8345 GCA_047627215.1 Rickettsiales bacterium | reverse complement strand
GCCTTTCTTAATCGGTGATAAATACGAGCTAGAGCACGCTCTATTTAACAAGGTTATAACAATGCATAGCAAAATTAAGTACCGCTATTCATTCAGTGGACAAGACGGCGAGAAAGAATATAAGGTCGCAGAAACCACTCCAGGAAGAGTAATTCTCTATAATAGCCTCCCAGAGTATATGAAGAGTAGTTTTGATATGGTCAATAAATCAATGACCAAAAAAGAAGTTACAAACCTAATCGATTCAGTTTACAGAAGCTCTGGTCAAAAAGAGACTGTAATGTTCTGCGATAGAATAATGGCTCTTGGATTTAAGCACGCTTGTAAGGCGGGAATATCCATCGGAAAAGATGATATGGTAATTCCAACAACTAAAGGAAAAAATATTAGTGATTCTTTGGGTAAAGTTAAGAAATTAGAGCAGCAATATCGCGACGGTTTGATTACTGCCGGTGAAAGATATAATAAAATCATTGATGAGTGGACTCGTTGCACCGATAAGACTTCTAAGGAGATGATGAAGGCCATATCAAGCCATAAAGATGCTAAAGACACTAATTCAATCTACATGATGGCGGATTCTGGAGCTAGGGGTTCTGAAAACCAAATCAAGCAGGTTGCCGGTATGAGGGGATTGATGGCAAAACCATCGGGTGAAATTATCGAAACTCCTATTATCGCAAACTTTAAAGAAGGTTTGAGTGTGTTAGAATATTTTATTTCAGCTCATGGTGCTAGAAAAGGACTCGCGGATACAGCTCTAAAAACAGCGAACTCTGGTTATCTAACCAGAAGATTGGTCGATGTTTCTCAAGATTGCATTGTTATTGAAGGTGATTGTGGAACAAATAATGGTGTTAACCTGGAAGGAGTTGTTGATGATGGAAGAGTCATCGTTTCTATCGGTGAACAAATTCTTGGTCGTGTCGTTCTAGAAGATATCAAAGGTTTGGATAATAAAATAATTATTAAATCTGGAAACATCATTGACGAGAATATAGCTGAGTCTATTGAAAATGCTGGTGTAAAAACAGTAAAAACAAGATCAGTTCTTACATGTGAAACCAAAGGTGGTGTTTGTACTAAGTGCTATGGTCGTGATTTAGCTACTGGTGATCTGGTTAGTATTGGTGAGGCGGTTGGAGTCGTTGCTGCTCAATCAATTGGTGAGCCAGGAACTCAGTTAACGATGAGAACGTTCCATATTGGTGGAGCCGCACTTCGTGGCGCTGAACAATCCTCAATTTCTGCTATTGCCGACGGTATTGTTAAAATCGCCGGAAAACATAATATTATTAACCGCGAAGGGAAAATCGTAGTTGTTAGTAGGAATTATGAGATCAGTATAGTTGATAAAGATCAAAATGAGATTCATAGTTATAAATTGCCATATGGTTCGGTTATAACTCATAAAAATGGAGAATCGGTTAAAAAAGGAGAGCATTTGGCTGAATGGGATCCTTACAACATTCCAGTCGTGGTTGAGTCTAGCGGTATTATTAAATATGGCGACTTACTAGAAAACATCTCATTGAGAGAAAAAGTTGACGATTCCACTGGAATTTCTAGCAAAACTATTATGGATTGGAAGCAATATTCCAAGCAAGAATTAAAGCCAAGAATACTTATCACTGACGACAAACAAGATTTGGAAAAAGAGTATAACCTATCTGTCGGAACTGTTATTTCTGTCGCTAATGGTGAGGAAGTAAAAGCTGGTGATATAATTGCGAAGATTCCTAAAGAATCTTCTAAAACAAAAGATATTACGGGTGGACTTCCAAGGGTTGCGGAATTATTCGAAGCTAGAAAGCCAAAGAATGCTGCTGTTATGTCTGAAATTGATGGAAGAATCGAATTTGGTAAAGATTATAAAGTTAAAAGAAGGCTAAGAGTCGTTCCGGAAGATGACGCGCTTGAGGCGGTTGAATATATGGTTGCTAAGAATAAACATTTGTTTATCAGTGAAGGTGATTACGTCAAAAAAGGTGATATCTTGGTTGACGGAAGCTTGGTACCTCATGATATTCTTCGTATTCAAGGAATTGAAGCCTTTACTAACTTTATGGTTGGTGAAGTTCAGAAGGTTTACCGCATGCAAGGTGTAAAAATAGATGACAAACATATCGAAGTCATTTTGAACATGATGCTTAAAAGAGTCGAGGTTATCAAATCTGGAGACACTACATTGCTAAATGGTGAATTTATTGATCGTGATGTATTCGATCAAATTAATGCCAAAGCTTTGATTGAAGGTTTGCGTCCAGCAATATCTGCTCCAGTATTACTTGGTATTACTAAAGCGTCTTTACAGACTAAATCATTCATCTCTGCTGCCTCATTCCAAGAAACCACTAAGGTTCTAACGGATGCTGCAGTTCAGGGTAAATTTGATAATTTGACCGGACTGAAAGAAAATATCATTGTCGGAAGACTAATTCCTGCGGGAACTGGCCTAATGATGGGTAAATTCAAAGAAGCGGCAAATAAAGTTGATAAAGAAAATATTGGTTAGTTTCTATCTGATAATTTGCTTTTAAAATTAAATATCATTAAAAAACTACTGCAGAATTTATTTTGTAGTAGTTTTTTTAATTCCACCTAACAAGAAATTGTGATGAGCTCATTTTTAAGTTTTTGGTTAAAATTTAAAAGAAGCCGACGCGGATATTTCTCTCTTCTTCTATTTTCCCTTATATTCACAATAAGTCTTCTGGCTGAAATTGTTGCCAACGACAAGCCATTGATCGTTAAATATCAGAATAATTTCTATTTTCCAATCCTGCAATCCTACTCCGAAACCACTTTTGGTGGAGATTTTCAAACCATTCCAAATTACCACGATCCACACGTTAAAAACTTAATTGAAAAAGATGGTTGGATGTTAATGCCTCCAATTTCCTACAATTATTCCACTATTAATTACCAAATAACCAAACCAGCCCCAACAACCCCAGATGCTCAAAATTGGCTTGGAACCGACGATAATGGCAGAGATGTTTTGGCGAGGTTAATCTATGGACTAAGAATATCCTTGGTTTTTGGACTAACATTAACAATTTTTAGTGCCGTGATAGGTGTTTCCTTAGGAGCGATGCAAGGATATTTTGGGGGATTGTTGGATTTGATATTACAAAGATTTATGGAAGTGTGGTCAAGCTTACCAGTATTATTCTTACTGATAATCCTGTCTTCAATGATTGAACCAAGCTTCTTTGTTTTATTATCATTAATGCTTTTATTTAGCTGGATGTCTTTGGTCGGTTTAGTTAGGGCAGAATTCTTGAGGATAAGGAATTTTGATTTTGTGCGTTCAGCCAAAGCAATAGGAGCCAGTCATCGGCGTATAATATTTGTGCATATTCTACCTAACGCAATTTCCAGTACTTTAGCTGCACTGCCATTCTTTTTAAGTCACTCAATAATAACTTTAACAGCTCTTGATTTTCTAGGATTTGGACTCTCAATTGAAACTCCGTCACTTGGAGAATTGCTGGCACAAGGCAAGGAAAACATCTCTGCTTATCACTTAGGAATCAGTGGTTTTTCGGTAGTTACTATTGTTTCATGCTTATTGATTTTCATCGGCGAAGCAGTTCGAGATGCTTTGTCTTCTAATAATTAGATTCTGGAGAACTTCAGTTTTAATGATTAAACTTTCCACCCAAAATAAGATTTTTAAACGGAAAATGGCATTACATCATTTTCACAAATCTTTCAAAAAGATAATAACTATCAGATGGTCCTGGTGAGCTTTCGGGGTGATATTGGACGGAGAAGGCATTTTTGTTTTTGACTTTTATTCCTTCAATTGTTCCGTCAAAAAGTGAGCGGTGGGTAATTTCTAGGGAATCTGGCAAGGTTGCTTCATCGACAGAAAATCCATGATTTTGACTGGTGATTTCAACTTTTTTGGTTTTCAAATCCTGAACTGGATGATTAGCGCCTCGATGACCTTGGTGCATTTTTAAAGTTTTTGCACCCATTGCCAGAGACAAGAGTTGGTGACCTAGGCAAATTCCAAAAACTGGAATGTTGTTTTCTACAATTTTTGAGATTGTGGGGATTGCATATTTAGCAGTTTCAGAAGGGTCTCCGGGGCCATTTGATAAGAAAACCCCATCTGGATTTTGCGCTTTAATTTCTTCAAAAGAAGTTTTTGCAGGAAGCACCACAACTTCAATTCCTGATTGCGTCAAGCATCTTAAAATATTGAGCTTAGCACCGTAATCAATTGCAACTACTTTTAGTTTTTTATCAGAAATCTGGTTGTAACTATTTTTATCATGATTCCAAATTCCCTCATTATTCCAATCATATTTTGTGTTTAAACTAGCTGCACTCGCAAGCTCAACACCTTTCAAATCTTTATTTTTCTGTAAATCGGTAACAATTTTATCAAAATTTACTTTTTCAATATTCTCATCAAAAATAATTGCGACATTTTTCCCGCCATCTTCTCTGATATTCTTGGTTATTCTCCTGGTGTCAATGCCACAAATTCCAGTAATTCCATGTTTAATCAACCAATCATTCAAGTGCCCTGTGGCGCGATAATTTCCAGGATTGGTAATTTTCTCTCTAATAATCAAACCTTTCACCTTGGGAACTATGCTCTCAATGTCCGACTCATTAATTCCAACATTTCCAATATGCGGGAAAGTGAAATTGATGATTTGACCAGAATATGATGGGTCGGTGAGAATTTCTTGATATCCGGTTATTGCAGTATTGAAGCAAATTTCTCCAATAGTTGTATTATTTGGTTTTCCGATTCCCAATCCGTAGATCACTTCACCATTTGGAAAAACTAATGCGGCATTTTTTGAAGTTGAAATATTCATGTTTTAATTAATTATTTTAAGTATTACGCAAATTACTGTTGGATAGAATAAATGATGGTAACTTTTGATTTAATGGTTTCTTCACCGGCAAATAATTTTGCTCCGCCGTTTGAATCTTCAGATTTCATGCTCATTGACCTAAACATAACAGGTCGATTGCTGTTATTCTCTGTGAATTTCACAATCTTTCCAATTTTCACTCCAAGAGCTTTAGAAATTTCTTCGGCCTTTTCTTGTGAGTTTTTAATTGCGATTAATCTAGCTGATGATTTTAATTTTTCACTATTTTCAATGGCAAAATTTGGGCCTGAGATTTGATTAATTCCCAATTTTCCAAGAGTAGTAATGATTTCACCGGCTAATTCCATTTTGTGAGATTTGATTTTAATGGTTTGAGTCGCTTGATATCCGATGATTTCATTTTTAAAACCACAATTAGCGGCTTTGCATGGGATCGAAACCCTTTCATATTTTGGACTAGTTCGATATGAAGTTGAGCGGATATCTTTTTTATCTATTCCAAGTTTTTCTAATTCTATTGCTAAATTTTTAGCTTTTTGGTCGATCAATTTTTGCGCTAATGCCACATTTGCGCCTGAATCTTTTATGGTCGCCACAATAGTAGCAATGTCCGGAAGCGCTTCAACTTCACCATCACCTACGGAGGTAATGGTCATTAAATCTTGAGATTTGTGAGGCAGAGATATCGGTGTTAATGGTTGTGTCTTTGTCAAATTCATTGCAAAAATTGCAAAATAAATTGATGTCAAAGTAAGACAAAAAAGCAATATTGAAATAGTTACTTTGAAGAATAAATTAGGATCTTTTGGAGTTTCTTTGAACATTGTTTTTTGTGTTTTCATGATTTTGGAAAAATATATTTTTTAAATAACAATACTAACCAATTTATTTGGTACGACGATAATTTTTTTAATTGCTTTCCCGTCAATATTCTTTTGCACATTGTCATCTGCTAAAGCTGCTTTTTCAAGCTCCTCTTTTGTTGCGGATTTTGACATTTCTAAAACTGCGCGAAGCTTACCGTTGATTTGAACTGTGATTTTTATTTGATCTTCTTCCAACATTTTCTCGTCAAAATTTGGAAAAGAAACCCCGGCGGATATGATGGTTTTATTTCCCAATTCTTTCCACAATTCTTCAGCCAAATGGGGCAAGATTGGAGCGATCAAAAGCACTAAATTGTTCAGTGAGAAATTGATGATTTCTTGATCTTTTGAATCTTTGATCGCAAATTTTTCTAGAGCGTTAGAAAATTCACGGATTTTGGCGATCGTTACATTGAAGCCAAGTTTTTCAAATTCGTTTGTAACTACAAAAATGGTTTTGTGATTAAGTCTAATCAGGATTTTTTGCTCTTTGTTTAAATTATCAAAATCAAAATCATTGTTATGACTTGGTGCTGTTAATTTGTGACTATTCACTAATTTCCAAAGTCGATTTATATATTTGAAAGCGCCGTCAATTCCAGAATCTGACCATTCCAAATTTCGCATTGGAGGCGAGTCGGAAAGCATAAAGAGCCTGGCAGTATCAGCGCCGTAGGCATCGATAATATTTGCCGGCTCAACAACATTCTTTTTGGATTTGCTCATTTTTTCACTTCTACCGACGACTAATTTTTCGCGGGTTCTGATGTGAACAAAATCACCATCGTTGTCTTTCATGGCGTCGAATGGATAGACCCAATTTCCTTTTTGATCTTTGAAAGTTTGGTGGCAAACCATTCCTTGAGTTAGTAGATTTTTGAATGGCTCGTCAAAGTCTAAATAACCACATTTCTTTAAAGCTTTGGTGAAAAATCGAGCATAAAGCAAATGAAGAACCGCATGCTCAACTCCGCCAACATATTGATCAACTGGTAATAATTTATTGATTGTTTCACGGTCAAAAGCTTGATTTTCAGGTTGTGAAGCGTAGCGAAGGAAATACCAAGAACTTTCAAAGAAAGTGTCAAAAGTGTCAGTTTCACGAATGGCTTTTTGCCCTTTGTAAGTTGTGTGTTTCCAAGTTGGATGCTGTGCTAAAGGGTTGCCATTTCCGGTAAATTCAACGTCATCTGGTAATCTGATTGGTAAATCTTCTTGTGGAACTGGAATCACAGAACCATCTTCCAAATAAAGAATTGGAATTGGACAGCCCCAATATCTTTGCCTAGAAACGCCCCAATCGCGAATGCGATAATTGATTTTTCTTTTACCGATGTTTTTTTCTTCCAAAAGTTCGATAATTCTTTTCTTGGCATCTTGACTTTTCATGCCGTCCAGAAATCCAGAATTGATCATTGTTCCTAACTCTTTGCAAGGAAGGATGTTATTTTCTTCCAAGTCAGCTTTTACAACCTGCTTAATTGGCAAATCATATTTTTTTGCAAATTCAAAATCTCGCTCATCATGAGCCGGACAAGCAAAAACTGCGCCAGTTCCATATTCCATCAAAACGAAATTCCCGATAAAAATGGGCAGTTCAATACTTTCATCAAGTGCATGTTTGACTTTCAATCCCGTGTCAATTCCTTTTTTCTCGGCGGTTTCGATGGTTTCTTCATTGGCGGCATTTTTATTACAATCGGCAATAAATTCCGCAATCTTTGAGTTTGATCCGGAAAGTTCAGATGCAATCGGATGATGAGGAGAGATTATTATCGCTGCGGCACCAAAAAGAGTATCTGGTCTTGTAGTGTAAATTTCTATTTCATCTTGCAATGGCAAGGAGGTGGAATTTTTCACTTTGAATTTCACGGTTGCGCCTTCACTTTTTCCGATCCATTTTTCTTGCATTGCCAAAACTCTTTCATCCCAGCCTTTAAGATTTTTAAGCTCACTTAAAAGCTCTTCACTAAAATCACTAACTTTTAAAAACCATTGGTTTAGCTTTTTCTTTTCAACCAAAGCCCCACTTCTCCATCCTCTGCCGTCAATAACTTGCTCATTTGCCAAAACCGTTTGATCAATAGGATCCCAATTTACAAAAGATTCTTTTTGGTAGGCCAGTCCATTTTTTAGGAAATCGAGGAATATTTTTTGCTCATGTTTGTAATATGAGGCATCGCAAGTTGCAAAAGATCGACTCCAATCGTAGGAAAATCCAACTGCTTTTAATTCATTTTTCATCACTTCAATGTTGGAGTATGTCCAATCTTTTGGGTGAGTTCCATTTTGTAGGGCGGCATTTTCTGCCGGAAGCCCAAAGGCGTCAAAACCAATTGGGTGAAGCACGTTGAAGCCTTGCATTTTTTTGAAACGCGCGATCACATCACCAATTGCGTAATTACGAAGATGTCCCATGTGAATTTTCCCGGAAGGGAAGGGAAACATTTCAAGTGCGTAATATTTTTCCTTTTTGCAGGTATCGTCAAATTTGAAAATATCTTTTTCATTCCAAGTTTTTTGCCAATGATTTTCAACAAATTTATGGTTGTAATTGGGAATTTGTGTATTTTGATTAGACATTATTTTGAAGCTTTTTGAATTATTTTTTCTT
>JBLHTM010000054.1:0-8425 GCA_047627215.1 Rickettsiales bacterium | reverse complement strand
TCTTAGAAAAAATGAGAAAGCTCCGATTGAACTAGTGATAGAAAGACAAATCATTAAAATAAAGGCCGTTAGAGCGAACATTGAAAATGATATTGCTTATGTGAAAATCAATAGCTTTTCAGGACAAACTTCTTACGGAGTAAAAGAGGAATTAGAAAAACTTATCAAAAAAATTGGTAGCGAAAAAATAAAAGGAATAGTTCTGGATCTTAGAAACAATCCTGGAGGATTGCTCAATGAAGCCGTCAAGGTTAGTGATATTTTTTTGGATAAAGGACAAACTATTGTTTCAATTTCAGGAAGAAATAAATCTAATGAAAAAATCTACAAAGATAAGGAAGACCAAACTTTAACAAAAGGAACCCCCGTTGTTATTCTAATCAATCCAGGATCTGCATCAGCGTCTGAAATTGTTGCTGGAGCATTGCAAGATCATAAAAGAGCAATTATTTTGGGAGTTAAATCATTCGGAAAAGGATCGGTTCAATCAATCATTCCATTGGATCAAAATCACGGAGCATTAAAAATGACTACCGCTCTTTACTACACCCCGTCAGGAAAATCAATCCAAGCTCACGGGATAAATCCTGATGTAATCGTTGATAACTTAGACGTCAAAGTGTCTGAGAATAAGTCTGTGGCTCGATCTGAAGAGTCTTTAGAAGGGCACTTAAAAAACCAAATTGAGGAAGAGTTGAAAGAGGCAGAAGTTTCTGGGGAAAACATCAACTCCATCGATCTTTACGAAAAGGACTATCAACTAGCAAGAGCAATAGATTTACTAAGAGGTATTAGTGTTTATAGATCTATTTCGAAATAAAAAATTAAATAGAAATTTCATTCAAGGGGATTCTTCAACAAAACCAATCCTCCTCATATGTCTTTTTCTCTCATTCCTACTATTCAAACCTTTTGACTCACTTTCTTTTTCGACAAAAAAAGTTTTTGTAGTAGCTAAAGTCGACAATCAAGCTATCACCAACCTTGACCTGACTGAGCGTTTCGCGGTTATAACCAAAATGTCAAAAATAAAAATCGACTCCCCCCAAGAAAAAAGAATCATCATTAATCAAATATTGCAAAAAATGATTGATGAGAATCTTCAAAACAAGGAGGCAAAAAAACTGGGAATAACTGTTGACCAAGAAAAAATCCTCCAAATTCGATCAGAAGTATCTCAAAGCAAAAACATTGATCCAGAAAAGTTAGAAGATTTTTTTACAGCAAAATCAATTCCCTATGAAAGCTTCTTAAGGCAAATAGAATCACAAATATTGTGGTCAGAAATCGTCAAAAAAACCATTGCCCCGACAATAAAAGTCAGCCAATCCGAAATTGATGAATTGCTGGAACTACGAAAAATAAAAACAAATATTGAAAAATATTTTATATCCGAATTATTTATCCCATTCATTTACAAAAATAAAAATGATTCCATTGATAGTAAATCTTTAGCTTTTAAATTGTTTAACGAAATTGAAAAAGGAAAAAGTTTTAATGATATTGTTAGGCAGTTCTCACAAAGCCCAACCGCAGAATTTGACGGAGAAATTGGCTGGATCGGGGTCGGAGATGTGGATGATGAAACTTATCAAGAAATAGTAAAAACAAAAACTGGAGAGACCAGCAGACCTGTTTTAACGAAAGACGGTTATTACCTTTTTAAAGTAGCAAAAAAACAATCTTTTAATACTTTAACCAAAGAAGACAAGGATCAAGTCAAAAATATTATCTTTAGTCAAAAATTAAAATTAATGGCAAAAAGTCACTTGATGGATTTACGCAAAAATTCTTACATTGAAATAGAAAAAAAGGAATTAAAGTCTTTATAGTGAAAATATAAAAGACTCGTCGTACTTTTGAAAAATGATGCTCTTGTGAGTAATAAATGAGGATTATTAAGAAAAATACTTATTTTTTTTTGAATTGACCTACCTTTCAACCCTGAAAAAGGGCAAAAAAATATTTACCAAATATCCAGCTAATCACAATCTTGAAATTAATTCACAATTTTATAAAATTATACTTGCCAGAAAAATAATTTGGATGATAATACTTTTCGTCGGGACTTGCTCCAAATACAATACCCCTTGCGGGAAATAGGCAGCAACACGCTGGGTTTGCGTGGTGGTGAGTCCCGTCACTATTCAAACACCCAATTCCTCACTCCCAGTACCAAAAATAAAAACTAAATTCTTCATTAATTAACCACCCAGAAGTAAATCAATTACTTTCAGAAAAGCGGCTATGATGCTGGAATCAAAAAAACCATCCCCAAGAAAGATATTCATTGAGCCAAGATTTTTCACAGACTAAACCCATCTTTTAATGCTTTATCACAAGTTACCCGTCATGATCATCCGAATTACCGGCTCTTTTTCAAAATGAGTAGGTAAACCAATTACCACCGTGGTGCCCAAGCATAGATTGTAAAAAAGTTACAATCATGAATTACCGTCATGATTCACCATCACGAATTACCGTCATGCCGGACATAGAGTTTCTTAGGTAGCTTTGCTGCCTTAGAAACTCTCGGATACGGTACCTCATGAGGAAAAATATCCGCCCGCAATTCTTAATCAATCTATTCTTTATTCTTTTAAAAAATCCTCGATTCCAGACTCACGAGATCCTCACTTTCGCGAGGATGACGATTATGTGAGTGTGGCAATTATGTGAGGATAACGATTGTGAGCACTAGAGATTGTGAAGGGGTGTAAAAATGGAAAATAAGATAACGATAAATAAAATTCCGCCACTCAAATTAGGTTATTTTCATCAGGAAGATCAAGATCACTTTTTGAGTAGATAATTAATCTATCCACTCATTTTGAAAAAGAGCCTTAAGATTGTATATTTTTCATTACACTCTCAAAATATCGTAAAAAAATGTGTTCATCTTATGAATTCTTTCGAATGAACATAAAGCCTCGATCAAATCGCACTTATTGAATCAAACATCAATCATCATCCAACCTAAGAGCAGCCAAGAATGCACCTTGAGGGATTTCAACATTGCCAATTTGCCTCATTTTCTTTTTCCCTTTTTTCTGTTTATCAAGAAGTTTTCTTTTTCTAGAAACATCTCCACCATAACATTTTGCAGTCACATCCTTTCTCATGGCGCTCACAGTTTCACGAGCGACAATTTTTCCGCCAATTGCTGCTTGAATGGCAATATTAAACATTTGTTTTGGGATAAGCTCTTTAAGCTTCTTGCAAAGTGCCCTGCCCCTTCCTTCGGCTCTGCTTTTGTGAACAATGATTGATAGTGCGTCAACTGGTTCTGCATTGACTAAGATTGTCAATTTGCACAAATCACTTTTTTCATAACCATCCATTTGCCAATCAAAACTGGCATAACCTTTTGAGCAAGATTTCAAGCGATCATAAAAATCATAAACCACTTCATTTAATGGCAAGCGATAGATCAACATTGCTCTACTTCCAACATATGAAAGGTCTTTTTGAATTCCTCTTTTATTGGTACAAAGATCAAGAATTGAACCCAAATATTCGTCAGGAGTCATGATTGTTGCCAAAATCCAAGGCTCTTCTAGGTAATCAATTTGCTGAGAATCGGGCATTTCAATTGGGCTATGAACAAAAATAACCTTTTCCTCTCTTTCTTCTTCGCTGAGTAATTTTGATTTATGGGTGTAAACTTTGTAGATCACGGAAGGGGCCGTGGTGATCAAATCAAGATCAAACTCCCTTTCCAGTCTCTCAATGACAATTTCCAAATGCAAAAGCCCAAGAAAACCGCAGCGAAATCCATAACCAAGAGCTGATGAAGACTCAGCTTCAAATTCAAAGCTGGCGTCATTTAAATGCAGTTTTGCCAGCGCGTCGCGGAATTTTTCAAAGTCAGATGCGTCGATAGGGAAAATTCCACAAAAAACTACTGGTTTATTTTGTTTAAATCCCGTCAAAGCTTGCACAGTATTATTGCCAGCAGAGGTTATTGTGTCCCCAACTTTACAATCTGCAACTTGTTTGATTTGAGCATTAATAAACCCAACCTCACCTGCTCTGAGCTCGTTACATAAAACTTTTTTTGGCGTAAAATAACCAACACCGTCAATTAGATATGAAGTGCCGTTTGAGAGCATTTTGATTTTTTGACCTTTCTTCAAAACACCATCAAGAATTCTAACCAAAACGATAACCCCTAAATATGGATCATACCAACTATCAACCAATAATGCTTTGAGATCACCATCAATATTTCCTTTGGGAGCGGGAAGTTTTTTAACGATAGCTTCCAGGGTCTCCCTGATTCCAACACCAGTTTTAGCAGAAACCAAAATTGCCTCAGAAGCATCAATTCCAATCACTTCCTCAATTTGCTCTTTGACTTTATCTGGATCTGAAGCTGGAAGATCGATTTTATTTAAAATGGGAACAATTTCGTGATTATTATCAATTGCCTGATAAACATTAGCCAGAGTTTGCGCTTCAACACCTTGACTAGAATCCACCACCAAAATTGACCCTTCACACGCCGCCAAACAACGCGAAACTTCATAAGCAAAATCAACATGACCAGGAGTGTCCATCAAATTAAGCATGTAGTCCAAACCGTCATCGGCTTTGTAAATCAAACGAACTGTTTGCGCCTTAATGGTGATGCCACGCTCTTTTTCAATATCCATCGAATCCAAAACTTGCGCCGTCATATCACGATCTTCAAGACCACCACAATCTTGGATCAAGCGATCAGAAAGGGTAGATTTTCCATGGTCGATATGTGCCACAATCGAGAAATTACGAATGCGGTCTAAGGGGATATTTATTGTCATTATTTGATTTTTAATTTTAGGAAAATTTTGATGAATTTTTATTGTAAAGTGCAACACGTAACCTTTTTAAAAGAGGGTTTACCTTCATTACTAGGAGAACGAGGTCTTGTTCTAGGTTTCTCTAAAGTCAATTCTGCAACTTTTTTAGTTATAGCAACAACCACCATTTGTTTTACTTCTTTTTTTTGATTATCATCAAGAGTTCCAATTCCTCTAAATACATCGTATAACAAATCGTTACAAGTTCCACTCTCCTCCCCACGCAGATTGAGACGGCAAATATCCGTAAAAGATGCCGATTCCGTACCAACCATGCGTATTATATCTTTCCAAGAATTAGTGCTTTCTTCCACATCATCCCCATTAACTTTTATGAGCAATTTAAGGACATCCAAAGCTGTTGCCTCGTTAGTATAAGTGATAATTTCATCAATACTCGAATCGACTAAATCAAGATCTCCGCCAGGCAAAAGATCTTTTTGTGCTTGAGTAAGATATTTTGTTGGTCTCATAATTTAATAATATTTATTTAACTCTAAAATTTGTTTGGGCCCTTAATGCTCTAGCACCAAAACCCACTAACCCAGCCATTAAAGGAAATCTTTTTGAAGCAATAGGATCGGGATCTTCAGGTGTTGGTGCTTTATTCTTAATACCTATGGTAGATTTTTTTTTGCTTAAAACCACTCCCTCGCCAGAAATTAAAGATGGATTATTATATGATTCCGAAAGCTGATCATTCATTTCAGAATAAAAACCTTTTAAACCTTTTGTTTCTAATTGACCATTTCCCAAAAACTCCAAACCTTGCAAAGATTGAAATCTTTGTATTATTTCCGGACTACTTTCTTCATTCAATCGCGCTTGTCGCTTCGACTCCAATCCTTTGACAGTGTTATTTTTTAAAGATTGTAGATCTTTTTTATTAAAATTGCCAAACCTCTCTTTATCTTTGGGGGTTTTGTGACCATCTTTAACATCTCCAAAAACAAATCTAGGAGAAGTTTCCTCTCTTTGAACCTCTAAATATAATTCATAAATTGCTTTTTGCTGATTATACTTCATGACCGCTTTTTTTACGTCTCTGGAACTTCCGTCAGAATATCGCAAATATTCCAGCTCACCATCAGCTTTATGTATTTTTTTCACCACCTCACAACCATCCATTTTCATGGCATCTGAATATAGTTTTTTTAAACCTTTTTCAACTTCTTCAAGATCAATTCTCTGCTCAGGAACGCTTAGTGTGCCCTTGCCATCAACTTCCCAACCCCACTTAGGATTGACAGGAACAAGGTATCCTTTTTGCCTCTGCTCATTTATGAAAGCGCAAATCTCTTTTTCATTATTCAAAACCCTCTTAGTTCCATCAGGTAACAAAGCTAAATGCTTTCCTTCGACAAATTGTTCAGTAAAAAATAAATTTCCCGTCTCTCTTCCATGAACAACATTACCCTTGCTATCATTTTTTGCAGCCGCAATATAAGCCTGATCTTTTTCATTAACAACTCCTAAACCTTGTCGGTAATATTCTTCTTCGCTTAGCTCTATCCTTTTTAAATCTTCAATTTCAACCATCTTATCAGCTAAACATCCTAGATCTTCGGAGGTTAATTTTTTTCCAGATTCAAATTTTGACAATAACTCATGGAATTCTATGTATTCAATATCATGATCTTCATCAGAATAATCTGTTAAGTTATTAACTCTTAATTTCCTTAGTATCGAAACCAAATCCTCCGTAGTATGATTTTCAGCAGGGAATACAGTCTGATTTGCACCACTCAATTCATCATAATCAGCAGTAACGCCAAGAGCGGATTCGATAATGACTCCATTGTTAAGCCCAAATCTACTATATGAAAACATTTCTATGTTTTCCAAAGTCAATCTTGCGACATCCTCTTTACTCACCAGACTATGCTCTTCGGAGTCTTTATCATAAAGATAAACATCAAATTGACCAGGTTCAGCGGACCTAGGAACCTTCATATATAACAAAGGCTTTGCTGGGTCGCCATTCTTACACTGAATATTTTCACCACTTTTTGCTACAAACAAATCATATTCCATGTCTGTAAAAAGTTTGGCATCAAAAGCAAAACCAACATCCTTGCTGATACCAGACAACAAGCCAACTAAACCATAAAAAGACTCATCTTTGTTTTCAGCGCTAGTTTGTTCCTCAACCGCTGTAACATCGCCCTCTTTGATAATTCCTTTTTTAAGACAATATTTTGCAATTTTATTAAAAGCTTGAATCGCTTCTTTATTGGCCAATGTTCCATGCTGACAACTCTTCCATATATCATTTAATTCTTTATTGTTATCAAAAGGTTGTTGTTTGTCACCCGAGAGAGGTATCGATAAAAAAAGTTTTGTTACCTGAAATGGAAAACTTCCATCGGTTTTAGAATTAGTCTTGCTTGCAATTTCAGATCCATTAAGGAGGTCAACTAATCCATCAACTTCCTCCGGATCAGGACTTTTTGACGCTAGGAAAAGAAGGGAAGTCCTAAAGGATTCAGCGCCTGAATTTTGTAAAAGCCCAAAAGAATTTTCAGATAAAAGGTCACGCGGTAAAGGATTTAAATTCTCCACACCTTGCAGAGGCAATCTTTCAAGAAATTTAGAAATTATTGGGAAGATGATTTTTTCAAATTCTTCTGGTTTTTTACCCAGAGGTAATTTCGAAAATCTTGAATCTGTAAAAATATTAGGCAATTTCTGACCCTCCAATCCTGAATTCTTTAATATTTGATCCAGAATTATTTTATAAAATTTCAGAGTTGATTTATTAAAATCTAGATCACCCCTCTCTTGAAATCCCCTAACTTTTTCTTCATCATTATTTATTTTACTCAAGCTAGCAAGAAGGGTAACCCCAACTATGGACTTTTCTGCGGAACTTTTATTTTTGATCGACATTAATTTACCAAGGGTTTCCATAAGACCCGCCATTTCTTTGTAGCCCTTGTTAAAGGGGCGATATATTACAACGGAATTATTAGCTTCATGCAACTTACTCATACTACCCATATGCTCCGGAACCATCTTAACCCCTTTCGCAACCGTTAGATCATTTATCGTTGATTTTTGAGGAATTTTGTTGGGTTTGTTTCCGTTAAAAAATCTCATAATATTTGTCTAATTAAATTTAATTATTACTTCTTATATTTCTTTAATCTCATTCCAAGGAACAAAATTGACATTTCCGCTTTTATCCATGATCACGAAAGAACCCTTTTTTAAAACTCCTCAAAATATTCCCTTGCACCACCTTGTCGCTTCCTAATAATATTCTGATTCTTGATTCATAGAATTTTAAATAATGTGATTGGCATTTTAACAAATAAAACCAAAAACCCTCCGGCAATTGTGAAATATACAATATTGTGAAATTCTGGCCCAACAAGAAAAATTGTTAATAAAATAATAATAAGAAACCGATCCAGAATCTTTCCTAACATAGTTTTTATTGATTTGATGTGGACAAAATCGGTTTGGTCTTTAATGTTAGATTCTGTTTTTTGTAAAAACAATTAGTGATTACAATTAAAACACACTGTCTCAAAATGAAACAATAATAAATCTATGAAAAATCAAATCAGTAAAGAGAAATT
>JBLHTM010000053.1:0-8638 GCA_047627215.1 Rickettsiales bacterium | reverse complement strand
CATTTGGATGTCGCCGATGACGCGTCCATTTTTATTGATTTTTACATCGAATTTCAAACCACTAACATCGCAAGAAATGTTAAATGCAAAATAATCAGCATTCTCATTTTTAACGCTCATTGAGACGATATTATTTTGAGTTTTTGATAATTCTTCATAAATTTTATTTACCTCAAGATCATCAATAAACATCGCGACCAGACCATTTTTTGGAATCTGACTGACATATCTTTTGTAGTGGTTTTTTACTAGCTCAAAATCACCTTTATAAAAATCCATATGCTCAGGCTCGATATTATTAACAACACCAATAAAGCTTGGCAAATCAACGAAGCTGGCGTCGGATTCGTCGGACTCCGCTACCAAAAATTCACCCTCCCCAAATCGAGCATTGCTGCCAAAACGGTTTATTATCCCACCATTGATCACCATTGGATCCAATCCAGAGCTTTCGAGCAAAACAGCGACCATGGCTGTTGTGCTGGTTTTTCCGTGAGTTCCAGAAATTGTTATTCCTTTTTTTATCGCCATGATTTGAGCAAGCATATCCGCTCTTCTGATAATGGGGATATTTTTAGATTTGGCGGCTATAATTTCAGGATTACTGTCTTTGACGATTGAGGTTTCAACGACCAAAACCACATCGTCGGTTATATTTTGCGTGGCATGGCCAACGAAACATTTGATGCCTAAATTTTCCAATGATCTGGTGTTAGCATTTTGAGCCAAATCAGAACCTTGAACTTGGCAGCCAATTTTATCCAAAATAACCGCAATGGCGCTCATTCCAATTCCACCAATCCCGATAAAATGTATTTTTCCGGCAGAATATTTTTGCAGCAAATTTTCAAAAGACATTAATTATAAATAAGGGGGTTAATTTCAAAGGATTTGTGGGGGTTTTTTTTAAGGATCGTTATTTAAGATAAAAAATCTTTATTTGTAAACAATAAAGGCGCAAATCTAATTGCATTTTGACAATCCAATGTTCATAATCCTGCGCTTCGTTAATTACCCCTCCAAAATTAAAACAAATTATAAATGCCTAAAGAAGATTTATTATCAATGAACGGAACTGTTGTTGAAGTTCTTCCGAACACAATTTTTCGTGTTGAACTAGAAAACAAACACATCATCACCGCTCACGCCTCAGGCAAAATACGCAAAAATAAAATTAGAATTTTAAAAGGAGATGCGGTTGAAATTGAAATGACAACCTATGACCTTACCAAAGGAAGAATTACCAGAAGAAACTAATTTTATAATTTCTTAATTGGATTACCTGAATAAGGAATAATAAAAAAGCCGCTAACAATTAATTTGTTAGCGGCTTTTTCATGAGTCAGAATTAGGAACAATATTTTACAATCCGTGGTCACGAACTAAAATCTCAGCAATTTGAACTGCGTTCAAAGCTGCGCCTTTTCTTAAATTGTCAGCCACTATCCAAAGATTCAAACCATTTTTAACAGTGTCGTCTTTTCTGATTCTGGAAACAAAAACCGGATCTTTTGTAGTTGCGTCAAAAGGTGTTGAATAACCATTCTCACCAACTTCGTCAAGAACAACGATTCCATCAAAACTTTCTAGAGCCTTTCTAGCTTCAGCAACACTTATTGGTTTTTCAAATTCGATGTTAACAGATTCAGCGTGGGAAACAAAAACAGGAACACGAACGCAAGTTGCAGAAACTTCGATATTGTCACCAAGAATTTTTTTGGTTTCGACTTTCATTTTCCACTCTTCCTTGGTTGATCCGTCTTCCATGAAAACGTCAATGTGAGGAATCACGTTAAAAGCAATTCTTTTGGTGAATTTTTTTGGTTCAACAACTTCTCCTTGGTAAACTTTTCTGGTAGATTGAAAAAGTTCGTCCATCGCATCTTTTCCACCGCCACTAACTGATTGGTAAGTTGAAACGACAACTCTTTTTATTCCAGCTAAATCATGAAGTGGTTTTAGGGCAACGACCATTTGAATGGTTGAGCAATTTGGATTGGCAATAATTCCAGATTGCTTGTAACCAGCAATGTCTTCAGGATTAACTTCAGGAACGATCAAGGGAACGTCTTTATGCATTCTAAAATGAGAGGTATTATCGATGACGACACATCCGGCCTTTGCGGCTCGAGGTGCTTGAACTTCAGAGATCGAACCTCCTGGGGAGAATAAGCCAATTGCAGTATCAGAAAAATCGTAATCCTCTAAAGCTTGAACTTTTAAAACCTTATCATCTCCGTAACTAACTTCTTTTCCGATTGAATTTCTAGAGGCGAGAGCCACAACTTCGTCAGCTGGGAAATTTCTTTCCGCTAAAATTGATAAAATTTCGCGACCAACATTTCCAGTTGCACCAGCAACAGCGATTTTTCTTGCCATAATGAATTGTAAAATTGAATTAGGATTGATTAAATGATCTTCTTTAAAAAAAGGCGGAATTTTAGCCACCAACATCAACTTTGTAAAGTAAGAAAATGGTAAAAATATTCATTATTGCCGGAGAACCTTCAGGAGATGTTTTGGGTGGAAAATTAATGGCGGCGATTAGGAGCGAATCTCAAGATCAAAATATTGAATTTGTGGGGATTGGCGGAAAAAAAATGCAAGAACAAGGATTGGAATCAATTTTCCCAATTTCGGAGCTTTCCATCATGGGTTTTGCAGAAATCATCCCTCACCTACCCAAACTAATTAAAAGGATCAAGCAAACTTCCCAAGATATTCTGAATTCTGAAGCGCAGATGGTTATCACCATTGATTCTCCAGATTTTTGCTTTCGAGTGATAAAGAAATTAAATAAGAACCCGAATTCCAAAAATATTAAAAAAATCCACATGATTGCCCCAAGTGTTTGGGCTTATCGACCAAAAAGAGCGCAAAAAATTGCCAAAATTTATGATTTATTATTAGCAATTTTGCCGTTTGAGCCGCCTTATTTTGAAAAACATGGTCTTGAGACCATTTTTATTGGCCACCCGATCACACAAGACTCACAAAACATTACTCAAATCACCCAAAATGATTTTCGCGCTCAAAACCAAATCAAAGATGATGATTTGGTGATTTGTGCAATGGCGGGAAGTCGGGTTGGAGAAGTTAAAAGAATGTTACCAGAAATCATTGGTGCTGCAAACATATTGGCCAGTAAACATCAAAATTTGGTGATTGTGATGCCTACAATCCAAAGAACAAAGCCGGTAATTGAAGAATATTTGAGTCAATTTAAAGCTCGGGTAATATTAATTGATGAGGATAAAAAATATCACGCTTTTAAAGCGTCAAATTTAGCAATCGCCAAATCAGGAACCAACAATCTAGAGATTGCGATCGCCAAATTAGCGATGATCACAATCTACAAAATCAACCCAATAACTCATTTTATTGTCAAAAGGTTAATAAAAATTAAATATGCCAACCTCATTAATCTTATTTTAAACAAAGAGCTTATCCCTGAGCTTCTGCAAAATGATTGCTCATCTTTTGAGATTGCCAATCAGGCAGAAAAACTGATTAATAATCCAAATTTGGCCAAAAAACAAATCTTGGAAGGGGCGCAAGTTTTGAATCTTCTAGGTTTAAACGAAAGTGAGTCTCCTTCACAAAAAGCAGCAAAAAAAATATTAACTAAACTTCAATAATGACAATTGATATCATAAATTCCTTAAAAGAGTCGTCCCCAATACTTATTACCATATTTGTTGTTGTTCTGGCTTCTATTATGCTGACGAGAATCGTTGTTCGGGTTTCTCTTATTTTTGCCCGCAGGAAATATCAAGATTTATTAGAAATAATAGAATCCGCCAAACATCCAAAATCTAAAAAGGTGATTCCCAAAGAAGATTCAGAAAAATTCATCGATAAAGAAAAACAAAGAGAAATTGTTGAAAAAATAGTTTCTCAGGAGCAAATAGATGAAGATCGTGAATTGAAGGAAACGAAAATTGTTGATTTTGTAAAACCGGTTGGTTTCTGGACTTCAATGATTTTGGGTCAAAAACTAACTTATTTGGTTAGCTCTGCCAAAATAATGAGCAACAATAATGATAAAGGGTTCTGGGAAAGTATGGTAGAAGCACAAGAAAGAGCCCAAGGAAGACAAAAGGGTCGAGGTCGTTAATTTTTAAAAAAATGATAAGTCTTTTTACCATTATGTAGAAAAATATTTTTCATTAAATGTCTTGACTATGATTGAATCAAGACAGGAGCGGATTCAAAAACACATAGACCTTCAAAGCCTCTAAATCAAAGGATCCAAACTATTTTTTCTCTTCAAGCTAGTAGTCTTCTACAAGCAAAATTGTCAAGATATTTTTTTGCAAAAAATTAAAATAAATTACTTTACAAGATAGAAAATTACCTAGAGAATCCGCCTCGATTTTGGGAGAAATTAGACATAAAAAGTCTTAAAAATCACAACCTTTTGCAAATGATAAATGGAGACAATTTTTTAAATTGAACTCTTTATAAAAATTAGATGGTTTTACAAATTGAAGTCCTTGATGCCTGGAAATTTTTACAAGAAAATCCTCAATCAATTCTAGTCGACGTTAGAACTCGTGAAGAAATTGATTTTGTTGGTTTTGCCGACTTATCAGAAATTGACATCAAAACAATTTTTCTGCCTTGGAGACAATATCCAAGAATGGAAATTGATGAAGATTTTACCGATAAATTGTCAGGCCTAGTAGCTGAAACTTTTCCGTCAAACCCACTCGAAACAAATTTACTATTCTTATGTCGTAGCGGCTCAAGATCTTTTGAAGCAGCAATGTTCGTGTCTGATCTTGATTATGTCAATTGTAAAAATGTAGTGAACGGATTTGAAGGATCTTGTAATCAAGATGGCCAAAGAGGAAAAATAAATGGATGGAAGTCAAAAAACCTATCATGGAAACAAAATTGAAATGCTAACTAACATCGATAAAAAAAATAATATAGAATCACCGAAAATTTGCTGGGAGCCTTTTTTATCTAGTCTTAAAGGGCAATTCGACCAACAAATATTCTCTAAGTGGTTTTCTGGTTTGGAATTATATTCCATATCCCAATCAGAAGTTATCATGTCGGTTCCGTCTAAATTTATCAGAGATTGGCTGACAAGAGAATATTTTAGCGTAATAAAAAGCTCGTGGCTCAAAGAAATCTCGTCTTTGAAGAAATTCTCGATAATTCACATTGAAAAAGAGTCACAAAACTCTACTCAATCAGATAAAAAAATCGTCAGCCTTTCAAAGCACGATAATGTTTTCTCACTCGGAACCGAGCTTAATCCAAAATTCACTTTTGACAATTTTGTAACTGGAAAATGCAATAATCTTGCCACTAAAGCTGCAAAAATTATTGCTGGAGAAGAGAATGAAGACATCGCAACAAGCGATGTAAATCCCTTATTTTTATATGGAGGAGTTGGGCTTGGAAAAACTCACCTAGGACAAGCAATTGCTTGGCATGTTAAGGAAAATGACAAAAAAACTAAGGCAGTTTATCTTTCCGCTGAAAGATTTATGCATCAATTTGTTCAGTCAATCCGAAGCAAAGATGTTGTTGAATTTAAGGAAAAATTTCGTTCTATCGACCTTTTGATCATAGATGATCTACAATTCATCATTGGCAAGGACGGAACACAAGAAGAGATGCTTTACACTATCTCAAACTTGATTGCAGATGGGAAAAGAGTTGTTCTTATTTGTGATCGCTCTCCAGGAGATTTGAACAATATTGGTGAAAAGTTAAAATCAAGAATGTCGGCAGGAATGGTTGCTGATTTCAAATGCCCTGATTATTCAACTAGACTAGAAATAATAAAATCAAAAACAAAAACTTCTAAACAAGAATTTCCTTTTGAAGTTCAAGAATTACTAGCAAGCAAGATTAACACAAACGTTAGGGATTTAGAAGGTGCTTACAAAAAATTGAGCATCAACCAAATTTTTACTGGTGAGGACATAAATTTGTCGAATGCCAATAAATTGCTGCAAGATTTATTCAGAAATACTCAAAAAGAACTTTCAATTCACGATATAAAAAAAGAAGTGGGAAATTTTTTCTCAGTTACTATTAAAGATTTAGAATCTGCTTCTCGCTCTAGAAATTTTGTTCGCCCTCGTCAAATTGCAATGTATTTGGCCAAAACCCTGACAACAAAATCCCTTGCTGAAATTGGCAGTGATTTTGGCGGAAAGAACCATGCCACAGTGATACATGCTTTCAAATCTGTTGAGAAAATGTCAGTTTCGGATGCTAGTTTTGCTAGTGACATTCGAGATATTAGTGACAGTTTGTCGAGTGGATCTGCTAAATAATACCAATAATCATCACGACTTAACTTTCGAAATATCCTGAGAATCAAAGATTTTCAGGATATCAAACCTCGTCAAAGTTGGGGTATCGACACAATATTATCAAGCCTATTTCTTCCTAAGTAAGGTCGCACCAACCCTGATTTCATCATCTTCAAAGATCTTTTTATATCAGAAAGTGCCCTAATCAAGGAGTTACTTCCCACAAGTGTTAAGTTATTGAAATACAAATATGTTTATTCCCGCCTTCTTATAGCTCGGATGCGGATTATTAATTATTTTTGGCCTGAAATGCAGGGAGCGTTTCTTTAATTAGTATTTTTTAAATCAATCCTTTTGAGCTAATTTGAAGAAATAGAACCCTTCTCTTGAAAAATGACAAAAAAACTGTTTCAAAATGGGACTGGGTAACAAAACCTACCGATAAAGATTGACATTAAGATTTGCGATGTGTTATTTGATGCCCAATTAATTTGGGTCGTCTGTTATTCAAGTTATTCGGAAGATTTATTTAAACACCCTTTTTAAACATCACTTGATTCACCAATCCAAAAACTCCACAAATTCATTTTCCAACTTAAAGCGATTAAATAAAAAATCGTTATTTCTACTTGCTGCCTTAAAGGTCATTTTCTTGATTGATTATATCAAAAATATAAGTTTTTCTAATTGCGGCACCAATCTAATCAGGCTGGTTCTAATTTACACCCTAACATTCCTTCCTCCGCTCACACTAGCTAGCTCCCCTGTTTATGCTGCTGATTTACCAATAACTCCGGATGGCTCCACTAACACTCAAATTGATTCTGCTGCAAATAATGTTCCAATCGTCAATATTGCTGCTCCAAATTCAGGGGGCTTATCTCACAATAAATTCATCGATTATAATGTGAATCCAAATGGCCTGATTATAAACAACGCCATAAACAGCCCCAATGGAATCATCACCACACATCTTGGTGGCATTATTACTGACAATACCAATCTCGCTAATAGCGGAGCTGCATCTGTGATTTTAAATGAAGTTACTTCCACTAATAAAAGCTATCTAAATGGCTATACAGAAATTGCAGGAAGACAGGCAGATCTAATCATCGCAAATCCCAACGGAATCCAAATGAATGGGGCGGGGTTTATCAATGTCAGCAGATTGACTGCAATTGTTGGAAGCTCTAATCAATTTAATCCCAACCCTAATGATCTAACTTTCAATCTGGCGGGCAATAGAAATGCTGGTAATGATTTTCTACCTAAACTAACCATCTTTGGACTTGGTCTTGATGTTGAAGAAATTGTTCAAACTGATTTGATCGCAAATATTATGGAAATTGTCGCTCCTATCTATGGTGGTGATAATGTCATAAATCTTAGAGCAGGTGACAAGGAATTTAATTTCTCTACCAAAGAAGTCACTTCAGACAATTCAAATCCTGGTTCAAATCAGCCAGATGAGATTGCCATTGACGCTTCCAATCTAGCGAATATTCAAGCTGGTCAAATATATATGGTGGCAACCAAGGAAGGATTTGGTGTTAAATATTCAGGCGACATGCTGGCCAGTCGCGGTGGAGTAAAGATTGACGCTAACGGCAATATCACTTATGGAAATATTGCATCGGAAGTTGGGAATATTGAAGTTAGAACCACTAATGGCGATATTGTGGCCAATGGCATAGCTCAAACCAAAGATGTTAATAATGATGTAATATTGGAGGCTTCAAGCAACATAATCAATTATGGCCAATTGCTCAGCGCCAGAAATATTAGCCTAACGGCGGGGAATGTTTTTAGTAATCAAGGAGCCGAAATCAACCTCAGTGAAAATGATTTTATTATAAATGCTGCTGGAATTGAGAATTTAGGAATTCTCTCATCTAATAATGATTTTACCATCGATAATGCTTTATTACTCATTAACCAAGGAGTTATTTCTGCCGCGAATAACATTAACATCACCTCCGATCAAATCATCTCTAATCAGATAATTGCCAGTAACGACTTAACTATAAATTCTCGAGAACTCACCTCAAACGATATTATTGCTGGAAATAAACTGAGTATCACAGCAACTGATTTTTTGATTAATTATAATGATATTTTGAGCCTAACAGACAATCTTCTTGATCAAGATGGCAATCCAGAAAATTCCCTAATCATCAACACTGGAACTCTAACTAATGAAGGTAGAATCGCAGGTAACGGTAATTTGAGAATTGATGCTAATGTGATTAATAGTTTAGGAGAATCATCTTTAATCAAAGCTAATGACATAGTAATTGTCTCAACCACTAGCCTTGAGAATCAAGGATCTATTGAAGCAATCAACAACCTCACCATCA
>JBLHTM010000052.1:0-8648 GCA_047627215.1 Rickettsiales bacterium | reverse complement strand
CCTGGTAGACCTAAGTGGATTAGTAGAAGATGATAGTAACGAAGTTTTGATTGAAGATATATTAGAATATTATCAAAATGATCCCTATTCAGAAGCGGTCGATGAAAACGAATCGACAGATGGAAATGTATCAACAGGAGAAATGCCATACTCGTCAATAAATTCATCATCTGACTATGAGATTGAAACTCTGGTAGTTAATTATGAGAATTCTCATTTCTAATGTAAGAGCTCGGTAAACCCGCCCATTTCATAGCCAAACTTAACGTGTCAACCTTTTTTCGGACACTAAATTAGACAGATTTTAAGTATTTTCTATTCACCTTTTAAAATTCAACTGGCGCCAAATCAATAACCTTCCTTGAGTAAAGATCAATCACCGTTGCCAAATAAAGCCAGCCATTCTCGGTTCGAATGTAAGTGATATCGCCCACTCAATATTTATCAGGAGAATCAACATCAAATTTTCTATCCAGAAAATTAGGAGCTATCGGCTTATTGTGCTTTGAATCAGTCTTGACTTTGAATTTGCGCTTAGTCTTGCAAGCAAGTCCAGCAGCAGCCATTAATCTGCCAATCCTTTTTCTGCTAATCATAATATTGTCCAGAGCTAATATTTTAGCAATTATACGAGTGGCATAAACATTACGATTAGACACAAAAAATTCCCTGATAGATTCTGTTAATCGTTGATTTTCAATATCTCTATCGCTTAAGACATGATTCAGTCCAGCTTTAATAACCACTACTGGAAACCTTCATAAATCGACACAAAACCAAAACTGAGACATTATTTTGGTTATTTTTTATCCACGCACACCTTACCGTGATTCTTTCACAAACTTTGCTGCCGCCTTTTTTAATAGATCACGCTCCTGATTGACTAAAGATAATTCTTTTTTAAGGCGCTTATTCTCTTCAAAACAAGTGGCTTTATTATTACTCATATTTTTTGATTAATTTGATCAGAATCTGAATATCTGGCTATCGGAGTTATGGAGAGTATTATGATTAATACCTAATCTCTAGCAGTTTGGGAAATTGGCTGATCTGAATCAAATGCCAACTGGGCAGATCATACTTTAAATTCTAAAGGATAATTGTTTCGAGTTTTGTTGGGCATGGTTTTGATATTTCTTTGCCTGAAAACTGTCCGGAAAAAGGTAGTCAAATCAGTTAAAGCTGGATATCCTCTAGGCATAATTTATTACTTAATTTAAAGTTAAAATAACGATAAATTTAAAGGTATAGTTTGTCTATTTATTCGGGGGCGTGCCACTCAAATTAGGTTATTTTTATCAGGAAGATAAAGATCACTTTTTAAGTTAATAATTAATTTTTCCACTCATTTTGAAAAATAACCTATTAAGATTTAGAAAAATATTTAGCGAAATTAGAACTTTTCACAATAAATCTTACCTAGGGCTGAGATTTATTTATGAAAACCAAGATCGTGAAAAGGGAGTTTAGGGAAGTAATATTAATTATTTTATGGGAAGAAGAATTGGAAATTAGATAGTTTCTGGAGCGGGTGAAGAGGTTCGAACTCTCGACCCCAACCTTGGCAAGGTTGTGCTCTACCACTGAGCTACACCCGCTCATGAGTGCTAATTAAGGCGCTAATCTATATTTTAATAATTAAATTGCAATGATTTATTGACCGGAAAATAATTTTAAATACCAGCAAAAACTCTTTTATGATAGTGCAGCAGGATAAATAGGGTTAATCCCAATTTTCGGCGATATCGAAACATACTTTCTTTTTCTCTTCAACAAATTCTGGGATTTTATCGTCCATTTTAGCATTGCATTGAAAGACAAAATACTCCCTAAGCTTCATTAACTCAACCTTAGTGTATATCTCTTCCTTAGCAAATTTCTCTTCGTCACCATCTCCTTCAACACCACCAACACTAGAAATCGTTCTCTCTCCTTTTAAATATGCTAAAGTGACATTTCCATCATCTTTTGATTTGATGTCTTTTTGAGATTTTATTTGAGCTTTAAGTTTTTCGATCTCACTGGCAGATTTATTTTTTGCCAAAGCGTAATCATCAGGAAACTGAATAAATGCTTGTTCTTGGCAGTAAGTTTTATCTTCAAGTACTTTTTTTGATATTGACAAATGAACCAAACTTAGGCATTGAGCAGAGCGATCGGAGGCAGATGAGCATTTATAAAAATCCTTACTACCGACAGCAAGGCCGATGCATTTTGGATATCTTTGTATTTGCTCGACGATCATTGAAGATTCTCGATTGTTTTCTTTGGAGTTTTTGGCGACCGTTCGCAAATAATCATCGATTCTATCGGGAGGAAGAGCAGAAGCTTCGAAAGAGTGGGTGATTTTTGGCGCAGGTGGGATTCTCCTTAAGACTAAATTTGTTCTACAAGAATAATAATCGTCATTATTTTGACCTATATTTATGCTAAAACCTTGCGAAAAACACTCTTTGTGGTCGGTAAGATCGATATCATCGTCAATTTTTGAAAGAGCAGAATATTTTGCCCTGCTTAAATTCCTCAACATTTCTTCGCCTATTTTATCGATAACAGCGTTGTTTTTGATTGAGTCAGCGCTTATTTCGTCGTGGATTCTTCGGTCCATAACCAAATTATAGCGACAGCGCCAATACATCTCGGTGATGATTTCATCCCATTCTCCATAATCCATTCCCATGGAAACGCAATGTTGATGATCTTGTCTTTCGATGATTCTTAATTTTGACTGGTAAGTAAGAAGGTATGATTCTGAGCTATTGCAAGAAAGCAAAAATAGCAGCGGTAACGATAGGAGAATTTTTTTAAAAACAATGGGCACTTTTTTTAGATAGATTTGGGGTCAATACCACAGCGTAAATTTTTAAGGCAGAACTTAAATTCCACCTTAAAAATTATTACAAATTACAATCCCCAATCTACTGATCTTATTTCAATAAATCTACCAATTGTTGTGGCAAAAATATTTGGCAAGAATGGTTTAGCTATATATTCATTGCATTTTGACTCTGAAACAATTTCTTTCTTTTCTTCTTCGCTAGCAAGAGCTGTAACAACGATCACAGGAATGTCTTTCAATTCAGGATCATTTTTAACATCTCTACAAATATCAACTCCAGAACTGTCTGGCATCTTGATGTCCAATATTATCAAATCTGGTTTTTCTGCTTTAATTCTTTCAAAAGCACCAACGCCTTCAAAAACTTGAATGGTTTCATGACCCAATTGCTTGATGATCATATCGGCAATTTTTTGATTGAGTTGATTGTCTTCGATAATCATTACTCTTTTTGATTCTATTGGGGCGCTCATTGTTTGGTTGGATTTCGTTTATAAAAGTATAAAAATTAGCAACGCGGACTTTAGGTTTGAGGTCTCTTGGTGTCAATAAAATTTTGCAAATATTAGACCGAGTTTCATTTTGAACCAATCACACTTAAACAACCTCTCCAATCAAACAGCTTGGTCTTGATTTGATTATTCTAACATCAACCATCTTCCCTAAATATTTTTGCGTCTCATCCTCAATAACTACCGATTGCAAATAAGGACTCTTGCCGATCATTTGTCCGATTGATTTTTCTTTAGTGGCTTTTGGTTTTCTATCGAATAAAACGGAGAAAGTTTGACCTTCAAAAGGCTGGTTATAAATTATTTGCTGTTCCATTAAAATATTTTGCAATTTTTTCAACCTGACATCTTTGATTTTTTCATCGACTTGGACAGCATCTGCTGCCGGAGTTCCTGGTCGGGGAGAATATTTAAAAGAATAGCATTGTGAAAAACCAACCTTTCTCACCAAATCCAAAGTATCCTCAAAATCCTGATCAGTTTCGCCCGGAAATCCGATAATAAAATCTGACGATAAACCGATATCTGGACGAACTTTTTTTAGTTTTTCAATAATTTTAAAATAATCCTGCCTAGTGTGCTTGCGATTCATCGCCTTCAAAATATTGTTCGATCCTGATTGAACTGGCAAATGCAAGAATGGCATCAATTTATCAACTCCACCATTTTCCTGTGAGGCATGAACGGCAATAAGCTCATCGTCCATATCTCTTGGGTGAGAAGTTGTGTATCTGATCCTTTGGATTTCAGGAATTTCGGCAATTTTTCTGATCAGCTTTGCCAAGCTAGAAACTTCACCATTTTCGTCCAAACCATGATAAGCATTGACATTTTGTCCGAGTAAATAAATTTCCATCGCACCATTTTTAGCAAGATTTTTTGCCTCAACCACAATTTGATCAGTCGATCTTGAGAATTCCGCTCCGCGCGTGTATGGAACAACGCAGAAAGTGCAAAATTTATCACATCCTTCTTGAATGGAAAGAAAACTGCTAACTTGACTTTTTTCGGAACTTTCTTTCAAAATATCAAATTTGTTATTGGGTTTAAAATCCAAATCAATTTGACGACCTTTATCCCTAAGAACTTTTCCGACCAAATCTGGTAAAGTTTGGTAGCTTTCTGGCCCAACAATGATGTCAGTTACTGGCGCTCTTTTGAATATTTCTTCACCCTCAGCCTGCCCCACGCATCCAGCAACAGCAACAATCATTTGCTTTCCAGCATCTTTCATATTGGCTTTATGTTTTTTTATTCTGCCCAAATCACAATAAAGTTTTTCTGCCGCTTTTTCGCGTATATGACAAGTGTTAATGATAACCATGTCCGCCTCATCAGGCTTATCGACTGATTGGTAGCCGATGCTTTTCATCAAATCACCCATTCGATCGGAGTCATAGACATTCATCTGGCAACCGTAGGTTTTTATGTAAAGTTTTTTTGGTTGTGTTATTTCCATCCGCTGAGAAGAATAATTTCAAAAGTTGCAACAATTTCATCAGCCTTTTGAGGCTTGACTGTAGGCGCAGAATATAGATTTCGATAATTTTCTGTCAAATCAAATAAAAATTTCTTGGTCATAAATTTACGGCTTCTACCATTCAAAATATTGCTTTGACCCATATTTTTTAAATCATTAAACATTTTTTTAAGGCTTGAATAGGAAACTTCTAAAGAATGTTTTTCACAAACAACGTCACTAAAACCCGCTTTCTGCAAAAGCATTCCTGAGCTTTTAATGTCAATATTTGGAGAAATTCTTGGTGACATTTGCTCATAAATATTTTCCTCGGTTTTGAAAAAAACTTCTTTTAATTCTTTAAGATTTTCTTCGCCAAAAAAGCTGGCGATAAACATTCCTTTTGGACGCAGAACATTTTTTATGTCGATTAAATTTTTTTGAATATCATTGATAAAATGCAAATTCAAATTACTGATTACCAAATCAAAGGATTGATCTTGGAGGCAGAAATTCTCGTCATCCATCACCAAATCCAGATTGTGTTTATCAACAACCTTTGGTGAAAAATCTACCTGAAGCAAATTATGAGTTTTTTTTAAATCTAAAATTTCTCTGCCCACAAATCCACTTCCGGCGCCAATTTCCAAAGCATTGTCAAAATTTCTTTTGCAATCCATTATGGTTTGAATAATGATTTGCCCAATTTCCTGATGAATAAAATCCGCCTCAGAAAATTTATCGCAATAACGATCTCGGTTTTGCCTTAGAATTTCTCGATTAAAAAGTGCCACAAATATGATAAAAAAAATAGTTGAAAAAATACTACTCACCATCTTTCCTAAGACTTGCCTAATCTGCAACAAGATAATTTCTGGAGGTGAGTTTTGCGCTGAAGATTGGAACAAATTGCATTTCTTACAAAATCCAGCTTGCGATATTTGTTGCGAGCCTTTTGATTTTTCCACCGACGAAAAAATGGTTTGTGGAGCTTGCCTACAAAAAAGGCCATCATATTTTAAAGCTTTAGCGGTTTTAAGATATGATCAAATAAGCGGTGAATTAATCACTAAATTTAAATATTTTGATCAGATAAATTTGACCAAATATTTCTCCAAATTGATGTTCCAAAAAGCTGAAGAAATTATTGATGATATCGACTTTATTGTCCCAGTTCCACTTCACAAACTGCGTATCATAAAACGAAAATACAATCAATCCGCCCTTCTTGCTAAAAGTATTTCTCTATTTGCGGACAAAAAACCGATTTTAGATTTATTAATTAGAACTAAAAACAACAAACCTCAAGCCAGCTTAAATAGAGAAAAGAGACTAAAAAATGTTGAGAGTATTTTCAAGGTAAGAGAAAAATATTTAGAAAAAATCAAAGGAAAGAATATCTTACTAATCGATGACGTAAAAACTACTGGAGCAACAATTGAAAGCTGCTCTAAAATTTTAAAAAAAGAAAAAGTGAATCGTATTTATATTTTAACTTTAGCCAAAACCACTATTCCTCAAGCTCAATAACTTTTACCCCGCAGATCAGATCAGCGGCGGTTTTTTTCTTCTTGATTATTATGTGAACTTGCATCCAAGCGAGGGTTATTAATCCGAAAACTAGATTGAAATAATTATCCCATATTGCACTGTAAATATTGACTTTGTGTAACATGGAATAGGAAAAAATATAAAAAACAAAAATCCACGGAACAAATGACAGAAGGTAGTGTGAAGCGCTAATGAAGAAACCCAATTTCTCGCCATCATCTCTAACAACAATGATTTTCATGATTTTTTTACCAAAAGTTGCCCGCCATTTTGAGGAATTGCAGTAAGCGTAGTAAAGAGCTCCTGAGACAAAAACGATTAGAAAGAATAATAAAACAAACTTTGTGATTGAATGCTGAGCAATAAATTGTATTTTTTCTGGATCATTACCGACAAAATTGCTATCAAATTTTTCTTGAAATTCGCCGTAGAAATTATTGATGTGTTTTTTTAACCATAAATTTGCAAGGACAGTAAAAGTGACCATTCTGATGATATTGGCAATCAAAATGTCAATTGCAGAAGCTACGAATCTTTTAAAACTTCCGGCATTTTTATTTACTGTTTCCATAATAATTTTAAATTTTAAGTAATAAATTGGTGCACATTCTTAATAATTATCAAATTAAATCAATAGTCGAAATTGCCCTTGAGTCCGGAAAAATTGCCATGAGTCATTTTCGCAGTAAAAATTTGAAAATTGGTCATAAATCTGACAATTCCCCAATAACAATTGCCGATTCTTTGGTTAGCGAATTGATCGGAGGTTATCTAAAAAAGAACTTTCCCAAAATTCCGGTGATATGCGAGGAAGGAGAAAATCGTGACTTTGGTGATGGAATTTTTTGGCTTATTGACCCCATTGACGGAACCAGAAGTTTTGCCGCAGGAAACCCTGAATTCACTGTCAATATCGCCCTTATTGAAAATAAAAAACCAATTTTTGGCCTGATTTTTGCCCCAGCAATTGAAAATTCACCTTTTTATTACACTGATGAAAATCAAAATTTGATCAAATATTGCGTAAAAAACAAGATTTCGAAAAAATTTGAATTTGCAGCCCAAAACAATGAAGATCTGATTGTTGTTGCCAGCAAGAGAAGTCCTGATGGAGAAATTGTGGATTGGATGAAGTCAAATTCATATCCGGATCCAAAAAAAATTCTTAAAGTTTCATCTTCACTAAAATTTATCTATTTGATTGAAGAAAAGGCAAATTTCTACCTACATTTAAGAAGGTCAATGGAGTGGGATATTGCGGCTGGACAGGCTTTGATTTTGGCGTTAGGGGGGAAGGTTCTAAACTTAGATAAGAGTGATTTTCTCTATCAAAAAACCGATTTAGCAAACCCACCATTTTTTATTCATTTTAATATTTAAACCTCAAATTGAAAAATTTTTTAGCAAAAATATCCTACCAATTCAAAAATCCTAAATTGCTTGAAGAGGCTATCACTCATCCGAGCGTTTCAAAAAAAAATAAAATCTTCAATTACCAAAGATTGGAATTTTTAGGTGATACAGTTTTGGCGTTAGTTATTGCCGAATCTTTGATCAAAAAATACCCCAATGAAACCGAAGGAGAGCTTTCCAGAAGAAGAGCTCATTTGGTTTCTGGAGAGGTTTTGTCTGGAGTTGCCAAAAAAATTGGAATTGGCGAGGTGATGAAATTTTCTGAAGGAGAAAAAGTGATTGGAGGAAAAGTCAATAAACATAACCTAGAGAATGCTTGCGAGGCTTTGATTGGAGCTATTTATCTGGATTCGGATTTGGAAAATTGTCAGGAATTTATTTTATCAAATTGGCAATATTTTATTGATCAAAACGTCGAAGCCCCAAAAGATCCGGTTTCTTTTTTACAAGAAATGGTTCAGTCAAAATCAAAAAAATTACCAATCTACAATATTGAGAAAATCGGCGGAAATAGCCACAATCCGGTTTTTGAAGCAATTGTGACATTTGATGAAAAGAAATATCGCAGCGAAGGATCTTCCAAAAAAGAAGCACAAAAGAATGTCGCTATTTTGGCAGTTGAAGACTTAAAGACCTTTAGCTAAATCACCAAATTGTTCCAACGTCAATTGTTCGGCTCGCAAATTTGGGTCGATTCCGCATCTTTTTAGCCATTCTTCACTGTCAGAATTCATTGATCTTAAACTAGATTTGATCATTTTTCTTCTTTGGGAAAATGCACCAGCAACAACTTTTTCTAACTTTTTAAAATCAACGTCCATAATTGGCTTTTCCCGAGGCTTGATCATCACCAAACTGGAGGTGACTTTTGGAG
>JBLHTM010000051.1:0-8694 GCA_047627215.1 Rickettsiales bacterium | reverse complement strand
GTCAAAAGAAGAAATCATCGAGCAAACAAAAGACCAACGAGTTTGGGTGCAAACTCCAGAATTGCATGGATCAATCAACCTCAAAGGAATGGTTTTTGATGATTTGACTCTGGCCAATTATCAAGAAGGTCTTGATCCTAAGAGCAAGGAAGTGACTCTCTTATCTCCCTTTGGAAGCGCAGAAGAATACGAAGTTAATTTTGGTTACAGGGCCTTAGATAAAGGCATTGAGATGCCTAATAAAAATTCACTTTGGAAATCTGATGGCCAAACCCTAACCCCGACAAATCCAGTCATTTTTTCTTGGCAGAATAAACAAAAAATCAAATTTGAAGTCAAAGTTGAAATTGATGAAGATTATATGTTTTTTGTTACCCAGAGCATTATAAATAAATCTTCTAAAGAGTTGGAAATATTCACAACTACAAATATTAGGCGCTCATTGCCACAAATGGACTCATCGACATATATACTTCACGAAGGTCCAATAGGAGTATTTGACGGAATTTTGACGGAAAAAAGCTATAGTGATGTGCGTGATGAAAAAGGATCTATAGATCTTCAGGCTCAAGATGGATGGTTTGGAATCACTGATAAATATTGGCTAGTTTCGATAATTCCGGATACTAAAAGCAGATTTGAGACCAAATTTTCATATGATGGCAGTAACTACAAAAACACTTATAGCGTTTCTTCAAAAGGGCAGAGATTTGCAATCGAAAGCGGCAGAAGCATCTCTTTTAACCAGAAGATGTTTGCTGGCGCTAAAAAAGTTTCCTTGCTTGATAAATATGAAAAAGAGCTTGGTATTAAACGCTTTGATCTAGCGGTTGATTTTGGTTGGTACTATTTTTTGACCAAACCATTTTTCTTCATCTTGCAGTTCTTTAATAATTTACTTGGGAACTATGGTCTTGCAATTCTAGCGATCACAGTTTTGATAAAATTAGCAATGTTTCCTTTGGCGACAAAATCGTATACTTCAATTGCTAAAATTAAAAAACTGCAGCCTAAAATTGATAAAATTCGTGAAGAGTATAAAGATAAAAAAATGGAGATGAATAAAGCTATAATGCAGCTTTATAAGAAAGAAAAAGTCAATCCTGTTTCCGGATGCTTGCCAATGCTTGTTCAGATTCCTGTTTTCTTTTCATTGTATAAAGTTCTATATCTCACCATTGATATGCGTCATGCACCATTCTATGGGTGGATAAAAGATTTGTCGGCTCCAGATCCAACCTCCATATTGAATCTTTTTGGGATTCTACCTTTTGATGTTGCTGGAGTTTTTGCTATTGGTCTTTGGCCAATTTTCATGGGCCTAACCATGGTTATTCAGCAAAAGTTAAACCCACAACCTTCAGACCCTGTTCAAGCTAAGGTGATGAAGTTGTTGCCGTTTATTTTGATCTTCGTTTTTGCGCCATTTCCAGCCGGGTTACTAATATATTGGACTTGGAGCAATAGCTTGTCTATTCTACAACAATGGTATATAACTAGGAAATTCAGCAAATAAATCTTTCTCTAGTTATTCAAGGCAATTGTAAATAAAGTGCTTAAAAATTTATTATAGAGATTTTTTATTTTGTCAAGATTATTGAAATAATAATTTGAAGTGAAATAAAGCATCTTTTTGCTCTGAAAAAAGTTAGCAATATAATTCAAACAATATATTGTTTTTACGAATTAAAGTTTAGGAAGAATGGCCGAGTGGCTTAAGGCGCACGCTTGGAAAGCGTGTATAGGGGTTAAACTCTATCGGGGGTTCGAATCCCCCTTCTTCCGCCAAACTTCTCATCAAGAATCATTTGACAATTCATCTATTAAAAGTCTAATTTGTTCCACGTAGAACAATTAATCTCCTTATAAATAAATGCATAAATCTGCAAAAATAATCGCTGTTGTCAATCAAAAAGGAGGCGTTGGAAAAACCACAACAGTGGTAAATCTTGCCACTGCTTTTGCTGCGCTAAAGAAAAAGATCTTGGTTATTGACTTTGACCCACAAGGAAATGCAAGTACTGGCCTGGGGCTTTATCAACAAGACAGAACCCATAGTATTTATGATGTTATGGCCAATGAGTGTACGATTCAGGATGCGATATTCAAAACTTCAATCAAAAACCTATTTCTAATTCCGTCAGACGTTAATCTTTCGGCTTGTGAGGTCGAGTTAACTAATATGGAAAACAGAGAATTTATCCTCAAGGACAAACTAAGTGAGATAATAAGTGATTATGATTGCATTATAATTGACTGCCCCCCATCACTTGGCCTATTGACGGTGAATGCTTTGACTGCAATAAATACAATATTAATTCCGATGCAATGCGAATTTTTTGCTTTAGAAGGACTTAGTCACCTATTGACAACTCTGGATTTGGTAAAAAGTAACCTAAATCCAGAACTAAAAATCAGTGGGATTGTTCTAACGATGCACGACAGGAGAAATAAATTGACCGAACAGGTTGAAAATGATGTCAGAGATTTTCTAGAAAAAATGGTTTATGAAACCATAGTTCCCAGGAATGTTCGCCTGTCGGAAGCTCCGTCTTATGGAATTCCGGCATTAATATATGATGCAAAATGCAAAGGATCAGTTGCATATACTAAGCTAGCTAAAGAAGTTATTAAGAAAGAAAATATTTAATTTATTACAAAATTTTTTCAACCAATGTTCCACGTGGAACAGTATAATTTTTAATTAACAAGTTATGAAAATGAATCACGAGAAGAAGCTTGGCCGAGGACTTTCCGCGTTGCTGGGAGAATCAAGTAGTCACAGAGAATCGAGGGAAGATTCTTTAAATAAGAATAATTCTACTCAATCTATTTCTGTGAATAATATCATTGCTGGGATTTACCAACCAAGAAAATATTTTGATCAAGATCACCTTGCAGAGCTGAGTAATTCAATCCGTGAAAATGGTATTATTCAACCGATTATTGTCAGAAAAGCTGGTCAAGGATCTTTTGAAATTATCGCTGGCGAAAGAAGATTCAAGGCTGCAAAAATGGCAGGATTGAATCAGGTTCCAGTTGTTATAAAAGATATTGATAATACCCAAGCCTTAGAATTTGCTATAATTGAAAATGTCCAAAGGGAGGATTTATCTCCCATTGAGGAAGCTAACGGCTATAAACAGCTAATTAGCGAATTTGAGTATACTCAAGACCAGGTAGCCAAAAAGATTGGTTACAGTCGAAGCCATATTGCTAATATTCTGAGATTATTATCGCTTCCAAAAGAAGTTCAGATGTTATTGGATAGCGGAAAAATAACCTTTGGTCACGCCAAATCAATAATGAACCTAGAAGACGTTACCTCGGTCGCTAATCAAATTGTTGAGAATAATTGGTCAGTAAGAGATGTTGAAGATATATTTAAAAATGAAAGAATTAAACCTAAATTAGGTAAAATTTCCAAAGTGAAGGTTGGCAATTTAACGCCAAAAAAAGACAAAATCCAACCGGTTAAAAATATAGAATTGAAATTAAAGACACTATTCCCAGAGAATCTTGTAAAGACTGAATATAACTCACAAAAACAAAAGGGTAAAATCACTATCTTTTTCAAAGATTTAAAGGAAATTGAAGAATTGGTTGATAGTTTCTAGAAAAATATCAATTTTGATTAAAGCCAGATCACTAAAGGTTTGGCTATTCTCAAAGTAGGGCAGGGCGGTCAGTAAAGTGCGATTTGTATCTTTTAAAATTCACAATCACCAAGTTAATATTTTATCTTAAGAAAAAATGATTAAAGCAAAAAATTATATATTAGAAATAGATCCTTATAAGCCAGGAAAGTCCAACACTAAAGGTGAAAATATCGTAAAGCTATCTTCCAACGAAAATGCCTTGGGTGCAAGTCCTGTGGCAATTTATGCTTACAAGAATGATGCTGAAAAAACTTTCCGCTATCCAGATGGAGGATGTGTGGATTTGAGAGCGGCAATAGCAAATAAATATAATATTGAATCTGACAAAATTGTTTGTGGTGCTGGATCCGATGAAATAATCGCTCTTTTAGTTCATTCATTTTGTGATATTGATGATGAAGTTTTATATAGTGAGTATGGATTTTTAATGTATTCGATTTCCGCTAAAAGAGTCGGTGCAAAATCGGTTATTGCCAAAGAAACCAACCTTACCGCTAATGTTGATAATTTCTTAATAAATATTAGTAAAAAAACAAAAATTATTTTTATTGCCAATCCAAACAATCCAACCGGATCCTATTTGGGTGCAAGCGAGATCGAAAGATTGATAAAAAACACCCCTAGCGATATTTTGATTGTTTTAGATTTGGCATATGCTGAATTTGTGGAGGAGGAAGATTATTCTGATGGAATAGAGCTTGTGAATAAGTACCATAATGTTGTGATGATGCGCACATTTTCAAAAATTTATGGCCTTGCATCACTTCGTCTTGGTTGGTCATACTCCAGTTCTTATGTCGCTAGTATTTTAAATAGAGCTCGCGGACCCTTTAACGTTTCTGGGGCTGCTCAAAGTGCTGGAATTGCCGCGATTAATGATGAGGAGTTTTTGGGGGAGTCAAAATCCCATAATAATAAATGGCTAAAAATTATTGCTGATGAATTAGATAAGATTGGAATCAAGCATTATCCGTCAGTAGCCAATTTTGTTTTAATAGATTTTCTTTCGCCTGACAAATGTAAGCAAGTGAACCAACTATTATTGGATAGCGGTGTCATTCTGAGGGAGATGACGTCCTACAGTTTGCCTAATTGCTTGAGAATGACGATCGGTAAGGATGAAGAAAATCTATTGGTAATAAAATTACTGAATCAATTTACAAAAAATTAAATTGTTCCACGTGGAACATCAACTAAAAATAACCAATGAATTTTACATATAAAAATCAGCACCTCTTCGCCGAAGATTTGTCAATCAAAGATATTTCTGCTCAGGTTGGAACCCCTTTTTATTGCTATTCAAAATCTGGCTTGATTTCTAATTATCAAAAGTTTTCCAATGCTTTTGCGGGATTAGATCACAAAATATGTTATGCTATTAAAGCTAATCCAAATATTAACATCACAAAAATATTTGCTGATCTTGGTTCTGGAGTTGATGCTGTTTCTGCTGGGGAGATTTACCGAGCTTTGGAGGCTGGTGTTGATCCTAAAAAAATTGTTTTTGCTGGAGTGGGAAAAACCAAAGAGGAGATGATTTTTGCACTAGAAAATGGGGTTGTTGAGTTTTCTGTTGAATCGGAACCGGAATTGTTCCTGCTTCACAAGGTTGCTAAAAAATTAGGATTGACCGCCAAAATAGCATTGCGCGTTAACCCTAATGTTGATGCTAAAACTCATAGTAAAATATCTACCGGAAAAAAAGGGGATAAGTTCGGTATTGATATTGAGGAGTCCGTTAGAATATATAAGATAGCTGACGAGTTAGAAAATATTGAAGTATTTGGTATCGCAACTCATATCGGTTCTCAAATAACTTCCATTGATCCTTTCGTTAAAGCATTTACCAAGATTAAAGATTTGTGTTTAGAGCTTAGAAAAGAAGGTTTGAAGATTGATAATCTGGATTTCGGCGGGGGAATTGGAATTTCCTATAATGAAGAAATCTTGATCCCAATTCAAGATTACGCTGATTTAATAAAAAATATCGCTCAAGACTTAAATGTTAGCATAACTATTGCACCAGGAAGGGCTATGGTTGGGGATTGTGGAATTCTTGTTTCAGAAATAATATACGTCAAAGAAACCACAGGGAAAAACTTTCTTATCGTAGATGCCGCAATGAACGACTTGATGCGCCCAGGTCTTTACGATTCTTATCACAAAGCATCTATGGTTTATCAAAAATCCGGCACGTCAGGAAAATTTGATATTGCTGGACCCGTTTGTGAAACTACGGATATTTTGGCAAAGGACCGTGATTTCGTTGATCCTCAGTCCGAAGATTTAATCGCATTGTTTTGCGCTGGAGCCTACGGAGCTTCCATGTCTAATGAGTATAATTCCAGGCCATTAATACCAGAAATTTTGGTTGATAAGGATAAATTTGATATCATTAGAAAAAGACCGACTTTTGAGAATATGATAAATTTAGAAGTTAAAAGTTCTTAGAAAATCAAACTAATAATTCCTAATTAGCTAACAATTTATAGTTTTTTTATGAGCTATTTCTTATTTCTGGCAAACCACAATAAATTAAATTCTATTTTTTAACTAATAAATAGTTATTAAAAATCAAATTTACGTTGATTTGCGAAGAAAATTTGTTTATCGTTTATTTAACTTCCTATTAATTTAATTGTTTAAACATATGAAAAAAATTTTAGTTGCCACCGACTTATCGGCTGGATCAGATAGAGCCGTTTTAAGAGCGGTTAAGTTAGCTCAGGAATTTGATGCGCAATTAACCATCGCTCATGTAATAAACGGTAAAATGAAAACTGGAGTAGTTAAAAATGCTAAAAAATCCGCCGAAGAAGAAATAAATTTTTGCTTAAAGGAAATCAAAACTTCAAATTTAGAAATAGAAATAAAGATCTGCGTGGGAAATGCATACGCTGAAATTCTAAATGTGATTGAAAAATCAAATCCAAACTTGGTGATATTGGGTCTTCATGGGCATGTTGATAATGATCATTATATAATTGGAAGTGTTACAGAAAGGTTGATGAGAAATTCTCACAAACCTCTTTTGATTGTCAAAGATAGATTTGAAAAAGCATATAATGACGTTCTTATCGCCTTAGATTTCAATGCTCATTCTAAAAAATCTCTAGAAGTTGCTTTTAAGTTATTTGGAGGAAGCAAATTTCATTTACTTCACAGCTATGAAATCCCTTTCCTTGGCTTTGCCCAAGAGGGGGGAGTTATTGAAAAAGGAGTTTCTAGCAATAGTATTAAATTCTTAAGAGAAATGGCGGATGATTTGCTAAAGGATTTTAAAGGAATTAAGCCAAAAATAGAAAAAATCGTCAAAAAAGGTTACATAATGAACGTGTTAAATGAAGAGGTAAAAATCTTAAAGCCAGGATTGTTGGTAATAGGTACTCACAAAAAAAGCGGAATTATTGACAGCATCGCCACCAGCCCTACGGATGACATATTGGTCAACCCACCTTGCGATGTTTTGATCGTCAACAATCTTACATGATTTAAATATAGTTCAGATTTTCACCCAATAAAGACAACATCCGCCCTCTCCTTGGTGTCGATTGTCTTTATTAAAAATAAATTGCAAAATAATTCTCTGTTTTTATAATCAGCCCCCTTAATCTGGAAATCTTAATAGATTAATAATCTTGGATAGGGCATTTATTGGTGTTGTGGGACTTTTTAAGTCCTCAATTCTCTTGCCATATCTTAAATTCAACCAATAAATCAATAAATTATTATGACTAAAAACAACATACCCAGCTTTTCCATCAAACAAATGCTTGATGCGGGAGTTCACTTCGGACACAAAACAATGCGTCGTAATCCAAAAATGTCAAAATATATTTTTGGGAACAGAAACGATCTTAGTATCATCGACCTAGAGCAAACTGCGACTTGTTTACACACGGCTTTAAAGGCGGTAAAAGAAATTGCTAAAAATAACGGAAGAATTCTATTTGTTGCTACCAAAAAACAAGCGTTTGATGCTGTTGAAGAAGCAGCCAAAAGATGTGGCCAATATTATGTTAATAATCGTTGGTTGGGAGGAATGCTGACAAACTGGAAAACTATTTCTGAGTCAATAAAAACTCTAAAGAAAATAGAAGAGCAGCTAAAAAATGATGATCTTGGTCTTAACAAAAAAGAAAGATTGGTTCTTGACCGTCAAAGAATAAAGCTTGATAACGCTCTTGGTGGAATCAGAAACATGGGAGGATATCCTGATTTGGTTTTTGTTATCGACATTAATCGTGAGAATTTAGCAATGGCAGAAGCTAAAAAATTAAAGCTTCCAATCATGGCAATTCTTGATACTAATGTTAATCCTGATGGAGTTGTATTCCCAATCCCTGGCAATGATGATTCAGTAAAAGCCATCAAGCTTTATTGTCGTTTAATATCAGATGCTGCACTTGCAGGAATGAAAGAAGGCATGGCTATTTCTGGTGTTGATGCTGAGAAAATCGCAAATTCTTCTTCTGAAGAAATTCTTGCTGCTTCTAATTCAAAAAAACAATCAGTTAAAAAACCTGAAATCAAAAAAGATCAAGGAATTAAAAAAGCTGCAGTAAAAGCCGAGGCAAAACCTGCTGCCAAAAAAACAGCGGTAAAAGCTGAGGAAAAACCTTTAGTTGAAGAAGTTAAAAAAGAGGAGACTAAAAAATCTCCAGCAAAGAAATAATTAACAAGTAATCAAATTAATAAAAATATCATGGCAGACTTAGCATTAATTAAAAAACTTCGCGAAACCACAGGCTGTGGAATTGCGGATTGCAATAAAGCATTATCTGAAAATAGCGATAATTTTGAAAAAGCAGTTGATTGGCTTCGCAAGAAAGGCCTTTCTGCGGCAGTAAAAAAAGGTGGTAGAATAACTTCTGAAGGTATTGTTGCTGTTCAAATTGATGGTTTGAAAGCTGTAGTTGTTGAGGTGAACTCTGAGACTGATTTTGTTGCTAGAAATCAAAAATTCCAAGACTTTGTTAAAAATATTGCTTCTGCTTCATTCGGAATTGAAAGTGACGTTGAGGCTTTAAAAGCT
>JBLHTM010000050.1:0-8832 GCA_047627215.1 Rickettsiales bacterium | reverse complement strand
ATTTGGGAAGCTCAATTTGGTGATTTTGCCAATGGTGCACAAGTGATTTTCGATCAATTTATCTCTTCAAGCGAAACCAAATGGCTAAGAAAATCTGGCTTGATTTGCTTGCTTCCACATGGATTTGAAGGACAAGGACCAGAACATTCATCAGCCAGATTAGAAAGATTCCTACAATCTTGCGCCAATGACAATATGCGCGTGGTCAACATCACCAATCCCGCCAACTTCTTCCATTGTTTGCGTCGTCAGATTCATTCAAAAGATCGCAAACCTTTGATTGTGATGTCACCAAAATCATTGCTTCGCAACAAATTGGCGGTTTCAAAATTATCAGATTTCTCTGAAAAGGATTTCCAACCTGTTTTGGGTGAAACTGAAAAATTGACTGCGGACGGCAAAGTTAAAAAAGTGGTTTTATGTTCAGGTAAAATCTATTACGAACTACTTCAAAGCAGACAAGAAAATAAAATTGACGATGTTGCTTTGGTAAGGGTTGAGCAACTTTATCCGTTCCCGGAAAAAGAAATCAGCATTGAACTTAAAAAATACAAAAATGCTGAAGTTATTTGGTGTCAAGAAGAACCAAAAAACATGGCTTCTTGGTATTTCATCAGTGAACTTTTGGAAGAATCTTTGATCAAAATCAAACATAAAACCACTAGAGCAAAATATGTTGGAAGAGTTGCTTCAGCATCTCCTGCAACTGGATATGGAAGTTATCATGCCCGCGAACAAAAAGCTTTGATTGACGAAGCTTTAAAGTAGATTATTTTTTTCAAATTATTTTTTTCAAGAGCGCGGAGAATTCCGCGTCCAAATATTATTAATACCATTTTTCTAAACTTAAATTAAAACTAAAATGTCCATAGAAATCAAAGTTCCAGCCCTCGGAGAATCAGTTAGTGAAGCGGGAATTGCTAAACTTTACAAAAATGTTGGTGATGCTGTAAAGGCTGATGAATTATTAGTCGAGCTTGAAACCGATAAAGTTACTCTAGAAGTAAACGCACCAAAAGATGGTGTCATCACTGCAATCAACGTTGCCGAAGGCGACAATGTAGTGGTTGGTGATTTGATTGCCACCATGAAAGAAGGTGAAGCCGGTTCTGTCACAGCAGAATCAAAATCTGAAGAAAAAACTCAAGCACCAACCAACGCTTCAGATCAATCAAGCGGAACGAAAAATCAATACCTCTCCCCCGCTCCACAAAGAATCATCTCAGAAAATAATTTGAATTCCGGTTCAATTTCTGGAACTGGAAAAGATGGAAGAATAACTAAGGGCGATGCTTTGTCGGCAATCAATTCTAGCTCTTCTAATCAAGCTCCAAAAGCTGCAGCAACTTTCGAAAAGCCAGTTGAAAGAGTGAGAATGTCAAAACTTCGCAAAATTGTTGCGCAAAGATTAAAAGAATCTCAAAACACTGCTGCAATCCTAACCACTTTCAACGAAGTCGACATGACCAACGTCATGGCACTTCGCTCACAGTACAAAGAAGCTTTCGAGAAAAAACACAATATCAAACTTGGATTCATGTCTTTCTTCGTCAAAGCTGCAATCACTGCTTTAAAAGAAATTCCTGCAGTTAACGCCGAAATTGATGGGGACGATATTGTCTACAAAAATTTCTACGATATTGGTGTCGCAGTTGGATCTCCACAAGGTTTGGTTGTTCCAGTCCTAAGAGATGCTGACCAACTAGGGTTAGCTGGAATTGAAGGCGGAATCAAAAATCTTGGTTTGAGAGCCAGAGACGGAAAATTAGCAATCGCCGATTTGATGGGCGCATCTTTCACCATCTCTAACGGCGGAGTTTATGGATCACTAATGTCCACTCCAATCATCAACCCCCCACAATCAGGAATCCTTGGAATGCACAAAATCCAAGAACGTCCAATGGTAGTTAACGGTGAAATCAAAATACGTCCAATGATGTATTTGGCTTTGTCTTACGATCACAGAATCATTGATGGTAAAGAAGCTGTTACTTTCTTGGTTAGAATCAAAGAACTATTAGAAGATCCAAGAAGATTGATTTTGGATCTGTAAATACAAAAAAATAAAAACCTTTAGAAAAGCTACAATTCTTTGGCTTTCTAAAGGTTCCAAAACTAATTAAAAATTATGAAAAGAGATGATCGGAGCAACGAGGGGCGGCCTAGCAAAAGATTTCAAAAAATGCCTCCTCTTGATTTAGGTGAGCCAGCTTTACCATCAACCCCTCCCCATCAACAAAAAACCGTCGCAAAAGGATCATCAGGCCCTAACCCATCACCAGAAACAAGACCTCTCGTCAAAGTAGATGCCAATCACACAAATGTAGCTAAAGAAGGAACTTCTTTTGATGTGAATAAATTAAATGCTGCTCTGACGGAAATTTCAAATACAAATCTTGGATAATTGTATCAAACTTAGATATTAAAATAATGTTAATTACCTTATCTCCCGCCAAATCACTAAATTTTGAATCAAAATTACCAAAAGCAAAACTCACTACCCCACATTTCCCAAAAGAAATAGTTGAACTAATCAATCATTTCCAGAAACTTTCTGCTTCTGGCTTAGAAAAACTAATGAAAATCAGCCCAAAACTGGCTGAACTTAATTTTCAAAGATTCCAAAATTTCTCCGAAAATTTTACAACACAAAACTCTCATCCGGCTTTATTTTTGTTCGACGGAGATGTTTACAAATCTATTGATGCTGAAAATTACGACTCAGAGGATCTAGATTTTGCACAAAATCATTTACGCATTTTGTCTGGACTTTATGGAATTTTAAGACCGCTTGATTTGATCCAATCCTATCGCCTAGAAATGGGAACTAAGTCCAAAAATATCATTGGAATGAATCTTCCAGAATTTTGGCAGGATAAAATTGCTGATTTATTGAACTTGGAATTAGAAAAACAAAAGGAAAGAACCATTATCAACCTAGCATCAAGCGAGTATTTCGATGCAGTAAACCCTCAAAAAATCAACGGCAGAATCATAAACATCATTTTCAAAGAGAAAAAAGATGATGATTACAAAATAATCGGAATTTTCGCTAAAAAAGCGCGCGGCCTAATGGCAGATTTTATTATCAAAAATAAAATAGAAAAATCAGAAGATTTGCAAGATTTCAAAGTAGATAATTACAGCTTCAGATCTGAATTATCCGATGAAACTAATTTACATTTTTATCGATAGAAACTTTCTATTCAACAAAACATTCAAATCCCACAAGGCACTTCTTTGCAATATAATTCACAGCAATAAATCTCTCACCAAAATCACCGCTCGAAATCAAAACACTTCACTTCCTTGAAAGTAATGAAAACAAACATTGCTAACTGTATCATAATGAAACATAATATAAATAATATTAAATATTATTTAAGCAAGCCTTATGAAGAATAAAACAACCAACCCTCTCGATGACAGAAGATATGAAATCCAAAGAATGGATTTTAAAGAAGCTGGTATTTTGCTAGCTAAAGCCGCATTCTCAGAAATGTCAAATTCCAATGAGCAGAATGGAGGAGAAATTGTTGACGAATATATGAAAATGTATGATAGCCCTTCCAGAGACTATCACGGACCAGCTCATGTTTTGGCACAAATTACTTCTGAAGAATCTTTGGAATTATTATTTGAAATAGATTTGGCTTTAAAAAAAGGGGGATCAGAACTCGCTTTCACTGTTGCAAAAAATGGAATGAAGTCAAATCCTTCCATAGATAATGATATCAGAAATTGCATTAGGCACGATATTGTCCAATCTTACGAAAACGAAGGTTGGCAGAATGAAATTTTTACTCTTTTAAATGACGGCGATGAGAATGGAAAATGGACGTTGCATGATTTGATGAATGGCAAAATGCAGGGTAATGGGAAAAGTGGACATCCTCCATGTCTAGTAGATGCCGGTTTTGAACTAGGAAACGCCGAAAAGAAAGCATTTATTTCACTGGCAGCAAAGTTGTTCTTTTCAGATGAAAAGTCTGCAGCGGAACTTAACTCAAAACCAAATCGAGGCGCTTCCGAATTCTTTTCAGCAGTTAAAGCTTTCTCTTGCGAACTAGAACATAATGCCAAAGCAAGCTTTGCTGATCAATTGGGAATGATTCTAACCCTAGAAGGAACAATACCTTTTGGAGAGAAAGATCATTTTAGAGAAATAGCAAATAAACACTCCTTATTATCAGATTTTCAAAGAGATAGATTAAAAAATGATCTTTCTTCGGACAAAGAATTCCAAAAATATTGTGTTCAAACTGGAATTCAGGATGATAAACAAATAGAATATTTCTTTGCAAAAACAGCTAGTGAATCATGCAGAATTGCAAATCGGGACGTTAGAAACTTTGGTGATGAGGATGAATTAAATCTATTTTATGGAGATCTCAGTGTTAATGCAGAGTTTAGTGGGGTTGCGAATAGTGGAATTCTAGCCATTGAAAATACTGAGGAAAGAGCAAAGAAAATTATCGGGATGATTGGTTCACATCAAGAAAATATTGGTGGATTTTCCATTATGAATATTGCTCAAAAAGGACTTATCTATCACGCCTTCTCTAGTGAAGAATTCCCTCACCTGAATGGTGATGATATTGGGAAAGAAAGAATTAATGATTTACATAATCAATATAAAATAAATGCCAAGAAAGTAGTACAAATGCACCAAGCAAACCTTCTTGATACAGCAATACAGAATCTTTTTGGAGAAGAATATGTTCTTGATATTGAAACAATAGATTCAAAATCTTTGGATAGTATTGCAACAGAAACTACTCGTGTTTTTTCAAAAATAGCTAATAATAGTGCATCACCAATATTGCTAGCAAGAATTTTATCAGAGCATTCTATAAAAAAAGAAACGACCCAAGGAGATTTATTATGTGCAGGACTAAGGTGGGACAAGAAGGCTCCGGAAGCTATGAATGTAAAAAAACGAAATGATAAAGTAATAGGAGCTTCCTGGTGGAATAAACTTTCAGAAGAGAGAAAAAAAACAAGATCTGTAATTTAAACAAAACCAACAATAACATTTATCATAAATATTTTCATTGGTCCACACTTGATATAAAAGATTTACAAGATTTTATTATATGAATTTTTTTGAATTTTATTTTACAGAGTGGCAAGCAATGAATTGTGATGATTAGTATTTATTTATCCTCTATTAATTTCAATTATTATTTTGGCTCCGAAGAAACTCGGCCAATTTGAGAACCGATTTTTACTTTCTTTCCAGATTTTAGATCATCTAGAACTTTAGTGAAAATTGCCGGATTCAAATCTTCATAATAATCATCATTGATTTGAACCATTGGAGCATTGACGCAAGCGCCCAAACACTCAACTTCTTTCAAAGTGAACAATTTGTCAGAGCTGGTTTCTTCTCGGTCAATTCCAAGTTGCTCTTTACAGATCCTAATCAAATCTTCAGCTCCGCGAAGCATGCAAGGTGTGGTTCCACAAACTTGAATAAGAAACTTTCCAACCGGCTTCAAATTATACATTGAATAAAAGCTAGCAACCTCATAAACCTGAATTGGAGGCATATCAAGAGCCTGCGCAATATGCTCAATAATGTCCTTGGAAATGAAATTGTCGTTTTGTCTTTGAGCTAAATCCAAAAGCGGCATAACTGCTGATTTCTGACGATCGCTAGGATATTTAGAGGTTATTTCTTGGACCTTGATTTGATTTTCTTGACTGAACTGAAATGTCATAATTTAGTAAATTTTTTATTTAATTTGTCGCCAAACAAGTGTTTTAGCAATAGCAAAAAGAATTGTCATAATCGCTAAGAATATCATTACTTTGACACCCATTTGCTTGCGAACTTCCATTTCTGGCTCGGCGGCAAATTGCAAAAAATTAACCACGTCAATTGCCATTTGTTCACGAGTTGGACTGGTTCCATCCTGATATTCGATCAAACCATCACCAATTGGTGGAGTCATTGAAATTTGATGTCCTTCAAAATATGGATTATAATACTTCCCCACTGTCAGATCAAAATTCTCAGGAGCTTCTTCATATCCAGTCAAAAGAGAATAGACATAGTTAGCTCCGTTACCTCTGGCTTTAATAATAAGGGATAAATCAGGAGGATAGGCTCCGCCGTTAGAAGCTCTGGCAGCATTCTCATTCTCAAAAGGGGAGACAAAACGATCAGACGGAAGAGCGGGTCTTTCAAACATGTCGCCAGAATCGTCTGGTCCATCCACTACCAAATATTCAGCGGCATTTTGCTTAATTTCGTCCTCACCAAAGCCAATGTCAGACAAATTACGATATGCTACTCTTTTCATAGAATGGCATGATGAACAAACTTCTTTATAAACTTGGTAACCGCGCTGAGCTGATTGCTTGTCGAATCTTCCGAAAAATCCATCAAACTCCCATTTCAAATCTTGGGGATGGTGAGCAGAAGTTGCGCTTTTGCCGCTTGCGAAAGATTGGCTAGAAAGAAATATTAAAATAATTGAGAGAATAATTTTTTTGATCATTTTTTAAAATTTGTAAATAATTTGTTCAAAATTAATAATTTTTCCATCCACCACTTCTACATTTTCATTTGCAAGCAGAGTGATTTTCTTTTCGACACCGAAGTAATATCCGCCAATCGCAACATTATAGTTCAGTATTCGATGACATGGGGTTCGTGGAATATCACGATTATAAACAACCGCAACACCTACTGCTCGATATGATTTTTTTCCCAATTTCTCAGCAATAATTTTATAAGTAGTTACCCTTCCCTTAGGAATTTTGCGCAGCAATTTATGACAATCCGCCACAAAGCTCACTAACGCTTCTTCTGAAAGTCTGCATCAATCGACTCAGGAACCGGTAAACATTTTTCATATTTTCCAAGTAATGGCAAAATAAGCAAAAAATAAGCAAAATAATAGAACGTAGAAAATTGTGAAGCCAGAACATAAGGCCCTTCAGCCGGAGCTTGTCCGAGCCAACCAAGAGCAATAAAGTTCAAAATGAAGATTGCAAAAAACCATTTAAAAACTGGACGATAAGCACCTGATTTCACCTTAGAAGTATCAAGCCAAGGCAAAACAAACAAAATGGCAATCGCACCAAACATCATCAAAACACCGCCTAGCTTATCTGGAATGGCGCGCAAAATTGCATAGAAAGGCAAAAAATACCATTCAGGAACAATATGGGCCGGAGTAACCAAGGGATTGGCCGGGATATAATTATCTGGATGGCCAAGAGAGTTTGGATAGAAAAATAGGAAATAACCAAATATCAAGAAAAAGACCCCAAACCCAACAAAGTCTTTGATGGTGAAATATGGGTGAAAAGGCATGATGTCTTTTTTAGTTTTGATCTCAACTCCAGTTGGATTGTTTGATCCAGCTTTATGAAGGGCTATCAAATGAAGCAGGACAATTCCAACCAAAACGAATGGTAATACAAAGTGCAAAGAGAAGAAGCGATTCAAAGTCGGATTATCAACTGAATAACCGCCCCAAAGCCATGTCACAATCCCTTCTCCAACTACAGGAATTGCAGAAAATAGATTAGTGATTACTGTCGCACCCCAAAAACTCATCTGTCCCCAAGGAAGAACATATCCCATGAAAGCCGTGGCCATCATCAATAAGAAAATAATAATTCCCATCCACCAAAGAAGCTCGCGAGGAGCTTTGTAAGATCCATAAAATAAACTACGAGCCATGTGAGCAAAAATTGCCACAAAAAACATTGACGCACCAACCGCATGCATGTAGCGCAAGAGCCATCCATACCTAACATCACGCATGATGTGCTCCACTGAGTCAAAAGCATGAAGAGTGTTTGGCACATAATGCATGGAAAGTAAAAGACCGCTGATAATCTGAATCACTAAGGCAATTCCAGCAATTGACCCAAAACTCCACCAATAGCTAAGATTTTTCGGATAAGGATGTCTTAAAAAAGCGGCTTCAACGAAAGATATGATTGGCAATCGGTCATTGATCCATTTGGCAAGTTTTGATTTTTCGGTTAAAGATTTATCAAAATCGTTTTCTATGTGAGACATAATTATTTTAAATTTTCAAAATTTTGGTGACTTCCAAGGCTGTTAATTTTAACCGATCTTAATAATTGTGTCGCTCACAAATTCATAAGGCGGAACTTCGAGGTTTTTTGGGGCCGGACCTTTTCTGATTCTGGCAGAAGTGTCGTAGACAGATCCATGGCAAGGACAAAACCAACCCTTGAATTCTCCAGCTCCACCCATCGGAACGCATCCCAAGTGAGTGCAAATTCCAACAGTTATGAGCCATTCTTCTTTTCCAGCCTTGACTCGATCAGAATCTTTCTGAGGATCTTTTAGTTCATTCAAATCAACATCTTGGGCGTCAGATATTTCCTTGGCAGTTCTTCTTTTAATGAAGATTGGCTTTCCTCGCCATTTAACAGTTTTCTCAGCGCCAACTTCAATACCCGAAATATCAACTTCAATAGATGCTAAAGCCGAGACGTCTCTGGCAGGATTCATTGAATCAATAAATGGCAATATTGTGCAAACCGCACCAACGCCAGCAGTAGCAAAGGCCGCAGTGGTAATTAATTTACGTTTTTTTTGATCACTAACTTTTTCTAAAGCCGGATCTTTTGAATTAATTTTACTCATTATTATTGTGATTTTGGACGAAAAAAGAAGGCGAATGTTAATATTCTTTTGTAAATTTACAAGATTAATTTACTTGAAAAATAATGCTTTTAAGGCTTAATTTGGCGTCCTTAATCTCAAGATATGAAAAATAAATGAACATAAAAATAATTGATTGCGACACCCTTCAATCTTGGCAAGCTAAAAATAAG
>JBLHTM010000049.1:0-9265 GCA_047627215.1 Rickettsiales bacterium | reverse complement strand
AAAATGCAGCTGCAACTGGAGATGTCAATCTTCTGGCTAGTAATCTGAGCGCAAAAAACGGAGTCAATATCGCAGCTTCCAACAACATCAATGTCCTCAATTCTTTTGATCAAAGCTGGAGTGAAACCTCACACAAAAAAGGATCTGCCCAATTGAAATTTGAAACCACATCAAATGAACTAAGCGCAAAAGCTGGAGTGAATTACCAGCAAGAGAAGAATAAAAGCACTAATAATTTTGTGGTCTCTTCGAATTTAGTTTCTGATTCAGGAAGTGTGACGGCAGAATCTGACAAAGATTTGAATATTGTGGCAAGTAATATTGTTGCAAAACAGGATATTGATTTGAGCGCTGGTGACAATTTGAATGTGGTGAGCAGTGATCAGGTGAGCGCCAATTCTAGTTCAATGCTTGAGGTTGATGCTGGAATTAGAATTGGTATTGATCACAATTTGGGATCGGCTTACAAATCCTTTGAAGAGGCGGCTAATATTGATATTGGAGGAGCGATTAATGGATCTTTGGGAATTGTGGAAGGATTGGTTGGTGGTGAAGGTTTGGATGGCACTTTGTCGGGCAATGAAGATGGGGTCAATGGTTTAATGACAGGATTGGAGGCTTATCAAACCTTCAAACAAGGACCGAGCGCTGGTGCGGCAATATCGGTGAATGTTGAAATTTCTGGATCGGAATCAAAAAGCAACAATTCTAATGCAGTTGGTTCTAACCTTATTGCTGGAAATGATGTCAATTTGACCACTAGCGATAATGGCACTGATGACAATGATATTGTCATTAAAGGTGGCAATATTGAGGCGGAAAATGATGTGAATTTGACCTCAGGTGACGATGTGGAAATTGTCGCCTCTCAAAATAATTCTAGCTCGTCTTCTCAAAGTTTTGGTCTGGAAGTTGATGTTGATATTTATGGAACAAGTGGATCTGGAGCAACTAGTATCAATGGTAATATCGCGCAAAACAAAAGCACCAGCACCAGCCACAACAACACCAGCATTAATGCTGACAATAATATCAATATCAAAACAGAGAATAACACCGATATTAAAGGAGCTAATATTTTTGCCAAAAACGATCTGAATGTTGATACGGGAAATGATCTCAATGTTGAATCCTTACAAAACTCATCCAATTCTAGCTCGAATTCCTTTGGGATTGGGGCAGGATTTGGAGGAAGTGGTGGAACATCAGTTAATGCTAATATTGCCACTAGCAAAGCAAGTAGAAAATGGGTCGATGATCAAACAACATTGACTGGGGGAAATTCTGTCACCATCAACACAGGGGGCAATACCAATCTGACAGGAGCAGTGATTGCCAATCAAACAACAGATCCCATCACTGGAGAAAAAATTGATGGAGGAAATCTCACCATCAACACAGGCAGCCTGACCTTCCAGAATATTGAAGATAAAGACAAAGCCAGAAGTGTGAGCCTTGGTGGAGGAGTTGGAAATAACACAACCACGGGAGCTGTTGAAAGTGGCAATGTCAATTTTGCATATTCCAGTCACGATAAACAACAACTCACCAAAGCCACAATTGGTGGTGGAACAATCAATATTGGAGGAGAAGAAGTTTTGGGCACAGACACCCAATTGAGCGGCCTCAATCGCGACATAACCAATAGCCAAGAAATCACCAAGAATCAAGTTGTTGATGAGGTTAGTGGATCGATAACTTTTACTAGTGAAGAAAAACAAAAGGAAAGAGACACTAACGCTGATGGAAGCGAAAAAACATTTGAAGACAGAGCCAGAGAATGGCTCCGTCCAGATCAAACATTAACAACAGCGGCGACTGGTTTGGCAGTTGCGTCAGGAGCAACTGAGGTTGCGAGTGGGATTAATAAGGTTCAGGGGTTTGTTGATGAGAATGGTGGGGATTTGGTTGAGGATGGGGTTGTTGTAGGTGCAAAACAAACCAAAAAAGGATTGCAAGTCGGTGGGGAAGCTCTAGAGAAAACCAGAGTTAGCGCTGAAAAGAATCTGCCACTTTATTCGGGATATTTGGTTGGGGCACCAATATCTTTGGTTGAAGGAACGATATTTACCTTTTTTGAAAGCAAAGATGACAATGGTTCCTACCTTGAAAATAAAAATGGAAAAACTAATGACGCCACAAAAACAAAAAATTATGGCGTTAATGGCATCATGACCAGTGAAGATCGCGCCAGACAAAATTATGTTGAAGGTGACGATAAAGACACAACCTTGAGATACAATCCAACGCATGGCTTCTTGGGAGATTTGGTTGAAAGTGGCGTCGGAAAAGTTGCTAATGCAATTGGAATACCCGAAATTGTAGCAATGAATAATTATGTTGCTGATGATCTTTATCAAAGAAGAGATTTAGATCAATCAACCAGCACTTTCCACAGCCAAGGAACGATTATTGGAACTGGAGCGATGCAAATATTAGCGCCGAGGCTTGAAGCTAATAATCAATTTATCAATCAAAGTCAGACGTTTGAGGCTGTTGGTCCGGCTGTTTTGAGAGAGGATTGGAGAAGAAGTGTTGAAAGTATAGGTATGAAATTTGATAAAGAAGATTACCGACACGATGACAAAGATCCAATCCGCTACCTAACATCTCCAAGTAATGCTATAAATCAGGCGGCAAATCTTGTTGGAATTAATAATTTTAATTCATCAATCTACGTTCCTAATTTAATAGATATCCCGGTAGGAATTTGGAATGCCGCCGTTAATATGGAAAGTCATGATTTTACCAATACTCTTTATTCTGGAAATAATACCAACACTCTGCCAACCCCTTAATTTAAAATGAATAATTTATGAAAAAATATTTAAGAATTATAAGCGCAATTTTAATGCTACAACCAATAACATCCTGCGCCTTTGATACATTTGACATGTATAAAGAGGTTATTGATGAATCGGGAAGGGATCCTAGTACTAGAAAAATGCAAGGCGGAGAAAATGATGTTAATGATTTGAGGGGGTGTCAGATAGAATATGAGTTAGGACAATGGAGAAAGTCATCAGCTAAGCATGAAGCATTCAAAAATACTTGGGAAAGAAGCAGTGCTTCGATTGACGGCACAATGATTAGCGAGGGAAATTTTTATTTAGGATATAAGTATGATATTGGATCTCATGAAGTTTTAAAAGATAAGTCACTTCACCCCGCATACATCGGTCCTTGGCAAAAAACAACCCTAACTCGCACCGAAGGCTCATTCTTCAATAGAAAGAAAATCACTGAAGAAAGGCAAATTCGCTTTTTTGCTTATCAAAAAAAAGAAGGAGGCAGAATTTTTTATCAATATGAATCAATGAACGAAGGCAATAAAAACATTCCCACAAGACCCTTTAGCCTTTCTCCAACGGGAAAAATTGCTCCTAGTAAATTTAATCTTTGTGCCGTCAAGTGGGTTGCAAAATTTGGTTACAACGCAATTTATGATAAAAAAACTAAAAAAATCATCCAAGTTGGAGAATGAGCCAAAATAAATAAATCAAGTAAAAAAAGCGACTATTGACAACTTCAAATTCAGATTAATTTTTTAAGGGAGTGGTGGTGAATTAATGTCAAATCCCCCCCCCTTTTTTTTCATAAAAATATTCAAATCCTAATTGCCAAGCAAAGTTAAAACTTTATTCTTCAGGAATTCAATTTCCCCGAATTAAAACAAAACAAATGTCCAATTTAATAATTTCCGAAGATTATTCAGCTCTTCTCACAGATCTTAAAGAAAGAGTTTCATCCAGTAGATTAAAAGCTACAAAAGCTGTTAATAAGGAATTATTGGTTCTTTATCATCACATCGGATCGGAAATTTTAACCAGGCAAAAACAAAATGAATGGGGCGCAAAAATCATTGATCGCTTAAGTGCCGATTTATTGAAAGCCTTTCCCGAAATGAAAGGTTTTAGTATCCGCAATCTAAAATATATGCGCAGATTTGCGCAGGAATATGAAAACTCACAATTTGTGCAAGAGGTGCTTGCACAATTAACTTGGTATCACCACATCACACTTTTGGAAAAAATTCCCGATCAAGAAATTCGTATTTTCTACATTGAAAATGCCATAAAATATGGCTGGTCAAGAAATGTGATGGTGATGCAAATTGAAACTGAGCTTCATAAAAGACAAAGCAAAGCCATTTCCAATTTTGATCAAAAATTAGAATTATCCCAATCCGATCTTGCCAATCAAACCCTTAAAGACCCTTATATTTTTGACTTCCTGAGCATTGGAAAAGAAGCAAAAGAACGAGAAGTCGAAAAAGCTTTAATTGTTCACATTGAGAAATTCTTGCTTGAGCTTGGCGAAGGATTTGCTTTTGTTGGCAGGCAATATCACTTGGAGGTTGGTGATCAAGATTTCTACATTGACCTTTTATTTTATCATCTAAAGCTCAGATGTTTTGTGGTTATTGAGCTCAAAGATGGAGATTTTAAACCAGAATATGCAGGGAAAATTAATTTTTATCTTTCAGCAGTTGATGATTTGATTAAACATCCAGATGATAATCCTTCAATCGGGTTAATTTTGTGTAAATCTAAAAATAATATCTTGGCAGAATATGCTTTAAAAAATATGACTAAACCAATTGGACTTGCTGAATATAAGTTAACCAAAAGCTTACCAGAAAATTTAAAAACTGCTTTGCCAACGATTGAAGAGTTGGAAGAGGAGTTGAGGGAAGATAAATTAGATAAAAAATGATTAATAATCCCATAAAGATAACCAATTTTAGTCCGCAGATCACTAAAGCAGAAGAAGAGACAGACTTGCGTTTGAATGAATACGATTTGATAGGCATTATCAAAAAATTACACAACATTGCCACTATTTTATTTTCAGATGGCAAAAGCTTTAATAAAAGAAATTTTAATAAAGTTTGTAAAAATAATGGGTTGGTTTTTGGAGCATTAAAAAATGAATGTTATGAAGCCATAGAATTGTTTACTGGCCATAAGAAAACCCCACCAATCTTACAAAAATTTAAAAATAATTATAGAACTTCACTAGGGCACAAAAAGTCAGGAATATCAGGCTCTGATCAGGATTTTATTGGAATGGATGAGTTAAATTATGATAACTTTTGGACTAAATATCTTGAGGGATTTTTAGAGTGCAAATATCTAAAGATCAAAGATAATCAAGTCGTGATAAATATTTTTGATGAATCTGATCGGCATAAAAACATAGGTATAGTTACTAATCCTCTGGTAGAAATGTTATTTCTAATAATAACTTATGTTGATGACGAAACTAAATCTAAAGTTTATGAACAAACAAAAAATGAAACTCTATTTAATGAATATAAGTCACAAAAAACAACGTCACACGGCTTGTTAAATGAATTCCTATCCGATTCATCTGCAGAAGAAAGAAATATTAAAATCAGAATTCTCGGATATTCATATGCTCTCAATCCCTTAAATAAAGAAGAGCTTCTAAATGAAATTGTTTATAAAGGTTATCAAATCAAAAAGATTCAGCCAATTTCACAATTATTAGAAATTGAGAACATCATAAAAGATACGGGGCATTATTATTTACCCCAAAACACAGAATTATGCAGAGAAGCGGCAGATGAGATTCAAGATGAAATTATTGAAATTTTAAATAGATAAAAAATGGCAACAGATAATTTAAAAATTAAAGCATTAAAATATTTAGCCAAAAATAATGGTGAAAAAGCTTTAACAGCGATTGAAAATGAGGTGGCTAAAATTCTCTTTATTTTAGAAGAATCTGATCAATATGATGTTATTGAGAAACAATTGGAGTTGCTTGAAATTATTGCTCACAGAATTCCAGAAAAAGCTATTGAAATTGTCAATTTTCTTTTAACTAAATTAGAAAATGTGGAATTGAAATATGATAATTATGATAAAAGTTATTATTCCGAAGAAAAATTAAGAGAAATTTATAAAAAACAATCTTTGCAAATTAAGGCTCTGGAAATTGTTGATCATATTAGATATTTACAGACAAAAGAGGCTTTAAAAATTCTTCTTAAATTTTCTTTAAATCCTTCCCAAGAAATTGCCAAAAAATCTCAAGAATTACTAAAAAACATATCCGAATATAACATCAACGCTTTAAAACAAATTGGCATTAGACAGCAAAAAGTCATTATTCAAGAATTAGAAAATTTAGGTGATGGGGATTTAAAAAAATATCGCGGAGGAATTGCTATTATTGGAAAGGAAATTTTATCTTCTGAAACCGAGTCAACCTCTTATGATGGAGAGTCAATGACTTGGTCAAAAGGAATGATTCCTGCTAATGAGGAAGTTAAAACATTGCGCAGAAAAGCGATTTTGATTCTGGAAAAGATTTACAAATTATGTGGAGAAGAAGCTGATAAAATACAAATTTTAGCCTCATTAGAAGAATCAGAAAGATTGCCTTATAATCAAGATTATGGCGATGATCTTTTGCTGTTATCTTTGGAAGATAGCAAGAAAATTGCTGAGTTTTATATTGGTTTAATTGCAGATAATGAATATCGAATTTTGCAGAAAATTGAAGGTTATTTATGTTCCAGCTGGCATTCTTGCAAAAGCATTAAGGAAAATTATCAGGACAAAAATTCACAAATTATTAAAGCCTGCGATGAGCTTGAAAAATTAATTACTAAGTTTCGTGCTAAATTAGATAAAAATGAGAGGTTTGGTCATTTTAAAATTTTGATTGGTTATGATTCAATTCTTCCAGAAGATTGGAATGGTTGGAGTTTTCACATTACTGAAGGACACAAATATAAATCATCTTTAGTGCAAGATTATGCTAATTCGATTAATCAAAATAATTGGCAATATTGGCAAGATTTAATTCTTGATTGCGTAAAACTTAATCCAAAAGGTGGGGCTGAATATCATTTGCGGGAATTTCTTGATTTAATTGGTAAAAACCATTTGGATTTTGCGATGAAATTAATTGCGGAAAATGAGAGGGAATTAGCGCCATTTTTATATGATCTTTTGTTTCATATTTATGGCTCAGATCATAAAGATCGGGCTAAGGAATTAATTTCTGGTTGGATAAAATCTGGTAAATATTTATCAAATTGCGCTTCAATAATAATTGAGAATAACGATGTTGCTGATGATTTGATGGAAAAAATTTTCTCAAAAGCATTAAAAATAAAAGATGAAGGGGTTTTGACTGATATTATCTATTGGCTTTATCTCAAAAATAGTGAGTTAAAAAATCCACAAATTGTTAAAGAGTTTTTTATTTTAGCAATCAGGCAACTTTCTAAATCAAAAAATATTGATTGGACTGGCTATATTTATACCAGAGCAGACGATGCTATTTTACAAAATTTAAGTGGGGAGGAGACAGGCATGATTTTAGAAAATTTGCTTAACGCCAATAAAATCGATTATCACATTGAAAGTATCTTAGGAGCCGTTGCCAAACAACATCCAGAAAAAGTTATTAATTTTTTTGGTGCAAGAATTGAGATTAAAAAGAATAATCGAGAATATAAAGCTGTTCCGTATGATTTTCATGAAAAACAATTATTGGAATGTTTGTCGCAAGATGCTCAATTAATTGTGAAAATTGTTAGGGGTTGGTTTGATGAAAATAAAGGGTTATTCAGATTTTCTGGTGGAAAATTCTTAAAAGAAATTTTTCCTAAATTTCCAAAAGATTTTGAAGAGGAATTATTGAAACTAATTCATTCTAAAAATGAGGATGATTTTTCCTTTGTTGTGGCGGTCTTAATGAATTATGAAGGTGAGGTGTTTTTGCATAATATTTGCAAAGAAATGATCAAATCTTTATCGCTTGGCAGCGATGAATTAAGTGATATTAAAATGATTTTAGATTCTTCAGGTGGAATATGGGGTGAATTTGGAAGGAGAGATTTATATAAACAAAAAAAGGAAGAAACTACGGATTGGTTAAGTGACACCAATGAGAAAGTTAGAAATTTTACTAAAGACTATCATTCGAATTTAGATCAAAGAATTGCCGATGAAACCAAGCGGGTTGAAGAAGAAATTGAACTTAGAAGACATAAATATAGCAAAAAGTAGTAGACGCTTAAACCCTTTTTTGATTCTTGATTTAATTTTTTGACCAATCTTTAATTTACACCACCCCGTCAAAACCCATCCTCAAAACTTCTTCATTCAAATAAATTCCTCCACTAAAAACCCCACCTTTTTCATCATCCAAAAAAAAGGGGGATAAGTTTTTTCCATAAACCATTAAAACAAATCTCATTTTAATTCATAAATTAACCAACCTTCCAAACGTGGTTTTGCGATCAAATTTGTTAGTTTAAATTGGAATTCTGATTCACGCAAAACAGCTATTTTTTATGGAAATAAACTACAAGTTCACGAAATGGTTGCACCCCGCTGGCGTCGCTTTTGTTCACTTCGCTAACGCTCGCTCCAAGACGACTTGCGCCAGCCTTTGCGTCGCTTACGCTCCTGAAGGCGTTCTCGCTAAAAACGAGCCACTGGCTCGTTTTTCGGGCGCTCGAACCCAAAACTCTATCTATCATCAGACAGCCTAGTGGCTGTTCTAGCCGACGCAGAATCTGGGTCAACTCTTTCGGCTGGAGGCGACCTAAATCTCTTTACCGGCGGCGACATCAATTCAGACGGCGGGTCATTCTCTTCTGGCAAGTCACTCAATCTGGTGGCGATGGGCAATGTTAAAATATCTGACACTAACAACGTCAACCGCTCCTTTCTTGCTGATTTTCTGAATAACAACCCCAACAATTCTTCAGGATCTAACGCAGGATCTGGATCTAAATCCTTATTTCCCAATAAAAACCTCTCACTATCCAAATCTTTAATCTCCAGCAAATCACCATTTTTTGCTAATGAATCGTCACCGAGCATTGGCAATGCCTCAGCTAATAATGCGTCACTCCTATCTGCTTCTTCCCTCAAAGATGATGCCATTCTTCGTCGCTCTGCATCGTCATTCAACGCGGGGACCGACATACAAATTGTTAGTGGAGGAGATGTGAATATCGCCAATAATCAATTCAACGCCGGAGGATCAATATTCTTAAACGCAGCAAATGACGTCAATAATTCCAATTTTGTTATTGATGCGGGGAATGACGTGGTTATTTCTGCTGCGAGAAATGTCAACAACATCGCCACAATTGCAGGAGTTAAATCTGGAAAAACCACCAAAATCAATGCTGGAAAAATGGTATCAATCGACGCTGGTGGAGACATCACCAATATTGGCGCAACAATAAAAGGTGGTGAATTGGTCTATC
>JBLHTM010000048.1:0-9421 GCA_047627215.1 Rickettsiales bacterium | reverse complement strand
CTGTAAAAGGCGCAGTCACAAAAGACATGGTCAAATCAATGGCAAAAAGCCCAGTGATTTTTGCTATGGCTAATCCAGATCCAGAAATCACTCCTGAAGATGTGCATGCGTCTCGCGACGATGCAATTGTTGCTACGGGACGAAGTGACTATGAAAATCAGGTTAATAATGTGATGGGTTTCCCATACATTTTCCGTGGCGCACTTGATGTTCGCGCTTCAACCATCAATGAAGAAATGAAAATTGCCGCTGCTCATGCAATTGCGCAGCTTGCTCGCGAACATGTTCCAAGTGAAGTTGCCAAGGCTTATGGCAAAACCGACATGAAATTTGGTCAGCACTATATCATTCCAACCCCTTTTGACAATCGCCTGATCAGCACAATTCCTATCGCTGTTGCAAAGGCTGCTGTTGATAGCGGAGTTGCAAGACGTCCGATCAAAGATTGGGATGCTTATAAAAAACAGCTTCAAGCCAGAATTGATCCAACCTCAAACTCTTTAAGTTTGATTTTTGAAAAATTGCAGAAACAACCAAAAACCATGATTTTTGCCGAAGGTGAACAACTAGAAATCATCCGCGTTGCTTCAATGTGGAGAGATAATGGATATGGTAAGGCAATTTTGGTGGGCAGAGAAAAAACTATTTTGGAAAACATGAAGGACATGGATATTGATCCGGAAGGAATCAAAATCTACAACTCCGCCATTTCTAAAGAAAGTGCTCAATATGCTGATTTTCTTTATGAAAAATTGCAAAGAGAAGGTGTTCTGCGCTCTGATTGTGCCAGAAAAATCAATCATGACCGCAATTTGTTTGCAGCTTCAATGCTCGCCTGTGGAACCGGTGACGCAATGTTGACTGGTCTGACTCGAGGCTATAGAAAATCGTTAACTGATATTTGGCAAGTTATTAAAAACAAAAAAGATCAAGCGGCACTCGGAATTTCAATGATAATTTCCAAAAACCGTACTGTTTTCATTTCTGACACTGCCTGCTCAGAACTTTCTTCTTCGGAAAGATTGGCTCAAATTGCCGTTCAAACTGCTCAAAAAGTTAAAGATATGGGATATGAGCCCAGAGTCGCATTCTTGTCATTCTCAAATTTTGGCAGTGCCTTGAAAAAAGAATCCAGCAGAATTAAAAAAGCTGTGGAAATTTTGGATGCTAGACAGGTTAAATTTGAATATGACGGAGAAATGAGCGCCGATGTGGCACTTAACGCTGATAAATTGGCCTATTACCCATTTTGCCGCCTAACCGCTCCTGCAAACATTCTTATTTGCCCAGGTTTGCACTCAGCAAACATTGCGACCAAACTATTGGAAGAAATGGGAAATTGCACAGTTGTTGGTCCAATATTGACTGGATTTGAAAAATCTGTTCAAATTGTTCCAATGAGATCAGGAGTTAATGAGATTTTGAACATGGCCGCACTTGCTGCGGTTGATAATAAATAATTAGGAGAGAATCATGTCTGCTGCAGCTTCAACTGGAGGAGGTCAAAGCTCCTTTCAACAAATGTTGGCATCGAAACGAGATGAGGATTCTGATTCTGGCGGACCTGGAGGTCTTGTTGGAGAATCTGGACATGGAGGAGCTGGCGGATTCAGCACTCCAGTTTTTTCAGATAAAATTGATATTCTTGGTGGAAATCATGAAGATTTATTATCTTCAGCTGCAGGAAACATTAATAGTGCATTCGGAACTTTGAGTGGCTCTGTGGATTTTGATTTTGCAGGTCCTTTTGATCACTTTTTAACCGGATCAGCAAAAGGAATGGAAGATCTTCAATTGCATGAACTTTCTTCTGGTGAAGACATGGGTGCGGGAGCGCATGTTAACTCAGCATCCAGATCTGCTGGGATGGGAATAACGGACCATGGAAAATCTTCCTAGGTGATAATACCAAGTCCCAACTATAATTACATATATGAACTCCTTTCTTAATTTTATCTTTATTATTTTTAATCTTTAATTTTAAAGCTTGCGGTATCCAGATAAGACTTCACTTTAAAAGTAATTTTAAAAATAAAAATATTTTTGCTCTTTTTCAAAATCAGTAGGTAAATGAATTATCCATTTCAAAAGCGCCCCTGATCTTCCTTATGAAAATAACCTAATTTGAGTGGCAGAATCTTATTTATCCTCATCTTATTTTCCATTTTACATCCTTACATAATCTTCATCCTCGCGAAAGTGAGGATCTTTTAAAAGAATAGATTGATCAAGAATTGTAGACGGATATTTTTCCTCATGAGGTACCGGATCAATATTTTCTAAGGCAGTAAGGCTACCTAAGAAAATCTATGTCCGGCATGACGGTAACTCGCCGATGGTAAATCATTGTAGTCACCCATGGTGGTAATTTTTTAAAATTTATGCTTGGCACTAAAGTGGCAATTAATTTACTCGATCATTTTGAAAAAGAGCCAATATTTTATTAAGAGAGAAGTCAATTTATAGACATGCTGCAACTCTTCCTAACATATCTATCGACCAATAAATACTGATTTTGCTGCAACCGATTTTCCTTCATCGTCAGTTACAATGAACTGGGCTTCATTTTTACCGGATATATTTTCTTCTTTAACGGTCAAATAAACCTTAAAGCTTTCCACTTCTCCAGCTTCAACCAAAACATTATTATTACTGAAATCATCAATATTTTCGATTTTAATTTTTGAATATTTAATTCCCGCAACTTCAATTCGGTAGAATTTATCTACAAAAGTTTTATTGGAAATTTTTACATCATAGCCATTACGAATATCTCCATTTGACATCATCACAAACATTGGATTTCTATCATGAAGCACATCGACTTTTATGAGTGATTTTGAAGAAAGGTTCATAATTATCAGACCTCCAGTGACTATCAAAATCGCTAAATAATAGAAAGTTCTTGGTCGCAAAAATTTGAAGCGGGTTTGCTTCTCCGATGATTTACAATCGGTAGTTTTGCAATAATCTGATTCAGCTTTGAGGTTGCTTAAAGCATTGTTTGCCAAGTGAATTTCAGTGTCATATCTGATCAATCCTTTAGGAAGGCCCATCTTTTCCATCACATTATCACAAGCGTCAATGCAAAGACCGCAGGCAATACATTCCATCTGCAAACCGTCACGAATATCAATATTTGCCGGACAGACCACCACGCATTGCTTGCAATCGATGCAATGACCTCGATCTTCAAAAGATTCTCCTTTCTTGGCTTTGCCTCTCGCTTCTCCTCTAAGAGCGTCGTAGGAAATTATCAAAGTGTTAGGATCAAACATCGCTGATTGAAAGCGCGCATAAGGGCACATGTAGTTGCAAACCTGTTCACGGGCAAATCCCGCCATCAAATAAGTCATTCCGGCAATTCCAGATATCCAGCCAATTTGTGTCCAACTTAAATTTAAATCTATGAGATTTTTTATGATTGATGGCGCATCGTTAAAATAGTTAATGAAGCCAATTCCGGTAACTAGAGAAATTACCATCCAGCTAAAATGAGTGGCTGTTTTTCGCCAAATATTTTGAAATGACAAAACCTTGCGATCACGCTTGATTCGGTCATTTCGATCTCCTTGAAACAATCTTTCGATCTTAACAAATATATCCGTCCAAACTGTCTGAGGGCAAGAATATCCACACCAAACTCGACCAAAAAGAGAGGTTACAAAAAATAAGGCAATCGCCGAAAAAATCAGCAAAGCCGCAATGTAATAAACTTCTTCTGGCCACATTTCGATAAAGAAAAAATAGCCCCGAGCATCAGGAATGTCGATGAGAATTGCTTGATTGGGAATCACAGATCCGCGATTCCAGCGCAGAAAAGGAATGAGAAAGAATATCGCCAAACACACGAAATTGGTGACGTTCTTAATTGATCGAAATTTCCCTTTAACGTCTTGGGGGTAAGTTTTTTTACGTTTTTCGAAATATTGTAACATGGATTACGAGTTGTAATTTGTAGGTTGCGAGTTGCGAGTTGGTGTTTTGCGTTGCATAATTATGCTAATTCCTATCATTAATATTAGGCAATAAAGAAAATTCCACTCTGCCATTGAAAGGTGCAGGAATGTGAATTGACTCTGGTCGCAAGGGACGGCTTTGGTTTTGATGAGCATTGTGTACAAATCGTCAATATTGTTTGGAGATTTGGAGATTGAAGAACAAGAATCTAGGCCTTTGAAGATTTTTCTCTCGACTCCTGAGTGGTAAAAAGCAATTCCGACGTTAATTAGGAGGCATAATATTGCGATTTTGACGGCTATATTTTGATATTTCTTTAGAAACGGCATTGCCAAAAAAGAGGTGCTGATAATGATTATGGCAAAAAATGGTTTTCTTTGCCAGAAACAAAGTTGACAGGGCTGCATTTCAAAATAATATTGAGAAACATAGGCGCCAATTAATGCGCAAATTGAGGTGGTGAGAAGGATTATTAGAAGATTTTGTGAGGTGATTTTTTTCATTATTTTTGTAAATACTCCTTGGCTAGTATTTTTCTAAGCTCAACTGCGGGCTGGTCAAACGGATTTATTTCTTTGGCGTAAGCTATGATGACAGTCTCTAGAAACATTTGCATCATTAACGCACTTAGAGTTTCTTCATTGAGGTTTTCGATTTCTAAAATTCTGATTGGTAAATTTTTCTGATTCAAAATCTCGATCGTGCTATCTTGTTCCACTTTGACAATTTCATTGAGGTTTTTACCACCAAACAAAGTTGGGCAATTTGGTAAATCCTTAACCACAAAATCACCACTTGGTTTTTTATTGGTAATGAAAGTGAAAAATTTATCTTTTGGGCCATCCAAATAAAGTTGCAATTGACTATGTTGATCAACCGTTCCCATTGAGTTTATTGGCGTTGATCCAAAACCATTTTTTCCCAAAGACTCCGCCCAAAGTTGACGATACCAGTCGGTAAAGTCGCGAAGAGAATCAATGTAAGGCATTATGACGTTATTGTTGAATCCTTTGTCTAGCATATAAAGCTGATAAGCGGTAATTTTTGCAATGTCGTTTTTCTTGATGTCTTCATTTATAAAATCTTCCAAAATGCGCTTTGCTCCATTGCGTATTTTAAAGATATCCAATCCACAAATTGCCGCTGGAAGCAATCCAACAATGCTTAAATATGAAAATCTTCCACCGATATTGCTTGGGTGAGAATAGATTTTGGAGCCAATTTCTAAGGCAATTTGTGCAATATTGTTGGTTTTGTCTTGAGTGATGAAAATAAAATTTTTAGCAAAATGAGTGATATTATTTTGCTTAAATTGATCAATCATGATCAATGTTTGGCAAGTGGTCTCAATGGTTTGTCCGGATTTGCTAATAACTAAAAATAGAACTTCCCTCAAATCAGCATCGCGGGTGATCTTTGCCAAACTATCAGCAATTGAGCAGCTGTCAATTGATTCTAAAAAGACAATTTTATCAGCAAAGTTTTTGTCAATCGCAGTTAGGGTTTTGCCGCCGAGGCTAGAACCTCCAACTCCTAAAATAACAATCTTTTTAAAATCTTGATTAATTTTCATCGCCAAATTATTGATTTCTTGTAAATCATCAACTTCAAAAGCAATATTGATTGGGGCAATTTGATTATTCTTTAAGTCTGAGACAATTTGATCTTTTGCTGTTTGGATATTTTTGAAATATTGCTCCAAATCCTGCGATTGGAGATCTGGGAGGTTTTTGGTTTTTTGGTTGTATAAATTCATATTTTTGATATTTCTTTTTTCTTGGTTGTAAATTCTTTTTTTGTGCCTATATTTTATGATCTTGTTTTTCCACATCTCTCTTGGCCGGGTAGCAAAGTGGTAATGCAGAGGCCTGCAAAGCCTTTATCGTCGGTTCGATTCCGTCCCTGGCCTCCAAAATAGTTGCTAATCAATAATTACTAATTTCTCAATTAACTTCTCAGAAACTTCCTTCTTAGTCATTTTTTCCCATTCTTCATATTTTCCTTCCCTGCTTAATATCGTTATTTGGTTGTAATTTGATCCAAACACCGCGCCATTATCAACATTGTTTGCTAAAACAAAATCACAATTTTTTTTCTCTAACTTTATTTTAGCATTTTTAATCAAGTCCGAGCTTTCAGCTGCAAACCCAACCACAATTTTTGGACGATCTTTGTGACTTGAAATTGTTTGCAGAATATCAACATTTTCGACCAATTCTAAACTTTTTAATGGATTTTTATCAGTCTTTTTAATTTTTTCTAAAGAGATATTCATTGGGCGAAAATCCGCAACTGCAGCGGCTGAAATGAAAATTTCAGTTTTAGTTAAATTATTTTCTACCGCACCCAACATTTCAGAAGCTGTTTTTACGCGAATGATATTTTGGGCCGGAAGATTAATGTTCTCGCTAATATTTCCTGCCACCAAAATAACTTCAGCGCCCAAATCATAAAAACTCTCTGCGATAGCAATTCCTTGTTTTCCAGAAGAATAATTTCCGATAAATCTAACTGGATCAATTGGCTCATAAGTTGCCCCGGCGGTTATTATTACTTTTTTTCCAGCAAAAATCTTCTTTTTATTAAAAAAATTATCAATCCTGGAAAATATTTCCGCAGGTTCTGTCATTTTTCCAACTCCATATTCTCCACAAGCCAGAATATCGGTTTTTGGCTCTAAAATTCTTACGCCATTTTCACGTAAAGTTTGTAGATTTTTTTGAGTTTGGCAGTTTTTCCACATCTTTTCATTCATGGCAGGAGCGATGAAGATTGGCTTGTTTGCTGCTAAAACAATGTTTGATGCCAAATCATCCGCAAGACCATTGGCCATTTTGGCTATGAAGTCTGCTGTTGCGGGGGCAATGATGATTGCGTCATTGGTGCGGGATAAATTGATATGTCCGATTTTACTTTCTTCTTCTGCGCAAAACAAACGATCTAAAACCATTTGTCCGGCGATTGACGACACTAGGAGTGGCGTAATAAACTCTTCTGCGCCCTTTGTCATTACGGGAGTTATTTGGTAATCGGCTTTTTTAAATAAGCGAATCAAATCAACACTTTTGTAAGCGGCAATTGATCCTGTGATTATTAGGAGAATATTCTTTTTCATATTTTTGTATTTTGACGTATCTGCCTGCGTGAGGATTATAAATAGGGATATGTTATTCTAAAATAGGCAGCCTTTGCAACTATAAAATGGCTCTTTTTTCAAAATGAGTGGATAAATTAATTGTCACCTTAGCGCCAAACATGAATTGTAAAAAAGTTACCACCATGATTCACCATCACAAGCTACCTGCCATGAATCACCACCACCAATCTACCTGTTATGATTCACCATTACAAGTTACCGTCATGCCGGACATAGAGTTCCTTAGGAATCTTTTCTGCCTTAGAAAATCTTGATCCGGTACCTCATGAGGAAAAATATCCGTCTATAATTCTTGATCAATCTATTCTTTTAAAAGATCCTCGATCCTGACTCACGAGATCCTCACTTTCGCGAGGATGACGATTATGTGAGTGTGGCAATTATGTGAGGATAACGATTGTGAGGGGGTGTGAAAATGGAAAATAAGATGATGATAAATAAGATTCTGCTACTCAGATTAGATTATTTTCATAAGGAATATCAAGATCCCAAATCAAGTTTGGGATGACGATGCTGGTGAGCGAGATTTTAAATCAAGTTTCTTAATTGTAAGTTTCTCTTTTAAAAAAGACTCCACGTTAAGAATAAAACAACGAACTTTAATCTTTAAATTGATTCTATAATTGCGAAAAATTCATCCGCATCTAGGCTGGCTCCGCCGACTAAAAGCCCATCAATATTTGACGTTTTGAGAATTTCTCCGGAGTTTTTTCTATTGACCGATCCGCCGTAAATGATTTTGAAATGTTTGATATTTTTATTTTCCAAAAGCTCTTTCTTAATCAAAATTGCTACCTCTTCAATTTGTGCAATTGTTGGCAAAATTCCAGATCCAATTGACCAAATTGGCTCATATGCCAAAACTAATTTGTTAATTTCCAAATCTCTTGGAATGGAATTTTGGACTTGGGAGATGATAAAATCAGCAAATTCTCCTGAATCTCTTTTTTCTTTTGACTCTCCAACACAAAGAACAGGTATCAAATCTTGCTTAACTGCCGCCGCTAATTTTTTAGCAATTATCTCATTTTTTTCAAACTGAAATTGGCGTCTTTCGCTGTGACCCAAAATCACATAATATGCTCCGCAATCTTTAAGCATCTTGGCGCTGATGTCGCCTGTGAAAGCTCCTTTATCTTCTGTTCCACAATCTTGGCCACCAAGTTTAAAGATTCTAAGTTTGGCAACCATTTCCTCCAAATCCTCTTCTTTTATGGACCCAACATCTCCATGAAGTTTTTCAATTTCATTAAGCTCATTTTCCATCAATAATTCATCGGCATAATCGATCATTATTGCTGGTGGGCAAAGAACAATTTCGGATGGAGATTTTTGATGAATAATTTTTTTGCTAAAATTTTCAATCCAAATAGGAAGCTCTTCAAATGAGCCGCTCATTTTCCAATTGGCGATAATTATTTTTTTGTTCATATTTATAAAATTATTTTAATATTGATTTTCCAAGTCTTTGAAGAACTGATTTCAGCTCTTCATCTTTAATAATTTTTGTTGATTCGTTGATCAAATCTTGACTTTCCTTACTAACCGCTTTGATGATCTTATCATCTAATTGATCTGAAATTGTAGGCTCTTGAATAATTCTAATTTTGCCGACAATTTTATAGCCATAATAAGAGGCGATGCTTTGAATTATTTGATTTGAATTGGCTTCCAAATAAAAAGAAACCGCAGAATTTCCAGCCCCAATGGTCAAAACACCGTTTATCTTTTTACCCTTCTCAAAGGTAATTTTCTTCGGAAAACAATGTTTAAAACATTGCTCACCAACAATTTTCTGCCAATTTTTATATAAATTATTAATCACCAAAAAATTATCTTTTTTCTTGGTAAGAATCGGTTTTAAAATTTGACTAATTTTATTTTCAAGCGTTTTGAAGCCATATGAATTTGAGTTATTTTTCTTCATTAACATTCCCTTCTTTGGACTGCTCTTCTGTCAAATATAATGCTCCTCGCTTACCACATGAAGCGCAAGAAAGACCCAATATGATTAAAAGTAAAAATGATTTTTTCATAAGTGACTAAATTTTCAATTTAAACCTAATTAATTCCAACCTTTTCATCTGTTACTCCACCTTCATTGGCGTCATCAGCAGGTTTGTCATCTTCTTTTCCTTTTTTGTTCCTACTATAATCTGGCGTATAAGGATCTTGAGCTGGAATTTTTATTTTAGGAAGCAGCCTACTGGTAAATAATTTTTCTTTATAATAGAAAATTTTATTACATCTTATGGCCGGCTGAGATTCTATCAGCACAATTTCTTCATCCCTAGGCAACTGAAT
>JBLHTM010000047.1:0-9444 GCA_047627215.1 Rickettsiales bacterium | reverse complement strand
TGATCAAGAATTACGGGCGGATGTTTTTCCTCATGAGGTACCGGATCAATAGTTTCTAAGGCAGCAAAGCTACCTAAGAAACTCTATGTCCGGCATGACGGTAATTCTCTTTATGACGGTAATTCGTGATGGTGAATCATGTAAGTAACTTGTGATGATTGGTGTAATTCATGATTGTGACTTTTTTACAATTTATGCTTGGACACCAAGGTGGTAATTGGTTTACCCACTCATTTTGAAAAAGAGCCGTATTACAAATCCCAAACACTGGTTTTAACTTGTCTTTTTGACCTTCTTTTCTAGAATTCGCCGCTTTTACAGATCTTCAAAAACACACAATAAATGTCTTTTTTCAAAATATTCTCCAAACCAAAAATCACCGACCAACTCTCAAAAAGTTCCAATCGCTTTTCTGGTCAGATTAGTCAAATTTTTACCCATAAAAAACTTGATAAAGAAGCTCTGGAAGAGCTAGAAGACCTACTTATCATCAGCGACATTGGAGCAAAATGTGCTAGCGGAATCATTAATGATTTGAAATCTAAAAAATTTAATAAAGAAATTAGTGAATCTGAAGTTAAGCAATTTCTAAAAGACGAGCTAGCTAAAATTCTCCTTCCTTGCCAAAAATCTCTACAAATCAATTCTGACTTAAAACCGCAAATCATTGTGGTCAATGGCGTCAATGGCGCTGGAAAAACCACATCTATTGGCAAAATTGCCAAGAAATTGTCCGATGAGGGAAAAACCGTAATGATTGGCGCTTGTGACACTTTCCGCGCCGCCGCAAGCGAACAATTAAAAGTTTGGGCAACAAGAGCAAATTGCCAAATCGTTGAAGCATTAAAAGAAGGCGAAGATCCAGCTTCCGTGGCTCACCGATCTTTGGTTGAAGCAAAAAAACAAAATGTCGATGTTCTACTGATCGACACTGCGGGCAGATTGCAAAACAAACAAAATTTGATGGATGAATTGCAAAAAATTAACAAAGTTTTACAAAAAATTGAACCGAGTGCTCCACATGAAAATATTTTGGTTTTAGATGCAACCAATGGTCAAAACGCCAAAACTCAATTAGAGGTTTTTAATAAAATTGTTGGAATTAGCGGCCTAATCATCACAAAATTGGACGGAACTGCAAAAGGCGGAATTTTGGTGGCACTAGCAAGCGAATTTCAAAAACCGATCTATGCAATTGGGGTTGGTGAGAAGATTGAAGATTTGCAAGAATTTGACGCTGCAAATTTTGCAAAAAATATTGTGGGGTGAGTGGTAGCTGAAATACCACGTTTCAAGAATTAGATTAAATTAGGATTTTTCGACACGAATAATTTTGTGAGACTCAGGATTCTTCACCAAAATTTGGGTTTTGTAATTGGTTTTTTCATCCTTTCCTTCCCAGCTTGTTGTTGAAATCTCGCCTTCAATTCTAATAAAATCACCTTTTTTAAAATCTTCCCTAGCCAGCACAGTTACAAAATCATCAAAAACCGCAATATTGTGCCATTCAACAAGTTTTCTGTGAATTCCATCACCATCTAAATATTCAACTTCGGTAGAAACTGGAAAAATAACAAATTTACCGCCTCTTTTTGGCTTAACAACAGGATCGGAACCCAAAATTCCCTGAATTGTCGCACTATTAACAAATTGACTCATTAGATTTTTATAAAATTTTAATAATTTTGTCTTTTCTGACGTAACTTGCTAACAACTAAAATCCTAAAGATTGTCATTAACGATCCACCCGCCGCCAAGAACAACTTCGTCGTCATAAATCACACAAGCTTGCCCCGGAGTGATCGATTTTGCTGGGCTGAACAATTCCACTTTAGCAGTTTTGTCAACCGAATTGATCCAAATTTTTGCCTCAACTTCTCTTTGTGAAGAACGCAAGCGAACCTTGACCAAAATGGGCTGGTCTGAATCAATTTCATCCCCTATCCAATTCAACTCTTTGATTGTTAATTTCTGTTTTTCCAAATCCGCTTCACCGCCAACCAAAACTTGATTGGTTTTAGCATCAATTTTGATCACATAAAGTGGATCAGCGCTGGAAATCCCAAGACCTCGTCTTTGTCCAATTGTGTAATTGATGATTCCGTTATGGGGGCCCAAAACTTTTCCATTAACATCCACAATATCTCCTTTTTTGAAAGCAGATGGGCGCAATTTTCCGATGACTTTTGCATAATCTCCGTCAGGCACAAAACAAATATCTTGACTATCTGGCTTGTCAGCAATTTCCAGACCAAGCCTAACTGCTTCAGATCTGGTTTGCTCTTTTGTCCATCCACCAAGTGGAAAACGCAAGAAATCGAGTTGATCGCGGGTGGTTGCGAATAGAAAATAACTCTGATCTTTTCCTTCGTCAAATCCCTTACAGAGCCTTGAAATTCCATTTTCATCAATTTTTCTTTGCACATAATGCCCCGTTGCCAAAACATCGGCACCCAGATCTTTTGCCACTTTTAGCAAATCTTTGAATTTGACAGATTGATTGCAGCGGATGCATGGAATTGGGGTTTCTCCACGCAAATAGCTGTCAGCAAAATCGTCAATTACCGAATCACGAAACAAGCTTTCGTAGTTTAAAACATAATGTGGAAAACCAAATTGCTCAGCAACTTTTTTAGCGTCCAAAATATCCGCTCCCGCGCAGCAAGTTTTGCTTCCTTTTGAAGCTATTGCACCATGATCATAGAGCTGTAAAGTGATGCCGATAACCTCATATCCTTGACTCGACAGTAAAGCCGCAACTGCTGAAGAATCGACTCCACCAGACATTGCCACCACAACTTTTGTATCTTTCTCAGATTTATTGATTCCTAGGGAATTTGTCATTGAATTTTGCTGGTTAATATTACACAATTCGGGCACTTTAAAAGATTCTACCAAACTTTCAATAAAACTTGATAAATAATGACCAATAAAGCAAAACTCATCCTTCCAAATGGTAAAGAAATTGAATTTGATGTTAAAAAAGCATCAGTTGGACAGGATGTAATCGACATTTCCTCACTTCTAAAAGAAAGCGGAATGTTCACCTACGACCCTGGATTTATGTCCACTGCTTCCTGCGAATCAAAAATTACCTACATCGACGGAGCTCAAGGAATTTTGCGTCACAGAGGATATTCAATTGAAGAATTGGCGGATAAAAGCAACTATCTAGAAACTTGCTACTTGCTACTTAACGGCGAACTACCAAACGCGACTCAAAACAAAAAATTTACCCAAAATATCCAAAACAACATGATGGCTCATGAGCAACTTCAGTTCATGTATCGCGGATTTCCAAGAAAAGCTCACCCAATGGCAATCATGGTTGGAGCGGTTGCTTCTCTTTCTGCTTTCTATCACGACACTGAACTCAATGAAAGTGCGGATCGTGAAGACGTTGCCTACAAAATTATCGCCAAAATGCCTACCCTAGCCGCCATGGCCTACAAATATTCCATCGGCGAACCTTCGGTTTATCCGGATGCTGAACTTGGTTTTGCTGAAAATTTCTTGCATATGCTTTTTGCAACTCCAATGAAAAAATACAAAGTCAGCCCAACTATTGCCAAAGCAATGGAAAAAATCTTAATTCTTCACGCTGACCACGAACAAAATGCCTCCACTTCAACCGTGCGCTTGGCAGGATCTTCTGGCGCCAATCCTTTCGCTTGTATTGGCGCAGGAATTGCCTCGCTTTGGGGACCAGCACATGGCGGAGCAAATGAGGAAGTGATTGAAATGCTTAAAGAAATTGGCACCAAAGATCGCATTCCGGAATTCATCAAACGTGCTAAAGACAAAGATGACGATTTCCGACTGATGGGTTTTGGACACAGAGTCTACAAAAACTACGATCCTCGCGCCACAGTTCTGAAAAAATCTTGTGATGAAGTTTTGGCTGAGCTTGGAATTGAAAATGACCCACTTTTGGACATTGCAATCGAGCTTGAAAAAATCGCTTTAAATGATGAATATTTCATCAAAAGAAAGCTTTTCCCAAATGTCGATTTCTACTCAGGAATCATCTACAAAGCACTTGGAATCCCCACTACTCTCTTCACAGTAATTTTTGCAATCGCCAGATCAGCAGGATGGGTTGCTCAATGGAAAGAAATGATTGAAGATGACGCTTTTAAAATCGGTCGACCAAGACAGCTTTACACTGGTCATGAAAAAAGGGATTATCTGGATCTTGAAAAAAGATAAGGCCTGAATTAAATACCACTAATATCAGTAAATTTTGACTATGCTTAGGGGCATATTGCACATGCCCTTGGGTCCGACAATCTCGAACTAGATCAAACAACTTCAAAACATCATATTTTAGTGGGACAATAGTATTTTGTAATGGCGACTTTTCATTTGCTAAAACCTCAAACAAAAATCCACCCCACAACCTTCCACGTATTTCACAGAAATATCACCCAAAATCCTTCATGGTTCTCCTACAAAATGGCAAACCAAGGCCAATTCCGCCTTTCTTACCACTAATCATAAAACCATCAAAAATAGAATCTATTTTATCCGCAGAAATGCCAACCCCATCATCTTTAAAATAAAGACATCTTTTATCTCCATCCAACCAAATATTAACTTCCTATTTGTAATAAAGTGAGTTTTTAAGCAGATTAAAAACCACAAAACCCGACCGGAGAAAAATGGAATAATCATTTTCCATAAAATAACTAATAAATAGAAAAATAAAGGGGTCAGGACTCTTCCGTCAACCGTAAACTTTAATCAATGGCCGACATAAGAGTCCTGACCCCTAGGTATTTACAAATCAAGTTAAATTGAGGTTGGTTAGATTTATTTTCCAGATGTTAGTTTTAATCCAATAATTGAAATTAATAGCATTAGTAGAAACAACAGACGCAATGCAGAAGAAGGTTCTTTAAATAGAAAAATACCTAAAATTGCAACTCCAATAGCCCCAATTCCTACCCAAATTCCATAGGCAGTTCCAATTGGAATAGTTTGAGCTGCCTTTGCCAATAGAAATATGCTTAAAGCTAGAGTTATAATTGTAAAAATACTGGGAATTAATTTGGTAAAACCTTCGGTATATTTTAAGCCAATTGCCCAACATATTTCTAGAATTCCCGCAAGTACGAGATAAATCCAAGCTGTCATAATTTTTTTATTTCTGGTTCAAAGTCTAAAGATTTAACTAATGTAAAATAATCATCACAATTAAATTGTACATTTAATTGTCAGAATTGATTTAAGTTATTTGATTTTAAAGCGACAAATTATTATGCCAAAACTGGCAAGATAATTTTTTAATACAAAATCAATATAGCGGCAAATAAAAATGAGGAAAAAGAAGAGACTTGACCTACTGTGTTAAAAAAAACCTAAAAAACCAATATTTTTCAATTTATTTGGGCACCCATCAGTAACAAGAAGAGTTATTATATATCTTTGCAGAAAAAAGCTTAATTATACTAATCCTCATCTATAATTGTCATTATTTAGAAATAATATCAGCAAGCTCTTTTATTTTCGGGTCATTCAAAAGATCTAAACTATTTGCATTTCTTGTTCTTTCAATAAATTCTGCATCAGAAATAATTTCAATTACTCTGGGATTATTTGCTATCGAATCGGCACGTTGCCAAAATGAAATAAACAATTTAGTTAAATCTTTCTTATTGTTAGTATTTCCAGAATAAGAAACCAAATATTGTATATTTTTGTTATTTAATAATAGGTTAAATTTTGAGTTTTCAAGTAGCCCTTTAACATCTCCTTTTTTTAGTAGATATTTTATCTGCGTATCATATAAAGCATTTTTTACATCATTATTATTAATAAAGAGTTTAAATTTTGTGATTAAATCTAATGGATTTTTTGATAAGTTTCGGGCCAATATTTTTCCAGCATCATTATCTAGAGTTAAATCCAGTATTTGATCAATGCTTTTATCAGCTACCTTATTGGCAACATAATTAATAAAAGGCAATTCTTTGGATTCTACTACCAGAATTTCTGGTGTATTTGTAAATTCTTTATTTTTCTTAATTTTGGCGGCCTCATATCTGGGCGACTTATATTCATATGAGGGAATATCATTTTTAATAAATTTATCCTCAAAGCCAGATTCTTTCACTAGACTATCTTTTGCATCTTCAATTAAATGTTGATTAGAATTAGAAATCTCTCCTTCTTTAAAGTTGGAAATTTTTTTTGAAAAAGAAAAAAGATAAACCGCAATAAAGCCAATAAAACAACCAACTGATAAGCTCAGAATTAGTCCGGCAATTTGTGATTTTGTACCAATATTTTCACCAAGTTTAGATGTTAAATATTTTTCGAGTATTATTTTAATCAAAAGATTAATAACCAAAGAAGATCCAAAAAATATTATTAAAGCAGAAATAAAATAAACCTTTAATCCTTCAATAGATAAATATTCCGCTAGTAATTTGGAAAATCCAATAGTAAAAATAATAGAAATAGCATAGGCAGCTAAATAAGAGCCATATTTTACTGTCGTTAAAAGCAGGCCTCTTTTATATCCTCTGATAGCAAAAAGAGATACGATGGCTAAGAAAATTAAAGTTGAAATATTCATAATAAATTTGAATTAGACGATTATAACAAATCCCATTTAAAGATAGGACTTGGCATTAGCGCCATCTTAACAATGATGGATTAAAAAAACTTTAAAATATTTCTTCATATTAAAGGGATCGGTGTCCTGACTCCTTTTCTTTTTTCTAATATTCTAACCTGATTTCATTCTTTTATTATCTTCTGATTGCAATGGTACAATAGAATTTGAAGATGATTTAATTGTTGTTTTGGGATGAGATTCTTGTTTTATTTCGTTTCTAATTGCAGTCATTTCGGGCTGTATTTCTAGAAAAGATGTTTTTATTGCATGGGTCTGAATCATATTTGGAATATTTTGATTAAGTTGTAACATAGAAATAGCACATTTCATATCGACATTTTTTTGGTTTATCTCATCCCCCTGCTCTTGAAAAAGAGGATCAGCATCGTAATTATTTCTTTCCGCAAATGTTAATAGTAATAAAGCTGTTTTCATAAAAATAACATCATCGGCAAATTCATCATCCATATATTCATTAAGTGAATCTAAAATAGATTTTTCATTGATTGTTATTCCAGATTTAATCAGGTGTTTATGAATATTATAACTAATATCAGAGGACCAGGACATTAAGTATTCTGTAGCTCCGTCGTTGAAAGAAGATTGATAATTAACATCTGCGCCACCATCAATTAAAGCCGAAATGATTGTGAAAGTATTTTCAGAAATAATTTTATGTTCCATGGTTAGCGCGCTTAGTAGTGGAGTTTTTTGTTCGGCAACAAGATTAACGTCAATATCTGGTTTTTGTAATAGATGAAGCACTACATTGATTCGATCTGAGGCTGCTGCAGCATGTAAAATTCCATATTGAGGGTATTCATCATTTGGATTTTCATCATCATCCATATTATAACCAATAGCGTTGATGCTGCCACCCTCCTCCAGAAATTGATCTATTTTATCGTTAATGACATCATCGGTAATTGCGAATTTTTCAAGGATTGAATGAATGATATTATTCATATTGTTTTTTGCTTTTGATTATAAAGGCTTTATGTATTTTTCATAAAACTTATGAAAAAAGGCGCTAAAGCTCATTTAAATATTAAAATACCCGGAAGATTGTTAGATTATTAGAGAATTGGCCCCATTTCTTTATTTTAAAGCTATCTTGATTATTTTTAAACCACTCAAAATGCAACTTACCTTCGGTCATAATAATTGGCATCCAAGTTTCTTTTAAATGACGATTATCCAGACATTTGTCATAAATGGTTTCCAGAAAATTCCGCACCATAAAGGCATAAATTATAAATAGGTTCTTAATTTTGCATCACCAATCTAAAAGAGAGGCATGAGGTCAAAATCGAGGAGGGTAATTTTTGATTTATTTAAAAAAGGCCCTAAAGAATAATCTCTAATCCTACCTCGCCATTAGTTTTTCCCAAATATTGCAAAATTAACGGCGTCAGAATAGACAATTTTTCATCTAATTGATCAGGGAAATTAACTATCAACATTCCACAGCCCTTAAAACTATCTTTAATATTTTTATCAATAATAATTTGAGCGATGAGTAGTTTGGGAATTTTTAAATCTTTAATTCTTTTGTGAAATCTCTGCGACTGCGCCTCATTGACAATTGGATACCAAATTAAATAAATGCCCGTAGAAAATTTTTTGTAAGCACCTTTTAAGTGAGTTAAAATTTGTTCAAAATCATCCTTTTTACCATTTCCTTTTTCAAAAGGAGGGTCAATAAAAACCAAGCCCCGATTAATATGTGGCGGAAAATTTGATTGTAACAATGAATAACCATCGTGATTTAAAGTTTGAATTCTCTTGTCTCCAGCAAAGCTGCGCTTTAATAAAATAAAAGCTTGAGGATGCAACTCAGAACAAATTAGCTTGTCGCCATCGCGCAAAAATTGCTTAATTATTTGCGGAGATCCGGGGTAGGTCTTGGTTTGCCCTTTATTGAAACGATTAAACATTCGCACAATATTTAAATAATTTTGAAAAATCTTATCTGGGTTTTTCCGATCTAAAATTTTTAAAATTCCATCTTTGTATTCTCCGGTTTTATTGGCGAAATCCGACGACAAATCATATTTCCCAATGCCAGAATGGGTGTCAATGACGAAAAATGGGGTTTTATTTTCCTGTAATTTTTCCATACACAAAGAAAGGATCAGATGCTTAAAAACATCGGCAAAATTGCCTGCGTGAAAAATATGGCGGTAGTTCATTTTATTTAATAAGTTATTTTAAAAATGGAAAATAGAAGGATAATTTTATTAAAAAACCATTTGAAACAGACCTATTTTTTAAACAATCTATAACTCAGCTTATCAACAAATTCAGTTTCCTAATTGACACAAATTTATCAATAAAAAACCTCTTAAAAAAACACCTCTGATGTGTCAATATTTCGCGAATAAAAACTATATCATCACAATATCTTCTGTATAAACCATTCAATTCCTCAGCAAATTTTGTCATTTTGATGTTAAAGGGAATCATATAAATATTAGATAAGATGGGAGTAATGGCAGATCAATAAAACGGCTCTTTTTCAAAATTAGTGGGTAAATTAATTATCTACTTAAAAAGTGGTCTTGATCTTCCTTATGAAAATAACCTAATTTGAGTGGCGGAATTTTATTTATCGTCATCTTATTTTCCATTTTTATACCCCCTCACAATCTCTAGTAATCACAATCATCATCCTCACATAATTGCCACACTCACATAATTGCAACGCTCACATAATCGTCATCCTTGTAAAAGTTCACTAATTCGGTTCGATTTAAGATAATGATTAGATAAGTTAAATTTATCTAATTTTACCAACTTAAATCTAAGCAAGATTATGGGCA